>CAYUYV010000021.1:35914-41737 GCA_964449455.1 uncultured Alphaproteobacteria bacterium | reverse complement strand
TTCGGCTATCTGGGCATGGCGTACGCCATGGTGGCCATTGGCTTTGTCGGCTTCATCGTGTGGGCGCACCACATGTATACGACCGGCATCAATGTGGACATGCAGGCCTATTTCACCATGGCCACGCTGGTGATCGCCGTGCCCACGGGGATCAAAGTGTTCTCCTGGATCGCCACCATGTGGGGCGGGTCCATTGATTTCCGCACACCGATGCTCTGGGCAATCGGCTTCATCTTCCTGTTCACCGTGGGCGGTGTGACGGGTGTCGTGCTGGCCAATGCCGGCGTCGATCAGTCCCTCCACGACACCTACTACGTCGTGGCCCACTTCCACTATGTGCTGTCCATGGGCGCCGTCTTCGCCATCTTCGCTGCCTGGTACTACTGGTTCGGCAAGATGTTCGGCATTCAGTACAATGAGTTCATTGGTAAACTGCATTTCTGGCTGACCTTTGTGGGCGTGAATGTGCTGTTCTTCCCGCACCACTTTCTCGGTCTCGCAGGCATGCCGCGCCGCTATGTGGACTATCCGGAAGCCTATTCCGGTTGGAACGAGATCTCCTCCTACGGCTCTTACATCACGGTCGTCGGTCTGGTGGTCTTCCTGGTGGGGATTGCCGAAGCCGCGGTGCGCAAGCGCAAGGCAGAAGCCAATCCCTGGGGCGAAGGTGCAACGACGCTCGAATGGACCTTGTCCTCGCCGCCGCCGTTCCACCAGTTCAACGAGCTGCCGCGCATCCGTTGATCGTCTCGCGAGACCTGTCGAACCCGGCCCGCTTCTCGGGTGGCCGGGTTCGCTCTGCCGGCGGGCAGGCCCGGTGAATAGCGTTTAAGGAGAAGCAGGCGTGAGCAACGCGTCCACGGTCGAAGGCCATTTCCACGGGTCCGCGCTTGGCGGGGCCGCATTCCAGGAACGCGATCGGCTGTTCGAGGCCGATGTGAGCCTCGCCACCTGGCGCGACTATGTGGTTCTGCTGAAGCCGCGGGTCATGTCCCTCGTGATCTTCACCGGGCTTGTGGGCCTGCTCATGGCGCCGGGCACGATCAACCCGGTCATTGCGGCGGCGGCTTTGATCTGCATGGCCGTCGGAGCGGGTGCGTCCGGTGCGTTGAATATGTGGTATGACGCGGATATCGACCGGATCATGGGACGGACCCGCCGGCGGCCTATTCCGCTGGGCCGGGTTCAAAAGGATGAGGCACTGGCTTTTGGGGCGTTTCTGTCCTTTGCCTCCGTGGCGGCCATGGGCCTCCTCGTCAATCTCATGGCAGCCGGCCTGTTGGCCCTGACCATCGCCTTCTATCTCTTCATTTACACCATGTGGCTAAAGCGCCGGACCCCGCAGAATATCGTGATCGGTGGGGCGGCCGGTGCGTTTCCGCCAATGATCGGCTGGGCGGCGGTCACCAACAGCATGTCGATCGAGCCGGTCATCCTGTTCGCGATCATTTTCATGTGGACGCCGCCCCATTTCTGGGCACTCGCCCTCTATCGTGCGGGTGACTATGAAAAAGCTGGTGTGCCGATGATGCCGGTGGTTGCCGGCGAAGCAGAAACCCGCTGGCAGATCCTGATCTACGCCATTGGGCTTTGGGCGGTGACCTTGGCTCCCGTGGCCCTCGGGTTTTCCGGCTGGCTTTACGGGCTCGTCAGCCTGGCCCTTGGCGGCTGGTTCACGCTGCTCGCGGCACGCCTATGGTGGCTGGGCCGGACCAGCGGCGATGACGCGCGATCTCAGACCCAGATCAATCACGTGGCGCGCCGGCTGTTCCGCTTCTCAATCCTCTATCTGTTCCTGATCTTTCTGGTTCTCGGCATTGAGCCGATTATGGGGATTGCGCCCTGATCTTGCGGATATTATCTCGCGGATAAAGGATCTGGCGGTGTGAGGCCGCCCGATATGGATGGAAGGAGGGTTCCATGACGAGCCAAAGCGACGCGTTTGATGCATCCGTCGTTCCGGCCGGCGAAACAGCGGCGCAAACGGATATGGACGCGCTTTATGCGCCGTCGGGCGTCGCCCGGGAGACATTCGTCAAGGCACGGCATGGACGGAATGTGGCGATTGCCCTGTCCCTCATTGGGTTTGCGGTCCTGCTCTTTGCCGTCACGCTGGTGAAGCTTGGCCCTGGAGCTGTCGCCCGGCCCTTCTGATCCGACCCCATATTGGCGTTATCCAAGTCTTTCAGGTGCAATCCAGACCATGAGTGAGAGCGCAGAGAAAAGCGGGACAGACGGAACACGCAGCAATCTGCGCGTGGCACTCACCTGTGCATTCGCCGCTGGCGCCATGGTCGGCCTCGCCTATGCCGCCGTTCCGCTCTACGACACGTTTTGTCGGGTCACGGGCTTTGGCGGCACGACGCAGGTCGCGGTGAGCCATGACGGCACCGTGCTTGAGCGAACCATGACAGTGCGCTTTGACGCCAATACGGCGCGTGGCCTGCCCTGGCGGTTCAAGCCGGTCCAGACCAGCCAGATGGGCCGCATCGGCGAGAATATGCTCGCCCTTTATGAGGTGACGAATCACAGCGACAAACCGGTCACGGGCACGGCGACCTATAATGTCACGCCGCAAAAGGCCGGCCTTTATTTCGCGAAAGTCGACTGTTTCTGTTTTGAGGAACAGACACTGCAACCGGGACAGACCATGCGCATGGCCGTGTCCTATTTCGTCGATCCGGCCATTGCCGAAGACCCGAGCCAGGACGACGTGAAGACCATCACGCTGTCCTATACCTTCTTCCCAAAGGCTGAAACGGGCGGCGGGAAGGCCAGCGACTGAGGCGCAAGCGTGGCCTGGTCGAAAGATGTGTCCAGTGACACCGCATCCCAGTGCAAAGCGGTGGGCTCGGGAGCACATCCCGTGGTAAAAGAAGTGGAATTTTGAGGCGGGAGCGCGGAGCAGGACACGCTATCCGGCGCCCCAGCGAGGAGAAGACACGCAATGGCCGGTTCAGCCAATCACGATTACCACCTGGTCGATCCCAGCCCCTGGCCGCTGGTCGCCTCGGTGAGCGCTTTCATCATGGCAATCGGCGCCGTCATGTGGATGCGTCCGGAAGGCCTGTTCGGTGTGCCACAGACCCCTTGGGTCTTTGTCATCGGCGCTGCCGGCGTCATTTATGTGATGATCGGCTGGTGGGGCGACGTGATCAAGGAACACGAGGTCGGCGGCCACCACACGCCGGTCGTTCAGCTCCATCACCGCTATGCCATGGTGCTTTTCATTGCCTCGGAAGTAATGTTCTTCGTGGCGTGGTTCTGGGCCTATTTCAACACGTCCCTGTTCCCTACGGAGCATGGCTTCGCCCAGTGGCCGCCGGAGGGCATTGAGACCTTCGATCCCTGGCATCTGCCCTTCATCAACACGCTCATCCTGCTGACCTCCGGCACGACCGTGACCTGGGCACACCACGCCCTGGAGACCGGCAACCGCCAGGGCTACATCCAGGGTCTTTGGCTCACGGTCATTTTGGGCGTCTGCTTCACCTGCGTGCAGGCCTACGAATATGCCCATGCCGCGTTCTCCTTTTCCGGGAACATCTATGGCGCGACCTTCTTCATGGCCACTGGCTTCCACGGCGCCCATGTGATCATTGGAACCGTGTTCCTGATTGTGTGTCTGCTGCGTGGCTATGCTGGGCATTTCAAGGACGGCAATATTTTCGGCTTTGAAGCGGCCGCCTGGTACTGGCATTTCGTGGACGTGGTCTGGCTGTTCCTGTTTGCCATGATCTATGTCTGGGGCGCTGGCGCGGGCGGTGCCGGCCACTAAGGCTGGTCCCGGCGATTCACGGGGGGGGACCCGCGTGGCGGATCCTGCGGCACAACAGGGTTCGCCTTTGCTGGCCACCATGCGGGGGAAATGCCCCCGCTGCGGCAAAGGCGCTTTGTTTGCCTCGGTGCTGGGGTTGCGACTGTCCTGTGATGTCTGCGGCCTTGATTTCACGCCTTATGACCAAGGCGACGGACCGGCGGCGTTCAGTATTTTCATTGTGGGAAGCCTGGCGGTCGTCGGCATCATTGTCGTGGAGGTCCTGTTCCAGGCCCCTTATTGGGTTCAGGCCGTCATCTGGCTTCCCATTGTGCCGCTGATCAGTGTCGGGACCATCCGCCTGTTCAAGGCCTGGCTGATTTCCGAACAGTATCGCCGCAATGCCGAAGAGGGCCGCTTGTCCTGACATGGTCTTTGATGCGCGCTGATCCTGGCTGACTGACCACGCCCAACCGGACCCGTTCAAAGCGGAAAGCCATCCATGTTTTTCCGGCCCTATCCCATTCTCACGATCGCCTCGCTCCTCGCCCTTGGCGTCCTGCTAAGCCTCGGCAAGTGGCAGCTCGATCGACGGGTCTGGAAACTCGACCTGATCGAAAAGCTGGAGGCACGCCCGGCCATGGATGCCGTGCCGCTTGAGAGCGTGTGGTCGGGAGACGAGGCGGCGCTTGAGGCGATTGAGTTTCGGCCGGTGACTGTCATGGGCACGTTCCAGCATGATGCGGAAATGCCGGTGTTCGGCCATTTGGGCGCCGGCAACCCCGGTCATTTCATCATCACGCCCCTTGAGCGGGCCGGAAAACCGCCGGTGCTCGTCAATCGCGGTTTCGTGCCGTTCAACGCCAAGGATGTGACCACCACCGATCGCCAGGTCGCGGGTCCCGTTAGGCTGACCGGATTGATCCGGCGGCCCCAGCGCCGGGGCCCTTTTACGCCGGACAATGATCCTGAAACCGGCACCTGGTACTGGCGAGACTTTCCGGCGATGGCTCAAGCCGCTGGCGTTCCCAATGCCTTGCCCCTGTTTGTGGACGCCAATGCCGATGCCACCCCCGCAGGCGGGCTGCCGCTGGGCGGTGCGTCCGTGGTCATGCCGCGCAACAATCACCTGGGCTATGCGGTGACGTGGTTCGGCTTTGCCCTGTGCCTGCTCGGCGTCTATACGGCTTATCACATGGCCCATGGACGCCTGGGCTGGCGGCGCGGGTGACGATAGGTCGCCTCCACCTCTCCACAAGATCACAAGTCGTCGAGGACCATGGGTTTGCGCGGGTTTCTGGTGCGCGTGACCCTTGGCGCGAGGGCGAAGTGTCGTATTTTCGTTTAACGCGAGTGTTACCAACTGTATGGCTGACCGGTGCGAATGGGTGGGGCGTTTGGAGTACGCCATGACGCGCGCGAATTGGAAGATCAGGAACCTGGGCAAATATCTGGGGACCGAGGGATGCACAGCGAAGGACGCGAAAGATTTCGGACTGCGTGTCCAACTGGCAGAAGCGGAAGTCAATGACATTCTGAAACCCGACAACGATCGGGCGTTCCGCTTTTCCGTGGTCCGGAAGATCCGCAACACCTTTGGCGATGTGTGCGCCCGGCGGATCTGTGAGAGGCTCAAGCTGTGAGCGGGACGACGACCATTGCGGGCAGCACAAAGTCTTCGAGCGGCTATGCGGTCGTCCTCGAATATCCCCGGATTTTTATCAATCTTGCGTCACTGGTCTTGGCCTTGTCTTTGACCTTCTTCACGACCAGTGAGGCCCGTACGGGCCTTGCAATCGGGCTGATCGGCATCGCCTGGACGTTTTGGATTGCGTCCATCATTGCCGGGGCCTGGGTCATCCGGCGGATCGCGACCCTGGAGCTGCAGAGTCTTGATGAGGATGAGGCCGACACGAGCGTCGACATTCATGAGACGATCTATGCCCCCGGGATCCGGCATGGTCTTACGGCCCAGCCGGTCTGCTTCGTCATGGGCTTTATATTCTTTATCCTGTCGACCCTCGCGCCCGACCTTCAAAGCCGCATGGCCGGTGAGATGACGGCCG
>CAYUYV010000021.1:17353-35814 GCA_964449455.1 uncultured Alphaproteobacteria bacterium | reverse complement strand
GATCAAGGCCGGTGAGGTTTCGGCCGATGAGATCAAGGCCGGGGAGCCCATTCCCGCCCACGCGGGCGACATGTGAGCGCTCTTGGCGCTCTCCGCGAGGTTGATAATACGTCTCCTGCGCCATTCTGATTTGTTTTCCCACCCTGTGTGGGGCAGATCCAGGCAATGATGCAAGTCACCCTGTCAGCTCCCGCGTTACGATGTTAGGTTGCAAGCCTTCCAATCCCTCTGGCAGGGATGATGGACGGATTTTTAGGACGCGAGGGGGCCCCATGGGCGTGATTGTCACGGAATTGTCAAATGGCCTGCGCGTGGCCTGCGATCCCATGCCCAGTGTGGAAAGTGTGGGCATGGGTGTGTGGGTCGGGGCTGGCGGGCGCCATGAAACGCTGCGCGAGAATGGGATCGCTCATTTCTTGGAGCATATGGCGTTCAAGGGCACGACCTCGCGCAGCGCCCGTGACATTGCCGAGACAATCGAATCCGTAGGCGGATTTTTCAACGCCTACACGGCGCGCAGCCAGACCGCCTATCATGTCCGCCTGCTGAAGGAAGATGTGGGGCTCGGCATGGAGCTTCTGGCCGATATTCTGCGCCGCCCCCTGTTTGACATGGAGGAATTCGAGCGGGAGCGCACCGTGATCCTCCAGGAGCTGGCCCGGGCCAACGACACGCCCGATGATCTTGTCTTTGACCTGCTGCAGGAGGCCGCCTATCCGGACCAGGCCTTCGGGCGCTCCATTCTCGGGACTGTGGAGAGCGTCGGGGCCCTGACAACCGAGGATCTGCGCGGCTTCCAGACCCGGCATTACCGACCGGACCGGATGGTCATCAGTGCCTCAGGCGCGATCGATCCGGACGCCATTGTGGCCCTCGCGCAGGCAGCCTTTGGCGATATGGAGCCCGGCCCCGGCAGTGATGATCCGGAACCGGCTGTTTTTCGCGGCGGTGAACGGCGCGGTGAGGCGGACACGGAACAAGTCCACATGACGCTGGCCTTTGAAGGCACACCGCTCGGGGACCCAACCTATTACGCATCCTGGGCCTATGGCGAGATTCTGGGAGGGGGCATGTCCTCGCGTCTGTTCCAGGAAATCCGGGAAGACCGCGGTCTTGCCTATGCGGTCCATGCGGGCGTGCGCAGCTACAAGGACACAGGTCACGTCACCGTCTATACGGGCACTGCAAGCGAGTCCCTTCCGGAAGTTATGTCCCTCGTCGCTGAGCAGATGCGCGATCTCACCGAGACCGTGGGGGCAGAGGAGCTGAACCGCGCCCGTGCCCAGATCCGCTCTGGTGTCCTGATGGCCCTTGAGTCCCCTGGCGGACGGGCCGATGCCGCCGCGACCGATCTCCTCCAGGAGGGGCGCATTGTGCCACCGGCCGAGGTTATGGACCGTGTGGCCGCCATAGATGCCGCGGCCGTCAAGGATTTTGCCGCCACCGTTCTCGGCCGGGCCCAGCCGGCCTTTGCCGCGGTTGGCGAGATCGGGTCCCTCGGCGATTATGAAAGGGTGAGAGGGGTTTTCGCCCAGTCCAAGGCGGCCTGAGCCAGGTCGCAGGATTTGTCATGTTGGGCGCAGTTGAACCCGGACACAGCTTAGGGTCTTTTGATTGCGGTGGGGCGGCGGTCGCGGCGACGGTGTGTTGAGGCGCCCATAGATCCAGATCCCCCTGGCGCAAACGAAAAAAAGCAGACCTCCATGCCCGCATTGGGATCCAGACCCGGCTTCGATCCGTCCCTGGTGCTCCTCGCCCAGACGGTCTATTTGCGTTTTCCGGACTACGCGGATTTCGACGCCTGGGCCCAAATCCGCGCGCAAAGCCGCTCTTTTCTCGAACCATGGGAGCCGCTTTGGCCGTCCGATGATTTGACCCGGGCCTCTTTCCGGCGGCGGGTGCGCCGCTACCATCGGGAAATCCGGGAAGACCGGGCCTATCCTTTCTTTTTGTTCAAGACACGGGGAGATGTGCTTCTTGGCGCGCTCACTCTCTCCGAGATCCGCAGGGGCGTGAGCCAGTCGGCAACCCTCGGTTATTGGATCGGCGAGCCCTTTGCCGGCCAGGGTTTCATGGGCGTGGCGGTGCGGCGTCTTGCGGAATTCGTATTCCAGGATTTGCGCCTGCACAGAATCGAAGCAGCATGCATCCCTACAAATGAGCCGTCCCAAAGGGTGCTGCTGCGGTGTGGCTTCCGGCAGGAGGGGCTGGCACGCGGTTTTCTGAAGATCAATGGCCGCTGGCAGGACCATCTGCTGTTCGCACTTCTGGCGGAGGATCTCCGGTCGTCCTGACCGGCTGAACGTCCCCACTCTCCCTTGAATTGGACGGCCCATGCGGCGGGGCAGGGCATTGGCGTGGCCTGACCGGTGCGGTTCGGCGCCTCTTGGCGGGGTGCGGGGCTGCGTTTCGCCGTTCCAGGGGTCTGTTTGTCGCCCAAGGCTGTTCGGCCCGGGGGCGGGAGGGTTGTCTTGTGGCGCGCCAGAACCGGTTGAATGCAGTCTCTGGGCGCCCGGACCGGCGTCGCCGGCGCACGCGCGCGCATCCCGGTCGCTCCAGGCCAGGCGCTCCGAAGGCCCGGTCCAACTGGGCCATGCTGTCCGCCGCGGTCTTTTTGATGGTGGCCGTGATGGCCGTGATGGTTCTGCCCTCCCTCGTGAGGCCGGGCCACGCCACGCCCCAATTCGTTGAGGCTGGTGCTCCTGCATCCCCAGTGCAAAGCGCGCGTGGCTCCGGTGGGAGCGCCTCTTTGGCTCAGACCCGGGCGTTCGGCCTCGTCAGCCTGATTGTCGATCCGGACGCGGCTTTGGTGAATATCCGGGCCGTCCTGAAGGACATCACCATCGTTCCGCCGGCGCCGGTTGAGGAAGAGGTTGCCGAAGACGCAGCCCAGCCCACGGTGCCCGTGCCGCAGCGGGATCTTGCCTCGGGCCGCTGGTTGATGGCCTCGCTCATCAATCCGTCTTCTGAGGTTCAGACCCGCACCCTTGTGGTCCAGACACCGACACTTTCGGGCTCGGGCCCTTTTGGTGCGGGGGTAAGGGGACTATCCGTGAAGGGCGGGGCATTCTGGGCCGAGGATGCGCCGGCCCGTCCGCTGACCGCTATGGAAACACGGGCCGGAGCGCTTGCCTTCACGGTGCGTCTGGCGCCGCGCCAGGCGACGACGCTGGCCCTGCGGGTCGGCGAGGGCCGGGCCCCTTATACGGTGGCGCTTTGGGACCAGAACAGTTTCCAGCGGGTCGACCGGATGGTGGCCGGCGCCAAAGGCGTCGTTGTCGGCGTGCTGATCACCTTGATTGCCCTTGCCGTTGGCCGATGGGTGCTCCAGGGCGGCCAGGAGGAGTTGGCGGTCACGGCGTTTGCCTGTGCGGGCCTTTATTTCGTGGCCGCGGGTTTTGGCATCCAATATGCCCTGGTGCCGGCGGATTGGAGCCTTGCGGGTGGCATCCGGGCATCCGCCATGGTGACACTTGCCGGCATGGGTTTGGTCCTGATCAATGATAGGCTACCTTTGGGGCGGATTGGACCTGTCCTGCCGCTCATGGTGTCCCGGGCCTCAAAGCTTCTTCTCATGGGGGCCGTGCTGACAGTGCCGGGCGGTTTTCTGGCTGCCTTTGCGGGGCCCGTGGCCCTTGCCGTCTCCCTCTTCGCGGCCGGGGTGGGCGTGATGCTGGGCCGCGCCGGGGATGCCCGGGCCTCGGCGCTGATGCCCGGTCTGGCGCTTATTGTGCTGTGCGTGCTTGCCGCAACGCTTCTCTCCATGACGGTGCCCGGTCCGCTGGCGGATCTTCAGTCCATGATGCTGACGGGGTCCGTCGCGGCCGGCATCACACTGCTCTCTGTCTCATCGCTCCTGGGGCGGACGGAGAAGGTCTGCGATACGGCTGGTGGCGCCGCGGCGGACCATGGGACCCGGGACGAGGATGGGGACGCGCGTGAGCCGGCCGCTCTGCTCACCTCACGCGCCGAGCCGAAGACCAATTCTATCCGCCCCGTCCTGCCGCTGGAGCCGGCTGGCGACCAGTGTGAACTCGCGCTTGAAGCCGCGCGCCATGGTGTGTGGGATCTTGATCCAGGGTCCGGGCGTCTTGCCCTGTCTCCCGTCGTTGCCGCCCTTCTGGGCACGACGCCGCGCCATCTGGGTTCGACGCTTGTGGCATGGCTCGACCGTGTCCACCCGGATGATGTGGAGACTTTGCGCCATGACATCGAGGCCCGGGTTGCGCGGGGCAACCAGTCCTTCGAGTTTTTGTTCCGCATGCTGCACGATGACCAGTCTTACCGCTGGGTGATGTTGCGGGGTATGGCCGTGCCGGGCCGGGATGGCCGCGCGCGGCGCCTTTTGGGTCTCGTGACCGATGAGACAGCGCGCAAGGAAGGCCGGGAGCCCGGCGCGGTCCGGCCCATGTTCGACCATCTGACGGGTCTTGCGGGGTCGGACCTGCTGTATGATCGTCTGGGCCGGCTGCTTCGGGCTCGCAAGGCGCAAGGCGATCACCTGGCGGATGAGATGCCAGCCATCCTGCGCATTGATCTTGATGATTTCCGCACCGTGAACGAAGTCATGGGGCCGGCTGACGGCGACGCCATTCTGGTCACGGTAGCCCGGCGCCTTGAGGGGCTGGTGACCGATCTTGATACGGTGGCGCGCACAGGCGGTGACGAGTTCACAATCCTGCTCGCCCAGGGCATCGAGCCGGGGACGGAAGATGAAGCGGGGCGCCTTCTCGCCGATGTGATCGGCGCGCCCATGCCTATCGGGGATCAGGATGTGACTCTGTCGGCCTGTGTGGGGATTGCCCTTGCCGCCGCTCCTCAGGGTGAGGATGGTCCGGCACGCGGGCGCGAAGCCAGAACGCAAGCCAGCGAGACGGCCCGTGACATGGTCGCCCGTGCGGGGACGGCCCTGGCCCGGGCCAAGGCCCGAGGCCCCGGCAGCATCCTTGTCGCGGCGGCGGCATCTGCAACGGCGCCGGGGCCCGATCTTGAAGCGGCGGTGATGCGTGCTGTGGAGGGACGCCTGGGCGGCCTGACCTATCAGCCGGTGGTTGATCTTCAGAAGTCCCGCCTCGCCGGATTTGTGGCCCGCCTCCATATGCCTGTCGGATCTGGGGGTGTCGTCTCCACCGAGGCTCTGGTGCGCAAGGCGGAGGATATGGGGGTGATGGCCGATCTGGGGCTGCGCCTGCTTGAGATGGCCATTGGTCAGATCCAGGACTGGCAGCGCCGCTGGCCCACGGAGCCGGCCCTGTTCGTGACGGTCGAGGTGCCCAGCATTGAATTGTTGAGTCTCGATTTTGCCGATGAGCTGCGCACGCTGGTGGGCCGAGCCGGCCTGCCGCCCCATTGCCTGCGTTTCGCGATTGAGGAAGCCCTGGTGACCGCCCAGCCGGAAGCGACGGCGACGACGCTCCGCGTCCTGAAAGAAGACGGTGTGGGCCTGGTGCTCGACAATGTGCGGGCGGGTCATGCGTCCCTGTCCCGGCTTGCCGGTCAGACCTTTGAGGCGGTGTCCCTGGGCCGGTCCGTAATCGCCCGTGCACAGACCAGCGCCTCGGCCCGGGTCCTCGTCAAGGGCCTTGCGACCCTTGCCCATGATCTTGGTATGGACTGTGTGGCTCTTGGCGTTGAGACCGATGACGAGGTCAAGATCATGCGCGATCTGGGGCTCGACTATGCCCTGGGCCCGACCATCGGAACGCCCCAGATGCCGGAGCGGGCCGAGGCCTTGCTCACCCGCATGCTCGGGCCGGAGCGCAGTGCCCCTGCCCAGGAACCGGCGGATGTGTTTGGCCGGGTTGAGGCCGCCGAGTAATCTGTACCGAATAATCTGTACCAGGACAGGGCTCGGCGTCAGGCCGTGCCCTGGACATTGGACAGAAGGGATGGGCTGATGCCAAGGGCGGCCATGGCTTTGTCCCATTTGGCACTGCATGGCGTGCCGAACAAAAGATCCTCATCCGCCGGACCATAGAGCCAGCCATTGGCTTTCATCTCGCCTTCGAGCTGGCCTGGACCCCAGCCCGCATAGCCCAGGGCCAGGAGAGACTGAACCGGGCCGTTGCCTTGCGCCATGGCCTTCAGGATATCGAGTGTCGCCGTCAGGCCCACGCCGTCGCAGATGGGCTGGGTCGCCGGGTAATCGGCCGAATGCAGGACAAAGCCTCGATTGGTTTCCACCGGACCGCCGGCATGGATCTGCAGCCGGCAGGCATCGGGCGCCGTTGCCGTGATGCTCAGCCGTTCGAGCAGATCCCCAAAGCTGAGGCCTTCCGCCGGCTTGTTGATCACGAGCCCCATGGCCCCCTGCTCCGAATGGCTGCACACATAGATGACACTGCGCTCGAACCGCCGATCCACCATCGCTGGCGGTGGCATGGCGATCAGGACTTGCCCCTGGAGACTGACGGTCGAGGACATGTGTTCGGGCGCTGGCGTGGTCTTAGGGGTGCCGGCGGGGCCATCCTCGGTGGGGCTTTGGTCGGACACGGGGCGGGCACTCCTTTTTCAACCGTAGCGAATTCAACCGTGGCAATCCGTCCCCGGGACACTGGCATTTAGGCGCCGTGTGGCCGAGCATATCAGGATAACCGATCCGGCGGCCTTTGGAGGCCGTATTCACTCAGCGCAATTCCTGGTAACAATGCGTGCGATTAAGTGGCGCACAAAATGCGCGTCGAGACGTGTTCGTGCAAGCTGCGGGCGTTATCACGGGCGACAGTCCCATATGTACAGTCCCATATGTCCAGTCCCATATGTACAGTCAAATATGTCCAGTGGCCCCGGCTTTTCGAACACCCTGCATTGTAACGTTCCAGGCGTTGTAACGTTCCAGCACCGCGAAGAAAGGACCATGACATGACCATCGCAGTCGGTGACAAGATCCCCGCTGGCCTCCAGCTCACCCAGGCCACCGAAGGTGGGCCCAAGCCGGTGCAAACCGATGACCTGTTCTCCGGCAAGACGGTTGTCCTGTTTGCCGTGCCCGGTGCTTTCACGCCGTCCTGCTCCGCCCAGCATCTGCCGGGCTTTGTCCAGCATGCCGACGCGATCAAGGCCAAGGGCGTTGATGCCATTGCCTGCGTTTCCGTAAACGATGCCTTTGTGATGGGTGCCTGGGGCAAGGCCAGCGGTGTCAATGACCAGATCGTGATGCTGGCCGACGGCAATGGCGATTTCGTCAAGGCGCTTGATCTTGTGATCGATGCCTCGGGCTTTGGCATGGGCACCCGCGCCAATCGCTTCTCCATGGTCGTCAAGGATGGTGTGGTCGAGAAGCTCAATGTGGAGAGCAATCCGTCCGCGGTGGACGCGTCCAGCGCCGAGACCATTCTCGGCCAGCTCTGAGGACAATAGGTCCTCAGCCGCGGCCAGCTTTGAAGGGCGCCATGCCGGCACGGGCGAGTTCATCGGCTCGCTCATTGTCCGGATGGCCGGCATGGCCCTTCACCCAGTGCCATTGGACGGTATGTTTCTGCGTGGCGACGTCCAGGCGTCGCCATAGATCGTCATTTTTGACGGGCTTCTTCGCAGCCGTTCTCCAGCCATTGGCTTTCCAGTTGGCGATCCATTTCGTGATGCCGTCCTTCACATACTGAGAGTCGGTGTACAGAGAGACCGTGCAGGGGCGTTTGAGGGCCTCAAGCGCTTCGATCGCCGCGGTCAATTCCATGCGGTTGTTCGTGGTTTCCGCTTCCCCGCCGGTGAGTTCCTTTTCGTGCTCGCCATAGCGAAGAATGGCGCCCCATCCACCAGGACCGGGATTGCCTGAACAGGCTCCGTCTGAATAAATGGTAACATCGGTCATGGGGCATACCTTCGTGTGGATGGAACGCTTTGGACGCTGACAGCCAGGGCTCGTATGGCTTCAGCAGGCGGATCGGTGATGGACAAGAGGGGGGATAGGATGGGCGAGGCGAGCGCGGCCCGGTCGGCACAGGGCAGGGATCTTGCATTCCGTATGCTGACACTCGATGATTTCGAGGCTGCCTATAAGCTGCAAAGCGATTGTCTGGCCCAATTGGCGCCGGAAAACAAGTCGTTTGTCGTGCCCAAAAGGCCCCATGAGCTTAGATCCTATCTCACAAATGATCCGGATCAATCGCGCGGCCTGATGCTTGGCGCCTTCAGCAATGGAGCCCTGATCGCCAGCGGCATCCTGGCCCTGCCGGAGCGCACCGAGGACGAGGTGGAACTCGGCCTGTTGGGCGCGACCTGTCCGGCCTCGCGCATGGCTGTGCTCAAAGGGGCCTATGTGCATCCGGATCACCGCCGTCACCACCTGCACAGGGCGCTCATCCATATCCGGATCAGTGCCGCCTTGATCCGTGAGCGTGAACACATCATCACCGAGATTGCGATCGCGAATACGCCCAGCCTCAAAGGCTATTTCGAGGCGAATTTCAAGATGATCGCCATTCGCTATGACCGCACGGATCAGACACCCCTCTATTATCTTTATGCGCCCCTTCAGCGGCCTCGCTTCCGCGACGACTTTGAATGCGTGACCTGCGACGACCGGGACGATATCTCTTTCCAGGAAGCGCTCTTGCAGAAGGGCTTCCTTGGTTCATCCATGGCGCCGGGCGGAGCCATCGTTTACCAGCGCGCGCTCAATAGCGCTGAAGTGCTTGGTGGCCTGCTCGCAGAGGATGGGAACAGCCTATGATCAATCCCGTCACTTTCACCGGTGATCGGCCGGGACCTTGCCTTCTGGTCTTTGGCCGGATCCATGGCAATGAGCCGTCGGGAACCCTGGCGCAGGAGGCCGTGATTGACCGGATCAAGAGGGGTGCGCTCACTCTCTCCTCTGGCACGGTGATTTTCGTGCCCGTGTGCAATCCGCGTGCGATGGAAATCGACAGGCGGTTCGTCGATATTGACCTCAACCGGAATTTCCGGCTCGTCGATCCGCCCAAAGCCTATGAGCATCAACTGGTCCATGAACTGGCCCCATTGATCCGTCAGGCCGATCACGTGCTTGATATCCATTCGACGGCCAGCGAAACGGAACCCTTCCTGTTTGTCGATGTCTGGGACACGGAGACGGACCGGTTCGCCACCGCCCTTGATGTGCCCAATATCGTGACCGGCTGGGCCGAGGTCTATGATGAGACATCGGATGATGCGGACACCATGTCCATGGTCACCGCGCTTGGCAAAACAGGCGTGGTTCTGGAGACGGGCCAGCATGGCGACCCGAACGGACCCGAGGTGGCGGAGCGCGCAATCCTCAATGCCCTGAGTTTCCTGGGTCTGACGGGACCTGAGGCCAGGCCCGCCGAACAGGGGGTCTATCCGCGCATGTTCCGTATGGAACGCCTGGAGCGCAAACCCCATGATGGGGCCACGTTCGAAAGGCCCTTGCAGAATTTCTCGCCCGTGCAGAAAGACGAGCTGATTGCCCGCTGGCCCGGAGCCGATCCCTTGCGCGCGCCGTTTGATGGTTTCGTCCTGTTGCCCAAGGCCCATGCCAAGGCTGGCGGCGAATGGTTTTATTTTGCCCGGACTCTGTCAGATGCCCGGCAAGCCGGTGCGCATCACAAGACCAAGGTGCCGGACCAGAACCAGAAAGATCCGGCGCAGAAAGTGGCATCGGCGTCCGCCTGATCGTGGGCCAGCAAAATTGTCCCGCGTGGCAAAATTGTCCCGCGTGTTTTGAGCCCGGACGGCCTTGAAACGGCCGCCGCGTGCTCCTTTCCTCTCCCCACTTTGCTTTAGATGTCATCCGCAAGATGGGGTTCAACCATGATCCGTAAATTTGCCCTCCCGGTCCTGATGGCCGGCACGCTCCTCACCGCAGCGCCTGTTTTGGCCGATGATGACGAGGCCGGCACGGACGCCGCCGCGATCAAGGCCCGGGTGTTTGACTATTTCCATGGCCAGGGCACGGCCGACGGGGAGCGCCTGCGCAAGGCCTTCGCCGCCGACCACGCCACCATGGTTGGTGTCCTGAAGGGGGAGGATGGCGCCGAGACCATCCGGGCCTGGAAGGATATGAATGAGATCCTGGACGCCTGGAGCAAAGGCGAAAACCCGCCGGGGGATGGCCGCGATGGCGAGATCATCAGTGTCAATATGGTCGATGACCGTCTCGCTGTCGTTCTGTTCCGCTACACGGACCGTTTCTATGACGCTCTGACCCTCGCAAAGGTCAATGGCGACTGGAAGATCATCGCCAAGGCCTTCGTCCAGCAGTAAAACCAGCGGGCGTTGATGCAGACCCATGGTCATTGCGAGCGCAGCGGTGCGCTGCCTCGCTGCGCTCGCAATGACATCCTATCCTGGATGGCGATCACATCTTCCGCAGAATGACGGAACCGGCGGAATAGCCGGCGCCAAAGGAGCAGAGCAGGCCCACATCGCCCGCCGCGAAGTCGTCGCTGTATTTATGGAAGGCGATGACAGAGCCGGCCGATGAGGTGTTGGCATATTCGTCGAGGATGACCGGGGCCTCATGGGGTTCAGGATCACGCCCCAGCACCCGGCGGGCCACGAACTCATTCATATTGATGTTCGCCTGGTGCAGCCACAGCCGGCGCAAATGGGCAGGCTCGATATCGTGATCTTTCAGATGCTCAAGGATCAGTTCGGAGACCCAGGGCACCACATCGCGGAAGACCTTGCGACCCTCCTGGACAAAGAGCTTGTCAGGCTGGCCGATGCCCTCCGGCGCCGTGCGGTTCAGGAAGCCGAAATTGTTCCGGATATTGTTCGAAAACTGTGTGGCGAGTTTGGTGCCGATGATCTCGAAGGCCGGGCCGCCGCTGCCCAGGCGCTCGTCCTCGACGATCACTGCCGTTGCCACATCGCCGAAAATGAAATGGCTGTCCCGGTCGCGGAAATTCAGATGGCCGGAGCAGATCTCCGGATTGACCATCAGCACTGTGCGCACACTGCCAGAGCGGATCATGTCCGTGGCTGTCTGTATGCCGAAGGTCGCCGAAGAGCAGGCCACATTCATGTCAAAGCCGAAGCCCGTGATCCCGAGGGCTGCCTGGATCTCGATTGCGATAGCAGGATAGGCGCGCTGCATGTTGGAACAGGCGCACAGGACGGCATCAATGTCCTGCGGACCCTTGCCGGCGCGCGCCATGGCCTCACGGGCGGCGGTCACGCCGATTTCTGCGAGCACGGACAATTCGTCATTGGAGCGTTCCGGAATGCGCGGTGCCATGATCTCCGGGTCGAGAATCCCCTCCCGGTCTATGACATAACGGCTCTTGATGCCCGAGGCTTTGATGATGAAATCGGAGTTTGAGGGCTGGAGGGCGGTTACGGTGCCTGTGGCGATGGCCTCGGCGTGCTCGGCGTTGAACCGCTCCACATAGGTGTTGAAGGCGGCGACGAGATCGTCGTTGCCGATGGATTGCTCCGGCGTGTAAAGGCCAGTGCCGCTGAGAAGAACTCCGGTCACGGGGCGCCTTCCTTCTTTTTCAAGATTTTTTAGGACAGTGCTCCGTTATAGGCCGCGCCTTGTGGGTGAGGCAAATCACGCAGGGTCGCCATGGCACTCTCCCGCGGGATGCGGCATGGGGCTCACCGGCTGGCAAGGGCTGCACAGGCTGCATGGCGCGGGCAGCTTGTCAGGTGGTCATTCACCAGGCCCACAGCCTGTGCGAAAGCGTAGACGATGGTTGGGCCGCAAAAGCGGAAACCTTCCGCTTTGAGGGCTTTTGACAGGGCTTTGCTCATGGGCGTTTCGGTGGGCACGTCTTCGCTCCGTGTCCAGTGATTCTGCACAGGCATTCCCTCGACAAAGCGCCAGATGAAGTCGGAAAAGCCGCCCTCCCGCTCCATGATGGCGTTCCAGGCCCGGGCGCCCGCAATGGTTGCCTCGATCTTGCCCCGGTGGCGGATGATGCCCGCATCCTGAACGAGCGCCTCGATTTTTGTCTCGCCATAGCGGGCGATCCGCTGCGGATCGAATCCGTCAAAGGCCGCGCGGAAATTCTCCCGCTTGCGCAGAATCGTGATCCAGGAAAGCCCGGCCTGGAAGCCGTCCAGGATCAGTTTTTCAAAAAGGGCCCGGTCATTCCATTCGGGAACGCCCCATTCCTCATCGTGATAGGCGATGTAGAAGGGGTCCTGTCCCGGCCAGGGGCAGCGTCCGCTGTCGTCCGATTGGGTGGCCATGGCGTTTGTCTCGGTTCTGATGGTTGACGCTACCAGCGGGAGTAGCATACGGCCTCGATCTTGTTCCCGTCCGGATCGAACAGATAGGCCGCGAAATAGGTTGGCAGATATTGCACACGCAGTCCCGGCTCGCCTGCGTCCCGCCCGCCGGCTGCGAGGCCCGCCGCGTGGAAGGCCTGGACAGCGGTTTGCGAGGGGGCCCGGAAGCAGACATGGACCCCATTGCCCGGTGTCGCCGCGTCCTGGTTGAGGGGGAGGGTAATCCAGAACACGGGCTGGGTGTCGCCAAATGCAATGGCCGGTGTGAAGATGTGCACCGGGCGCAGGCCGAGCGTGCCCAGGACGGGCTCGTAAAAGGCCCGGGACCGGGCCACGTCACGCACGCCCACGGAGAGGTGATCGATAATGGTCGTCGTCATGGTAGGCTCCATCGTCAGCAGACCGATCTCATGGTCGGGCTGCCCATCGGGGGCCGGACGCTAGCAGTGACGCTTGAACAAAACAAGAACATTTTCCGTGTCAAAGCGGGCTGAGATCCCCTTCATCCCTATGGAAACGGTGGTGCAAAAGTCCCCGTATGCCTTGCCATGCATTCGCATGGGGCCAGTTCTGGAAAACCGAAATGACCATCTGTGACCCCAATCTCAATCCCGTGTCTATCCCCAGTCTGTCTACGGAGCGTCTCGTCCTGCGCGGCCATCGGGTGGAGGATTTCGCGGCCTGCGCCGCCCTGTGGGGGGACCCGGATGTGACGCGCTATATCGGTGGCGCGCCCTCGCCCCCGTCCCGGGCCTGGGGGCGGATCCTGAAATATGTCGGGCACTGGGCCCTGCTCGGCTATGGCTATTGGGCGATCGAGGAGAAGGCCACTGGCCGCCTGATCGGCGAGGCAGGACTGGCCGATTTCCGCCGCGAGATCACACCGGCCATCACTGTGCCGGAAATCGGCTGGGTGCTTGCGCCTTCCGCCTGGGGCCGTGGGTTTGCCAGCGAGGCGGTGGCGGCCATCACGGCCTGGGCGGATAAGACGTTTCCGGATGGTCGCACCATGTGTCTCATCGACCCACAAAATGCCGCATCGATCCGTGTCGCCCGCAAGGCTGGCTATCACCCGATCCGCACCGTGACCTTTTCCGGTGATGCGGTACTTTGGTTCGAGCGGGGATGATATCGGCCGACCGTATTCTGGTGTGTTGGCACAAGCGCGCCCCCACCCCATACGACGGTTTCCCGTCACAGACGTTTTACGTGTGCTCTGGCCTGTCTTGCTAGTAATAATCATGCGTCAAAAATGTTGAAGTTAGCCGAATCAGGTTGTTGTCCACTCAGTCGTAATGAGCTACGGGTTAGATTACAAACGCTAAGGTTGATTTGGGATGCGAGAAGGGGGGATCAAAGCACGACATATCAGTCGTCAACCATGCAGGCTGCGCAGGCGGTGTTCTCGGACCTGGCCGACCGCATGTTGCCGCTTGAGCGGCTGGATTCAGAGCGTGAGTCCCTCGCGCGCCAGTATGCAAGCGCTGATCCTTACCCCCATATCGTACTCGACAAGTTTTTCGATCCCGAGATCCTTGACTGGATGCAGCAGGACTTTCCAAAACCGGGCGACCGGGACTGGCTCAGCTGGGACAATGTCAACGAGATCAAGCAGACCTCGCGGGGCATCGCCAATCTCTCCCCGGCGACCCAACTCCTGTTCCTCCAGCTCTGCTCCGAGGCCTTCACAAAGCGGCTTGAGGCTATCACGGGGATCGAGGGTCTGGTCTGGGATCCGATGTTCTGCGGCGCCGGTCTCCACGAATCCTACCGTGGGGGATGGCTCAACATGCATGCAGACTGGACGCGCCACCCGACGCTGCCGCTGCTGCGCCGTCTCAACCTGATCATCTATCTCAATCATGATTGGGAGGCGGATTGGAACGGTGCCCTGACCTTGCGGGATCCAGATGGCGTGCGGCCGGACGCTAATGTGGTGCCGGAATTCAACCAGGCTGTTCTTTTTCCGACCACAGATCGTACACTGCACGGTTTCCCCGACCCGCTGATGTGTCCGAGTGACCGCTCACGCCGGTCCATTTCCGTCTATTATTGGAGCGCCGATCCCGAGGCCCTCGAAAAGGCCACCTATATCCAGTGGCTGCCGTCTAGTGGCGACACGCGCATGCGCGCCCTGCTGCGCTCCGCCATTCCCCCGATCCTGCTCCAAGCCTCCACCAATCTGATGAGACGAAACGGTCTGCGACTGTTCGGCATCAGACAAAAAGGCTGAGGGTCGTTTGCGGCGGGGCCGACGGAGCCCATTCAGGCTTCAAAACTGCGCACAGATCTGAGTGTCGGTGCGCAGAACCGATTTCTGTTTGAACATCCGCTTATATGTGGCGATGAGGTTCGTGATGGCTTCGTCGTCCGTGCCGTCATGGACGCGCACAAGGATTCGCGTGGCTTCTCCCGCGTCATATCCCGTTTCCGGATCCTGCCAGTGCCCCTCACCCCGCAGCAGGGTGAAACCCTCCTTGAACCGCGGGACAATGAACCTCTCCTGGAAGGCTCGCCAATCCGCCTCATACATCATGCCCGCTGGAGAGGATTGGCCAAAATAGAGCGTGGTCTCGATCATCCGCGTCCCGCCACACCGATCGAACTGGCCGGGACTGGTCAGGCCCGCCCCCAGCAGGGCGAAGGCGGCAAGGGCGATCAGGGCTCTCATGGTTCAGGCTCCTTCCGGCAGGACAACCCAATCGGGTTTTTCGAGCACCGCGTCCCGACCCGCAACGGTGATTCCATGACCCGCGGCCTCCGCCTCCGCCAGCCGATCAATGCGCATGAGGGCGAGCACGCGCGCCCGTTCCGGCCCGAAGGCCGCACCGCTCGTCACGGTGCCGATTTCCCGGCCGCCGGCTTCGACCGCGCTGCCCGCTTCGGGCACGGGGCCTGACAGATCAAGGGGCAGGATGCGCTTGCGCACACTGCCGCGATGCTTGGTCCGTGCCGTGAGTTCCTGGCCCACATAGCAGCCTTTCTGGAAGTCCACGCCGTTCATCTCCTCCACATTGCTTTCAAGCAGGAAGGAGGAGTCCGGAACAAGATCAATCCCACCCTGGGGCACGCCGAGGCGGATCCGATGGCGGGCATAGTCTTCAAGACTGCCGGCCACAGCCTCCGAGAGCAGGGAGGGGAGAGGAGCCGAGCGGGGCCGGATGATCCGCAGCCCAAGGGCGCTGTGGCGCGGATCCGTGACGAAGAGCGTGTCCCCGTCTGCGCAGGTGCCACCCGGCCCGGCATCCACCTTTGGGGGGAACGCGGCGTGGACACACCAATCGGCCGAAACATTGGTGATGGTGGCATCCGCCCGCAGCTTGTACATGATCAGCCGCTTGGCCAGAATGTCGGCCCGGGAGGCATCCGTGTCGAAGAGCAGGCCATCGCCATGCTGAGCAATGATGAAGTCAAAGAGGAACTTGCCCTGGGGGGTCAGCAGGGTGGCGTAAATCGATCGATCCGGCGTGACCTTGTCGATATCGTTGGAAATGAGACCCTGGAGAAAGGTCCGCGCTTCGGGACCTTCAACGCGCAGAACGGCCCTGTCCTCAAGCGGTACCTGCGTTGCGGTTCCGGTTTCTGATGCAATCATCGCCAACTCCCGTAATATCGCTTGCCCATGCGGCGCGCGCCCGAACTGTCTGTCTTGGCTAACGCTATCCCCTGTCAACGCTCAAGGACCACATCTATGACTTTCGACCTAATCCTGAAAAACGGCACCCTCGTGAACCATGATGGCATCGGTGAGGGAGATGTGGGCGTAAAGGGTGGTCGGATCGAGGCCTTCGGGACGCTGGATGCGGCCAAGGCCAAAGAGGTCATTGATGTTAAAGGCCTCCATGTGCTCCCCGGCGTGATCGATACCCAGGTCCATTTCCGCGAACCCGGCCTGGAGCAGAAAGAGGACCTGGAGACCGGCAGCCGCGCCGCCGCCCTTGGCGGTGTGACGGCCGTGTTCGAGATGCCTAACACCAAGCCGCCGACGGTGACGGCTGAAGCGCTGGCCAGCAAGATTGCCCGGGCCACCAATCGCATGTGGTGTGATTTTGCCTTTTTTGTTGGCGGAACGGCGGAGAATGCGGATCAGCTTCCAGAGCTTGAGCGCCTGCCGGGCTGTTGCGGGGTGAAGGTCTTTATGGGGTCCTCGACCGGGTCCTTGTTGCTGGAGGATGACGCGGGCGTCCGGCGGGTCCTGTCCCTCATCAAGCGCCGGGCGGCCTTTCATTGTGAAGACGAAAAGCGTCTGCGTGAGCGCCGGGAGGTGGCCGAGCTGGGCAATGTTCTGACGCACCCGGAGTGGCGCGACGCTGAGGCCGCGATCCGCTGCACCCGCCGCCTGCTGACCATCGCTCGCGAGACAGGCGCGCGGGTCCACGTGCTCCATGTTTCAACGGCGGAGGAGATGGAGCTGCTCGCTGAATATCGGGACGTGGCGACAGTCGAGACCACACCCCAGCATCTGACCCTCGAAGCGCCGGGCTGCTATGAGACCTTGGGCACGCGGGCTCAGATGAACCCGCCAATTCGGGACGCGCGCCACCGGGCCGGCATCTGGGCGGGGCTTGAAGCCGGCGTTGTGGATGTTCTGGGATCTGATCATGCTCCCCATACACTGGAGGAAAAGGCCCAGGCCTATCCCAAGTCCCCGTCAGGCATGCCAGGGGTCCAGACCATGGTTCCCGTAATGCTGAATCACGTCAATGAAGGGCGCCTCAGCCTGACGCGGTTTATCGATCTGCTCTGCCACGGCCCCCAGCGGATTTTCGGCATTGCCGGCAAGGGTCGCATGATGGCCGGCTATGACGCCGACTTCACGGTGGTTGATCTGTCTGCGGAGCGGGTTGTGCGGGACGAGGACATGGCGACGCGTTCTGGCTGGTCTCCTTTCACGGGGCAGACCCTGAAAGGGTGGCCCGTCGGCACCATCATCCGGGGGCGTCAGGTCATGTGGGAGGGCGCCCTGATCGGCAAGGCAGCAGGCCAGGCTGTCCATTTCCAGGAGACCCTGGAACGTACCGCCCCGCAGCCGGTGCGTTGAGCACCCCAGTTTGACGTCATGGCGAGCGCAGCGACGCAGTCCAGAGCAGCACGCTTTGCACGCGTGGCTCTGGACTGCGTCACTGCTGCGTGCCGCGCCGTGGTGAAATGCGGATAACGTCCGACACGGACACTCAGTGTAGGGTCAAAAGGGCATCGGCGTGGCGGGACTCGCCCGGTGAGATGATCTGTGTGGCTGCCACGCGCACCGAATGCAGCCGCCCGTCGAGATTGGCCTCCCAGAAATCCAAAAACCGTTTGAGCACGGGAAAGCGCGGCGCCAGATCGAGCTCCTGCCAGACATAAGTCTGCAGGAGGCCCGGATGATCGGGCATGTGATAGAGGATCTCCGCCGTGGTCAGACGATATCCGTCAAGCTGGGCCTTCAGACCGGGCATGGGCTTACTCCACAAAAACAAAAGCGGCCTGCTCCTATGAGAACAACGCCAACCGTTTCTGTCGAGTATTTTTCGCAAGATAAATGCGCAAAAAGCTGCCAGCGCGCAATTAAATTAGCAGCCAGCATGGGCGAGTGCTAAAGCCTGCTCCGGCGATCAGCTCAGCCTTGCCCCGTCAGGCACCCCGTTTTCCGGCGTCACGAGCACGATCCGCCCCTCAGCGTCAGGAAAACCCAAGGTCAGCACTTCGGACATGAAAGGGCCGATCTGGCGCGGCGGAAAATTGACCACCCCTGCGACCCGCCGGCCGGGAAGCGTGTCGAGGCTGTAGAGCTCGGTGATCTGGGCGGAGGATGCCCGCACGCCAATGCCGGGCCCGAAGTCTATTTTGAGCTTGTAGGCGGGTTTGCGCGCTTCCGGAAACGCTTCAGCGGAAACAATCGTACCCGCACGGATATCCACACTCATGAAGGTGTCAAAATCCGTGGGGTCGGCGGACGGCGCCGAAGGATCGTGGACGAGATGCATGGTTTGTCTTTCCGCTTGAAAACGGCGCTGGGGATGAAACAGCGCTTGGGCCGCTGATGCCTGGAATTTGGCCGCCACCGCCGAGCTGTGATAGCCAACATTGCAGTAGCTTTTCATCCCGCCGAACAGTGCGCCAGCGCCGACTTGGACCGCTTCTGCGATGCTCCAGTCGGGTGGATGCATTCAAGGCACGGCGCATCGAGGACCTGATGCGACTAAAGAGCTGACCATCCAGCCGATCTCGCGCAGGATCGGACGAAGAACCAGCCGATCTCGCGCAGGATCGGACGAAGAACCAGCCGATCTCGCGCAGGATCG
>CAYUYV010000021.1:0-17253 GCA_964449455.1 uncultured Alphaproteobacteria bacterium | reverse complement strand
GACGAAGAAAAAGCACAAGCAAAGGGGCAAGGACCGTGAGCGACACCTTTCGCGCCATCCTGATCACAAAGCCCGAGCCGGAAGAGGCTTCTGGCACAGGCCCGTCAGTCCTCCAGACCGTGTCGGTCACACAAGTCCCGGTCGACCATCTGATGCCCGGCGACGTGACCGTGCGGGTGTCCCATTCATCCCTGAACTACAAGGATGGCCTTGCTTTGACCGGCAAGGCGCCTGTTGTGCGGCGCTGGCCCATGATCCCCGGCATCGATTTCTCCGGCGTCGTTTCGGCGTCTGAGCGCGCGGATCTGCCGGTTGGAACGCGGGTGGTTCTCAATGGTTGGGGCCTGGGTGAGACCCATTGGGGCGGCTATGCCGAACTGGCGCGGGTGAGCGGCGACTGGCTCGTGCCGCTTCCGGACGCATTCACGGCCGAGCAGGCCATGGCGATTGGCACGGCTGGCTACACATCCATGCTCTGTGTTCTGGCCCTCGAGCGCCAGGGGGTGGCACCGGGCGATGGACCGATCCTGGTGACCGGTGCGGCTGGCGGTGTCGGCAGTGTGGCCATCGCGATCCTTGCCAAGCTGGGCTATGAGGTCGTTGCCTCCACGGGCAGGGCCTCGGAAGAAGACTATCTGCGCGGGCTCGGCGCGCACTCGGTTATGGACCGGGCGGAGTTGTCGGGAAAACCCAGAGCGCTCGGAAAGGAGCGTTGGGCCGGCGTCGTCGACTCGGTGGGATCGAATACCCTGGCCAACGCAATCTCCCAAACCCGCTATGGGGGGTCTGTGGCGGCCTGCGGTCTGGCCCAGGGCATGGATCTTCCGGGTTCCGTGGCCCCGTTCATCTTGCGCGGTGTCAATTTGCTCGGGATCGACAGTGTCTACGCTCCCCGTGATCGTCGCATTGAGGCCTGGACCCGAATGGCGCGGGATCTCAACCCTGGTCTGCTGACGGCCATGACACAGGTGGTGCCGCTGGAGGACTGTCCCGCGCTTGGCGCGCGCATTTTGGAAGGGCAGGTGCGCGGGCGCACGGTGGTCCGCATTGGTGAGTAAGATCTGGAGCGGGCCTGTGTCCAAAGGGGAGTCTGACGGTCCATGGAGTGGGTGATCCTTATCCTCAGCGGCGTTGCGATCGGCATCATCGTTGCCGCGCCGGTTGGGCCGGTCAATCTCATCTGCATTCGCCGTACGCTGGCTTTCGGGCGCCTGAATGGGTTCCTGTCGGGCACCGGGGCAGCCCTGGGCGACGGCGTTTTTGCCCTCATCGTGGCCTTTGGTCTGACGGCGGTCTCTGCGGGGATCGAGAGCTATTACGATGCCATTAAGGCGGTTGGCGGCGTGCTGCTGGTGGTCATGGGCATCCATACCGTGCTGGCCAATCCCCGGCCGTTCGCCAATCGCCCCGATGTCTCCTTGCCCGATCCAAACAGCGCCAAAGCGCTCGGGCCAACGATCGCCACGACCTTCATGCTGACCGTCACGAACCCGGCCACGCTTCTCGGGTTCGGCGCCCTGTTTTCCTCCTGGCTGGGCCAGGGCCTCATGGACAATCCGAGCTTCGCCACCGCCGGCATCATGGTGGGCTCGGTCATTCTCGGCTCAATGCTGTGGTGGGGCACGCTGACCGGCGTGATGGGCCAGCTCCAAAACCGCATGACCTATACGCGGCTGAAATGGCTTAATTGGATCTCTGGCGGCATAATCCTCGTTCTAGGGGTGGGTGTCCTCGTTGAACGGCTGACCTCCGTTGTCCGCTAGACGGCCCCGACCTTGAGAGCACAATGATCCGTGGCCGTCCGGGCCGCGGGCGGGATCAAGGGGGCCGGCGCAAAGGGCCACCCAGTCTGGAGGAAAGCCGCCATGAACGGAGCTGAAGCGCTGGTGCGCACGCTGGTTGCCAGCGGTGTCGAGGTCGTGTTCACCAATCCTGGAACCTCTGAGATGCATCTGGTTGCCGCCATCGACCGGGTCGAGGGCATGCGCGCTGTGCTGGGCCTGTTCGAAGGCGTTGTGACGGGGGCTGCCGACGGCTACGGACGAATGGCTGAAAAGCCCGCCGCGACCCTCTTGCATCTGGGCCCCGGCCTCGGCAATGGCATCGCCAATCTGCACAATGCCCGGCGCGGCCGCTCGCCCATCGTCAATATTGTCGGCGACCACGCGACCTATCACCTGCACCATGATGCGCCCCTAACCTCCGATCTCGCCGGCATCGCGCGGCCCGTGTCCTCCTGGTACAAATCGGCCATGACGGCGCAGTCCCTGCCGGATCTTGCCGCCGAAGCGGTTGCGCAGGCCATGATCTATCCCGGCCGTATCGCGACCCTGGCCGTGCCGGCCGATACCGCCTGGAACGAGGGTGCCGATGTCGCCAACCCAGTGACGGTGAATGGCGTTCCGGCTGTGCCCGCAGATCGCATTGAGGCCGTTGCCCGCGCGTTGCGCGATGCCAGCTCGCCGGCCCTCGTGCTTGGCAGCCGGGCGACCATGGAACGCGGGCTCGAAGCGGCCGGCCGGGTCGCCGAGGCCTGCGGTGCGGCGCTCTATTGCGACACCTTCAACAAGCGGGTCTCACGGGGTGCCGGCCGTGTCCTGGCCGGCCCGATCCCCTATTTCGGTGAAATGGCGATGGACGCGCTCCAGAGCCATGACCTGATGGTCTTTGTGGGAACCAAAGCGCCTGTGGCCTTTTTCGCTTATCCGGGCAAGCCAAGCCTTCTTGTGCCGGAGGGCTGTGCCACGGAAACCCTGGCGGGCCCGGAAGAGGATGCGGAGACGGCGGCCGAAGCCCTGGCCGATGCCCTTGGCGCGGCGCCCCGGGCGCAGAACCGCCAGGCGGCCTTCCGTCCGGATCTGCCAGAACCTGGTCCTCTGACGGCGGATGGTGTGGGCCGGGTCCTCGGCGCGCTGATGCCGGAAAATGCCATTGTCGCCGATGAAGGTGTCACGGCGGGTCTGTCCTCCTTCCTGCACACGCTCGGTTGTCCGCCCCATGACTGGTTGAGTCTGACCGGCGGTGCCATCGGGTCGGGCCTGCCCATGGCGGCCGGCGCGGCGGTTGCCTGCCCGGACCGGAAAGTGATTTGTCTGCATGGGGACGGCGGCGCCATGTATACGGTGCAGACCCTGTGGACCATGGCCCGCGAAAATCTTGATGTGCTGACGGTGATTTTCGACAACCGGTCCTACGCCATCCTCAATATCGAATTGGCGCGGGTCGGAGCGGAAAATCCGGGTCCCAAGGCTTTGTCCATGCTCGATATCGGGCGGCCTGATCTTGACTGGGTCAAGCTTGCCGAAGGGATGGGCGTAACCGCCTTGCGTGCTTCGACCACGGAAGATTTCATCACCGCCTTCAAGGCCGGTCTCGCCACAAAAGGCCCTGTGCTGATTGACGCGATGATCTGAGGTCGACCGGCGGGCTTTCACCTGTCGAAAATCAGCAAGATCCGACCTGCGCAATGGGGCGGATCTTCCGGCCGCGCAAGTAAACCGACGCCAACAGAAGGTACACCTTCTGTCGGAGTCGGTGCACTAGCCAAGTCTTTGTTGATGCAGCGATTTTTCCAAACGGGTGCCGACCTTCGACCGTGTCATCCGTTTGGCTCGCTGCTCTAAGGCGTTTTCAGCAAAGGTGTGTGCGGTTTTGCGGTTCGAAAACGCGAAAAATCAAAGAGTTAGAGCCCTTTCGATGACCCGGACTTCTGTGAAAGGGCTCTAAGGATGGCTTGCTTATGATTACGCCGGTTCGGTGAACTGGGTGCGGTAGAGCTGGGCATAAAGGCCATCGGCGGCCAGAAGGTCCCTATGGCTGCCGCTTTCCACGACTCGGCCCTTGTCCAGCACATAGATGATGTCCGCATCCATAATGGTGGACAGGCGGTGGGCAATGACGATGCTCGTCCGGCCCACCATCAGACGGCGCAGGGCCTCCTGGATCAGCCGCTCTGATTCCGTGTCAAGAGCGCTGGTCGCTTCGTCAAGCAACAGAATCGGTGCATCCGCGAGGATGGCCCGGGCAATCGCGATCCTTTGGCGCTGGCCGCCGGAGAGAGTCACACCCTTTTCGCCCACGACCGAGTCATAGCCCTGGCCGAGATCCATGATGAAGTCATGGGCGGCGGCCGCCCGTGCAGCCGCTTCGATGGCTGCGGGCGAGGCGTCCGGGCGCCCATAGGCAATATTCGCCGCAATCGTGTCGTCGAAAAGATAGGGTTCCTGAGTCACGAGCGACAGGGCCTTGCGCAGGCTTGCGAGGCGCACGGCGCGAATGTCCTGGCCATCAATCAGCACACGGCCAGACTGGACATCATAAAAGCGCGGAATGAGATTGAGCACCGTGCTCTTGCCCGCCCCGCTTGGGCCCACCAGCGCAACTTTCGCGCCCGCCGGCGCGTCAATGGTCAGGTTATGCAGGGCCTTCACCGTATCGCGGTAGCCGAACTGCACGTCTTCCAGGCGCACATGGCCATGGGAGACATTGAGATCCGGCGCATTCGGTGCGTCCGTGATGGTCGGCTCCACGTCAATCGCCTTGAACACCCGGTCTGCAGCGGCCACACCCTCGGCAATATCCGTCATCTGACGGGCCACGGTGCGCATGGGCCGGTAGGCTGCGCCGATCGAAGCGATGATGGAGACGAACTCGCCGGGGGTCAGCGCACCGTTGATCACCTTGAAGCCGCCATAAAGCAAGACGCCCGCAAGGGCGAGGCTGGTTAGAGCCTCGGTGATGGGGGAGGTGAGGACCTGTGCATAAAGCGCTTTGAGCTGGAAGCGCAGGCGCCGGTTGACGCTGGTTTCCATGCGCGCCATCTCCCGCGCCTCCTGGCCATAGGCCTTGACAACACGCACGCCGTCAAAGGAGTCCATCATCAAGGAGGAGAGCACGCCCGTTTCGGCCATGCCGCGCCGGGTCGCTTTTTGGATGCGCCGGCGCAACTGGCGGACCATGAGAGCGATCAGGGGCAGGACAATCGTGGCCATGACGGCGAGCACGAAATCCTGAAAATAGACGAAAATGATCAGCCCGAGGGCAATCGTGCCCTCCTTGGTCAGGTTGGTCAGGGTGCCGCTGATCGTGCGGCGGATCATTTGAGTATCGTTGAGAAAATGGGCCGCGAAGCGCCCGGAATGGGTTTCATTGTGCCGGGCGAGGTCCGCCTGGATAATCCGGTTGAAAAGCACGATCTGAAGATCGGCGATGGCCCGCATGGTGAAATAGGACGTCATGGTGCCCTGGAGAGCGCCGGCACTGGCCTTGACGATGGACACACCCACCAAAAGCCCGGCGATCATCAGCAGTTGATCCAAGTCCTTCTTAACCAGTACATCATCGACGATCAGCTCAATGAGCTTCATGCTGGCGACTGTCGTGGCCGAGACCACCAGCATGGACGCAAGGGAGACCGCAATCCGCGCCCGGTGCACCCACAAATAATCCCGGAACAAGCGTTTCAGCACGGACCAATCGGAGCGCGGCGCGCTGTCTTCATAGGCAGCCGGAGCCTGCCGGGCAGCGGGCTTGAGAGTCGTATCAAGAACCGATTGTGCTGTGTCCGTCACCGGCACCATTCCCCTGTTCATTCACGGGTGGGGTTTGAAAAGATCGTGTTCCAGGCTGACGGTCCTTGCCCGGCGTGCCCCGTGAACTCATTCAGGGGCACTTCGCCAGTCAGCCAGCCTCCTGGTGATGCTCGACATTCGTCTCGGGGTCGAGCAAGCGATGCATGTGCACGATGAAGTACCGCATCTTGGCGTTGTCTACGGTCTTCTGGGCCGCGCCGCGCCAGGCCGTAAAGGCCTCGGCATAGTTGGGATAGATGCCCACTACATCGAGGCCGGCAATATCCTCAAATTCGATATCCCCTTCGAGGGATGTCAGTTCCCCGCCGAACACGAGGTGCAACAATTGTTTGGCCATGGCTCGCCTCTGTCCTTCCGCTGTGCCTGATCCCGCCCCTTGTCTGGAGCGAGCGTGCCCCGGTGTCCCGCCGCGGCACATGGGCTGTGTTGCATAAGCGTTATGCGGCGTCCAGCGCTTCACTCAGACGGGCATCACAGCCCGTGCTGCCGATCTGTAGCGTCCAAGGGGTTTGCCTGGCGCGCGTCAGGCGCCGGCGACGGTCATGCCGTCAACCCGGACGGTGGGGGCATCGACGCCGCGCCGGAACTCCAGATCATTGGCCGGGATCATACGCTGGAACATGTCTTTCATATTGCCGGCAATGGTGACCTCGCTCACGGCATGGTCGAGGGTGCCGTTCTTGATCAAGAACCCTGCCGCGCCGCGGCTATAATCGCCGGTCACACCATTGACCCCCTGACCGAACAGGGTGGTGACATAAAAGCCCTCGGCGATATCGGCCATCAAATCGTCAGGAGATTGGCTGCCCGCAGCGAGCCAGACATTGGTGGATGATGGAGAGGGCGGGCCGCCGACGCCCCGGCTGGCATGGCCCGTTGTCTCCAGCCCCAATTGGCGGGCCGTTGCACAGTCAAGCAGCCATGTCGTCAGGGTGCCATCGTCCACAAGGGCCATGGCCCGATTGGCGACCCCCTCACCGTCAAAGGGTTTTGAGCGCAGGCCCCGGATCTTGTGCGGGTCGTCATGGATCGTGATGCCCGTTGCGAAAACGCCTGTGCCCATGGCGTCCTTCAGGAAAGAGGTGCCCCGGGCCACGGCCGTGCCGGAAATCGCACCCAGGAAATGGCCAATGAGCCCCGAGGCCATGCGCTGATCGAAAATAATCGGCATTTGTGCCGTTGGCAGCTTGCGCGGGCCCAGGCGGCGGCTGGCACGTCGGGCCGCTTCGGCGCCGATCTCGGCCGCCGCCGGCAGATCGCCGAAATACCGGGTCGAGCCATAATCGCCGTCCACTTCCATGCCGTGTTCGTCTCCGGCAACCACGGTGCAAGACAGGCTGTAGCTCGTGACGCCATAGGCCCGGGCAAAGCCGGCCGACGTGGCGAGGACGACCCGGGTGCGCGAATAGCCCGCGCCCGCGCCGTTCGAATTGACAATGCGATTGCCCTGGCGCGCCACATCTTCGGCCTCAAGGGCCAGCTTATAGAGGGCCTCCGTGTCCGGTTCCGCCGTGTCCTGAAGATCAAGGTCCGGCACATCCCGGGCCAGCCTGTCTTCAGGCGCGAGGCCACAATAGGGGTCTTCCGGCGCATGGCGGGCCATGGCGACGGCACGCTCGGCCAGCGGCGCGAGGCCGCGTTCGCTGAGATCCGTGGTCGACACCGAGGCCTGACGCTGGCCCAACAGGACTCGCAGACCCAGATCGCGGGTTTCGGAGCGGCCGATATCCTCCACCGCCCCTAAACGGCAACCGGCCTCCACAGCGGTTCCTTCGACGGCCAGCACATCGGCCGCGTCAGCGCCCAGGCGCTTTGCTTCCGCGATCAGGCGATCGGCGATGTCGAACAGGGGCTGGTCGGCGGCGGATCGGGCGGCGTGGGGATCGGTCATGCAGAACTCCTGGAGGTGCGATGAGGCCCTATTGGGGGCCGGGCACCCAGACGGCTTGGAAAGCGGTGACGATAGCGGCAAGGCCGCCAACGATGAAGACGGTGAAGGTCATGATCATGCCAACCATTCGTCCGGCCGTCGCACCTCGGCTTTTGGCAAGGCCCTGGGCGTGGAGAATACGGCCAATCGTCAGCGTGAGGCCGAGGCCATGCAGCAAATAAAGGGATTGGCCCATCAGTTCCAGCACTAGGATCAAGATAAGGGCGATGGGAATGTTTTCGGTGGCATTGGCATGGGCCCGGCAGGCCCTCTCCAGCCGGTCATCCCCGTCCTGGGCCGTGCTTGGCACCATGCCGAGCACAGTCTGGGTCGATTGGCGTGTGCGAATGACCCAGAAGGCGAGGGTCAGGATCAAAAGGGCATTCAACCCCGCATAAAGGGTGGTGATCGGAACGGCAAAACCGGTCATGCGAGCCTCCCGGCCATGGGGGTCAAGGATTCAGGAAACGACAGTGTAGCGGGTGGGGCCTTATCCGGGGTGACTGGCTCGGTCCTTTCAGCCGCGCTTTGCGGACCTGGGGCGAGGGGCAAAAGCAGTCGCTGGAGATGGCGCCCCGGAATGGAGCCTGAGGGCACGGCATCGTGGGGCTTAAAGGCAAGATGGCGGTAAAAGGGTTCCGCATACGGATCGGCGACAACGGCAATGGTGCTTGCCCCCATCGCCGCCGCTTTGGTCGCCGCATGGGCCATCAGCGCCTTGCCCACACCGCGCCCCATGGCGGCGGGCGCGACAAACACCATGTCGAGTTCAAGCACCATGTCGAGTTCAAGCACATCGCCTGCCTGCGCCGCGATGGCGGGATCGCTCTCAATGGCACACAGCACGTAGAAGCCGGCGACATGCCCTGAAAGCTCCGCGACGCGGACCACGTCCCGGTTCACACTCTCCGCCGTGACGGTCAGTTCCGCCCGCGCCTTGTCCATGAACGCCGCGTCATAGCCCCAATGGGCCTTGGCGGCGAAGGCAAGCTGGCTCAGGGCATGTGTGTCCGCCGGCAGGGCAGGGCGGATGGTTAGGGTCTGGGCTGGTGCCACCGTCATCATGCGCGCTCCATGGACGCTCATTTCCCTTGCCAGATATGCCACTGCAGGGTAAACCAAGTCAAGAACAAGACAGGAACATTTAGGCCGCGCTGTCATCCGTTTCGATCGATAGTGCTGCATTTGGACCAGATCAGGGAGGTCGGCATGGAGCCCAGGATTTCGATTATCACTCTTGGCGTTCAGGACCTGGAGCGCAGCTTCCGATTCTATTCGGAGGGCCTTGGCCTTCCCGTTGGCTGGGGGCCGGAAAAGGCGATCGTCTTTTTCCGGACGAATGGCACCACGCTGGCGCTTTATCCTTACGAAAAGCTGGCCCTTGATGTGAGTGAGGCGTTCAACCATCCGCGGTCGAAGTTTCCGGGCTTTGCCCTGGCGCATAATGTGCGAACCCGCGAGGAGGTTGCGCCGCTCCTCGACCGGGCGAAGGCGGCCGGCGGCACCATCGAGAAACCGGCCCATGAGACCTTCTGGGGCGGCTATTCGGGCTATTTTGCCGACCCCGACGGCTATTTGTGGGAGGTCGCTTACGGCGCCTTCGCGTTCAACGAGGACGGCAGCCTGAACATTGTTTGAGTGGCGGCCCATTGGTCCGTGTCATGATTTGAGCGGTTCCGGCCTAACGCCAGATCGGTGCGCCGGAGCCGGGCAGACCAAGCCGGGACCATTTCTCGGTCACCCGCTCGACCACCTCCGTGTCCATATACAGTTTTTCGCCCCATTCGCGTTTGGTTTCCGGGGGCCATTTGTTGGTGGCATCAAGGCCGACCTTGCCGCCAAGGCCGGATTCGGGGCTGGCGAAGTCGAGATAGTCGATGGGTGTGTTTTCGATGATGGTCAGGTCCCGGGCTGGATCCATGCGGGTGCTGATGGCCCACATGACGTCTTTCCAATCCCGGGCATTGATGTCGTCATCCACGACGATCAGCCATTTCGTGTACATGAATTGGCGCAGGAAGGACCAGGCGCCCATCATGACGCGCTTGGCATGGCCCGGATAAGCCTTCTTCATGCTGATGACCGCGATGCGGTAGGAGCAGCCCTCCGGCGGCAGCCAGAAATCAACGATTTCCGGAAATTGCTGGCACAAAAGCGGGATGAAGACCTCGTTCAATGCCTCGCCCAGCACGCTGGGCTCATCCGGCGGTCGCCCGGTGAAGGTCGACAGATAAATGGGCTCTTTGCGCATGGTCACGGCGGTGACATGGAACACCGGGAAGGGCTCGACGGAATTGTAATAGCCCGTGTGATCTCCATACGGACCTTCATCGCCATAGTCCTCCAGGGAGACATGGCCCTCAATGACGATCTCCGCCTGGGCCGGCACTTTCAGGGGCACCGTCTTGCAGTCCACGAGTTCCGCGCGGCTGCCTCGCAAAATGCCTGCAAAGTGATATTCCGACAGCGTATCCGGCACGGGCGTCACAGCCCCCAGGATCGTGCCCGGATCCGCGCCGATCACGGCGGCCGCTGGCAAAGGCTCGGGCTTGGTCTCGCTCCAGCGCCGGTAGTGCTGGGCACCGCCCCGATGCTTCAGCCAGCGCATCAAAGTCTTGTTGCGCCCCAGGACCTGCATACGATAGATCCCGAGATTGAACCCATCCTCCCGACTGTCGCCGGGGCCCTTGGTCACGACAAGGGGCCAGGTGATGAGCGGGGCCGGCTCGCCGGGCCAACAGGTCTGCACCGGCAGGCAGGTGAGGTCAATTTCATCCCCTGTCTGAACGATTTCCTGGCAGGGCGCCGTGCCGAAGCCTTGGGTCTTCGGCCGCATGCTCATGACCGTTTTCGCCAGCGGCAACAGGTCCATGGCCTCGCGCAGGCCCTGTGGCGGTTCGGGCTGGCGCAGAAAGGCCAGCGTCTCACCCACTTCGCGAAGCTCCGCGGCCGTATTGCGGCTGCGCCCGCCCATGGTCACGGCCCGGGCGACCCGTTCCACCGTGCCGAACAGATTGATCAGAACCGGGATGGATGAGATCGAGCCGTCGGGCATCACGGGCTTTTCGAACAGGACCGCCGGTCCCCCCTCCGCGAGAAGCCGGGTGTGAATCTCGGTCATCTCCAGCACAGTGGATACAGGCTCGCTCACCCGAACAAAATCGCTTTGGTTCTCAAGGACAGCCAAAAAGTCCCGCAATGATTTATAAGCCATGGGATGTACTGTCCCTTTGAGAGTGTTCTTTGTTCTGGATGGATTTTCGTCTGCTCGGACAATATGGGAGCGTGGCCGTCAGGCAAGGGGCGGGCCGTCGCGGGGCGGAAACGGCGCCACGGAGCGCCGCGCCATCCTTTTGCGGCTTTTGACGGACGGGATGGGACCCTGTATCGATTAGGCGAGCTGGGAGAAAACCCGTATGGCCACACTCTATAGAAGGTTCCAGGCGGTCTTCGGTTGGGCTCTGATCGCCGTGGGCCTTGTGGTCCTGCCGCTTCCGATTCCGCTCGGCGCTATCATGATTGTTATCGGCATCGCCATGGTCGCGCCGACAAGCCCCGGCACGCGCGAGGTGTTGCGCAAGGTGCGTACGCGCTTCAGGGGGTTTGACCGCACGCTGGAAAGCTGGCGTGCCCATATGCCAGCCCTGATACGGACCCTGATCGAGGATACCCGTCCCCACGACAAAAGCACCGATCCGGTCGTGCCGGAAGATCCTGACCGCTCCTGACCTGTCCCAAGCCTATTCCACCAGCCAGACACCCGTACGGCGCACCGCGCAGTCTTCGAGCTCGCGTGTCGTGTGCACCCGATAGACGGCCAGTTCCTTAAGGCCCGATTTCGGCAGATAGGTCCTGCCCGGATCACCGATCAACACCGTTGCGCCCTTTTGGGCCAGGGCGCGCAGCCAGGCCTCGACCTGATTGGCCAGCGGTTGCTCGTAACAGATGTCACCAGCAAGCACGACCGTGCGGTCCGGGGCCGGATCGCCGACCATATTCGCGCCGCTTGCCTCGACATGCACCCCATTGAGCGCGGCGTTCTGGGCAATCGCGGCCACCGCGAAGGGGTCGATATCAACGGCGAGGGTGGAGGCCGCACCCGCTTTCATGGCCGCAATACCGGCAATGCCGCAGCCGGCGGCGAAATCGAGAACATGGGCGCCGGTCACCAGATCCGGATGGTCGAGAAGATGCCGGGCGAGGGCCTGGCCGCCTGCCCAGGCAAAAGCCCAGAACGGCGGCGGCAGCCCCTGGGCCGCGAGGTCTTCCTCGGTCATCTGCCACAAGGGCACGACTTCGCTGGCCAGATGCAGGCGCAGCTCTGGGACGAGGGGCGGTGTCTCGATGCGTGTCGAGGACTGGACGAACTGGCCCGCCCGTGCCGGGTCTATGGGCGGAAACGCCCCATTGTCTGCGGGCCGCGTTTCAGGCTGCGGCATGGGTCGCCCGCCGCAGGACCGTGAGATAGTTGGGCTGGATTTCCATGCGCTCGCCGACCCCCTTTTTCATCAGTATACGGTGAAGGTGTGGCAGATTGTAGTGGGGTACCCACATGAACAGATGGTGCTCGACATGATAGTTCACGCTGTAAGGCGCAAGAACCAGGCGAGTGAGCGGCCCGGCCTTTGTCGTGCGGGCATTGCGTAAGGGATCGTTGTCGTCCGGCACCACCGCATGCTCGGCAATGTTCCGGATGCGGGTGATCATCATGGACCAGGTGGCCATGGGCAAGAGCCACAGCACAAGGATGAGATCCACCCGTCCGGCAAGCGCGAATGCCGTAAGCCCCACCAGATTGACCCCATAGAATGGGCCCAGACGCCTGACGCCTTTGGCCAGCCGCTTCGGCCAGGACAGATCCTTTGGGCCGAACGCATTGCGGAACTGGGCACTGCGCTGTTTGAAGAAGGTCTGTCCCGTCAGGTCCCGGATAATCTTGCGCCGGAGGCTTGCGCGCGAGACGGGGAAGGGCGCGGAGAGCACCAGGTCCGGGTCCTCCGGCTGCTGAACATGGCGGTGATGCTTCAGGTGATAGCCGCGATAGGCGAAAAGGTCCGCACCCACGGGCACGGCACACCACCAGTGGCCCAGATGGTCGTTGAGGCCGGGCGAGCGGGTCAGTGCCTTATGGGCGGCATCATGCATGAGCACAGCAAGGCCAAGCTGCCGTCCGCCCACGATCATGATCCCGGCAATGAGGGTGAGCGGCGAGGGCCAAAGGCCATAAAGGGCCATGGAGCCGGCGACCCAAGCCCAACAGGTGAAGACCGACCACAGGCCTTTGAGATCCGAGTGCTCCCGCACCTGGGCCAGCTCCTCCGGGGTCAGAAGATCGAGCGGGTTCACCTTACGCAAGGCCGCGGTTTCGCTGGTTTGCGACGGCGTGTCGAGCACGGGAAGCATGGCATCCCTCCTCAGGCAAGACCCATCAACAGGGCAACGAAGACAAGGGCGCCAAAATCCCGGTTGGCCTTGAAGATCAACAGGCAGAGGGCGGGGCGGTCGACATCGACCCGGACAATCTGCCAGGCCAGATGGGCGGCTGCCGCCGCCATGCCCAGATAGAACCAGGAACTCAGGCCCGCAAGGCTGCCCGCGGCGAGGAAACACAAGAGAGTGCCCGAATAGAACACGCCAACCCAAGGCCGGGTCTGGTAGCCGAGCTTCAGCGCACTCGACTTCACACCGATCAGAGCGTCATCCTCCTTGTCCTGATGGGCGTAGATGGTGTCATAGCCCATGGTCCAAAGGACACATCCCGCATAAAGGAGAAGCGGTGCAAGGCCCAAGGTTCCGGTGACGGCGCAATAGCCCATCAGGGCCCCCCAATTGAAGGTGAGGCCCAGCCAGGCTTGCGGCCAATAGGTAATCCGCTTCATGAAGGGATAGGCGGCCACAAGCCCGAGGGAGAGAAGCCCCAGCACAATGCTCGGCACATTAAGGGAAATCAGCACCAGGAAGCCAACAAGGGATTGGAGCACCAGAAACACCCAGGCCTGGCGCACGCTCACCTGGCCAGCGGGAAGCGGCCGCAACCGGGTACGCTCCACCTTGGCATCGATGTCCCGGTCCACAATGTCATTGAAGGTGCAGCCGGCGCCGCGCATGGCGATGGCGCCAATGGCGAACAGAAACAAAAGGTTTTGATCGGGCCAAGGCTGGTTCGCGACGGGCACGGCCAGCGTGATCGACCACCAGCAGGGCCAGATCAAGAGCCAAAAGCCGATTGGCCGGTCCCAGCGCGCCAGCCGCAGATAAGGACGCAAAAAGGGCGGCGCCAGCCGGTCAACCCAGTTATCAGGGACGGCATCGGCTGGCGGTACGGTGGCGGGCGGTGTGATCATGGGACATCCCTTGGTCTTGCCGGCCGGCGTCGGGATGGCTGGGGGGAGAAACCGGCGCCGGCGCTCCAGGGCGGCCATTCGGGCCGCGCGCGTGTTTTCGAGAGTGGAGCGGACACGCAGGCGAATGGCAAGGGGCGAATACACATGGCCAGGGATGATCACGCACACACGGACACAGGCGATGGGGAAGACACGCCGCTCGCCTGCGCCACAGGGCGCACGCGCCTCCATGTGTCCGAGGATCTGGCAGCAGGCACCACCCTGAGTTTGGGCGTGGATCAGAGCCATTACCTAGCCGCCGTCTTGCGGGCAAAGCCCGGTGATTCGGTCCTGGTGTTCAATGGGCGGGACGGGGAATGGGCCACAACGGTCGCAAATGTTGCCAAGCGGTCGGTGAGCCTTGAGATCGACGGGTTGCGCAGGCCCCAGGACACCGTGCCCGATCTCACGCTGCTGTTTGCGCCGGTGAAGCGGGCGCGGCTCGATTTCCTGGTCCAGAAGGCGACGGAACTTGGGGTCTCCGGCATCGGGCCTGTGATGACCCGGCGCACGGTGGTGGGCCGGGTGAATACGGAGCGTCTCACAGCCAATGTGGTCGAGGCCGCGGAGCAATGCGGCCGCCTGACCGTGCCCGAGGTCATGGGCCCGCGAAAGCTCGAGGCCGTGCTCGCCGCCTGGCCACAGCAGCCCGAGGCGCGTCTCCTGTTCTGTGATGAAGCGGGCCCCGAAGGCGGCGCGCCACCTGCGCTTTCCGCGCTGGCGCAGGAGGGGGCGGCACGGGCCGCGCCGTGGTTTGTGCTGATCGGGCCGGAGGGCGGCTTTGACGAGACCGAGCGGGAAGCCCTCTGCCGCTGTCCTGGTGCCGTGCGCGTCTCCCTAGGCCCCCGTATCATGCGCGCGGACACAGCGGCCATCGCCGCCTTGACCCTGTGGCAAGCGGCGCTTGGGGATTTCGGCAAAGGCTGATTGTCAGCCCTCGCCAGGAAATGGAACGTGACTCAACGGGTGGAATTCAGGGGAGGGGACACTTGGGGGGGAGATCATTGAAGGTGCCGTGGTCCATCGTGTTGGCGTGATCGATGGGCCCAAAGTGATCTGTGTGCATGGCTTTGCCGACAATGCCAGTGCGTTCTTGCCCCTGCAGAACCGCGAGGGCGCTGGCATGGCGGCCTTGGAATTCACCCGCAGCGGCCATTGGAAATCCGTCGATGATCCCCAGGGGACCGCCCGAATTGCCGCGGATTTTTTCATCGGAGCGTCTGTCTGAAAGAGATGCAGGTTGTCGCTGATGCTCGCCCGAGCGATGCGTCCCCAGCGCATGGAGGGCCTGGATCCAAGCAAGCCTGACGGGCCTGGTGGCCAAATGGTCCGCCTGTGCACCACCGGCAGGCATATTGTAACACCTGGGTGCGATCGCTAAATCGAGCCATAGTGTGACTCATGGGCCGCCCAATGCGGGCCCTTTGGACCCAAATGCTGCGCCAGCCCTTCATCCAGGGCGCTGGTGCCCGAGAGACCCGCCGGAGGCCCGAGCCCATGTCCATCCCCCAATCGGCGGCCGCAGATCCGATCACGGATCTGGGCCAGCTTGCGGCCTATCTCGAAGCGGGCTGCAAGCCCAAGGACACGTGGCTGATCGGCACGGAGCACGAGAAATTCGGCTTCCGCAAAGCCGAAAACGCGCCCTTGGCCTATGAAGGACCGGCGGGCATCCACGCCATGCTGGAGGGGCTGAAGCAGTTCGGCTGGCAGCCCGTGGAGGAGAACGGCAACCTGATCGGCCTGTCACTCAACGGTGCCTCGATCAGTCTGGAGCCCGGCGGACAGTTTGAGCTGTCGGGCGCACCCCTGGACAATCTGCACCAGACCTGTGACGAGGTGCACACCCATCTCCACCAGGTGGCGACGGTGGCCGATGATTTGGGCATTGGCTTTTTGGGGCTCGGCTCTTCGCCCCTGTGGCCCCTTGAAGAGGTGCCGGTGATGCCGAAGGGGCGCTATGGCATCATGCGCCGCTACATGGCGCTAAAGGGGTCCATGGGGCGGGACATGATGTTCCGTACGGCGACCATTCAGGTCAATCTGGATTTTTCCTCCGAAGCCGACATGGTGCAAAAGCTGCGCGTCGGCATTGCGCTCCAGCCCATCGCCACAGCCCTGTTTGCCAATTCGCCGTTCCTCGATGGCAAGCCCACGGGCTATCTCTCCTATCGCGCCCATGTCTGGACGGACACGGATCCGGATCGCACCGGCACGCTGCCTTTCGTGTTCGAGGATGGTTTCGGCTTTGAGCGCTATGCAGATTATGCCCTCGATGTGCCCATGTATTTCGTCTATCGCGACGGGCGCTATGTCGATGTGGCCGGACAGTCCTTCCGGGACTTTCTGGAGGGCCGGCTTCCCGGATTGCCGGGGGAGCGCCCCACGATCAATGACTGGGCGGATCATCTGACGACGATTTTCCCCGAGGCGCGGATCAAGAAATTCATCGAGATGCGCGGCGCCGATGGCGGGCCCTGGAACCGGATTTGTGCCTTGCCGGCCTTCTGGGTGGGGCTTCTCTATGCCCAGGGACCGCTCGATGCGGCTTGGGATCTGGCCAAGGACTGGACGCTTGAAGAGCGGGAGGCCCTGCGCCGGGACGTGACCCATAAGGGTCTTGCCGCGACAATCCGGGGGCGGAGCGTGCAGGATATCGCGCGGGAGCTGCTCAGTCTGGCCCGGGCGGGCTTGAAGGAACGCGGCCGCGCCGATTTCTCCCCTGACGAGACCGGTTTTCTCATGGCCCTTGATGAGATTGTCGAGGACGGCCGCACCCCCGCCGAACATCTGCTGGAGCGCTATCACGGCGCCTGGGGCGGGTCCGTCCTGCCCATCTTCGAAGAATGCGCCTTTTAGACCATCCTGCTTGACGCCTGCCCGATCACGGCCCGCCCATGATCCGGCGATAGGTGGCGCGCATCCAGATCCAGGACATCAGATTGGCCACCGCGTGAGCCAAAATGGGGGTCCAGAGGGATCCGCTCAGCACGTAAAGGGCGAAGAAGACGCCCCCCCCCACAAAGGCAAAGGCGATTGTGACCGGTTTGAAGTGCATGGGTGCGAAGGCGGCGGAGGTGATAAGGGCAACGGCCCATTGCGGCCAGGTGCTGAGCGCATAAAGACCAAAGCCCCGGAACAGGACCTCTTCCGCCACTGGTGCTGCCAGGGCAAGGCTTGGCAGGTCACGCCACTCCCAGGACAGGAAGGCCGCCATGGCCTTTGGATCATCCGCATGGTGATAGGCTGATCGGGTTGCGACAATCGCGATCGCCGCGAGACTGGCCCCAACACCAAGCGCGACCGCGCGTCGGCCGGTCAGGCCGCCCCCGCGGAGCACATGAGCGAA
>CAYUYV010000020.1:38057-41901 GCA_964449455.1 uncultured Alphaproteobacteria bacterium | reverse complement strand
GATAATGGTGCGGCCGAGAAGACTCGAACTTCCACCCGTGTTACCGGACAGCGACCTCAACGCTGCGCGTCTACCAATTCCGCCACGGCCGCGAAGGAATGGGTTTTTCAGTAGAGTGGGGAAGTAGCAAATCGGTTCGGGCTTGTGAAGGGGGCGCGGGCCAAAAAGACCCGCGCACGCCACACCCTTGCGCTTCTGCCGCCCTTAAATGCCCTCACCGTCCGTCAGGGTCGGCTGGTGAATGCCGCATTCGTCCTTGTCGAGCCCCGCCCAACGGCCAGAGCGATAATCTTCGCCCTCTTTCACCCGGTCCGTGCAAGGCATGCAGCCAATGGAGAGGTAGCCGTCTTTTACCAGCGGATGCGGGGGCAGTTTGTGGGTTTCCATATAGGCGTTGAGTTGCGCCAGATCCCAGCTTGCCAACGGGTTGATCTTGAAGCGCCCGTCCGCGACCTCAATCGTGTGCATCTGAGCCCGGGCCCCGGTCTGGAAACGCTTGCGGCCCGTGATCTGGGCTTCAAACCCCTTAAGGCCGCGCTCCAGCGGCAGTACTTTCCGGAAATGGCAGCAGGCGTCCGGGTTCTGCGACCACAACATGCCGTTGGGATCGAGCGTCGCCGTGTCCTTGGGATGCGGGTGCAGGACCCGAAGATCCGTAAGCCCCAACACGTCCTGGAGCCGGTCGCGGTAGCGCAGGGTTTCTCCGAACAGCTTGCCCGTGTTGAGGAACAACACCGGCACGGTGGGATCGACCCGGGCCACCATGTCGAGGAGCACCGCCGATTCGGCCCCGAAGGAAGACACCACTGCCATCGTACCCGGGAACTCGGTCTCGATCAGGGGACGGAGCAGCTCCACCCCGCCCAGCCCATCATAGCGGGCTCGCAATTGGGCAAGACGATCCGCCAATGCGCCGTCTTCGGGTTCCTGGGAGGCCTGATCCATGGGACGCGGACGCCCTTTCGGCTGTCCCGCGGGCTCAACCCCTTCAACACGGCCGTTCGTCAAGGGAATGGTCGTATGGGTCATGGCAGCCATCCTTTCTCGGCCAGCAGGGCCTCGGTGCATTTGGACACCTCGGGCAGGCTCAAGCCCGCGGCGCGCCAAGTCTCCCGAGCCCGCGCGATCTCCTCCAGCCGCTCGGCCCATTCAGGGCCAAACCGGGCCTCGAAGTCCCGCCGCAGCCGCCGCGCCAGGCCCGGCGACTTGCCGTTGGTTGAAATGGTGAACAGAAGGTCCCCCCGGCGCACCATGGAGGGCACGTGGAAGTCACAGAGGGGACGCACGTCCTCGGTGTTCACAAGGACCTTGTTGGTTCGGGCGATGGTCGCCAGACGCTCGGCCAGGGCATCGGGCAGATCCGCCGTGAACAACACCGTCAAAGCCGCGACTTCAGGGTCCTGCGGCCAGCGGCGCTCAAGCCGGCCCTGTGCCGCCGCGACCATGTCGGGGCCGGGATCGGGCGCGAACACGGTCAGACGATCGGCGCCTGCTGCGTCAAGAAGCGTCACACGGCGGGCTGCCGCAGGGCTTTCACCCGCCACAGCCACGGGCACGCCTTTGAGGTCGAGCATGATTGGGAACACCGGCTCCGCCTTTCCCATCGAGTCTCACGCCTGAATGCGCCGCCCTGCTTCGAAGCAAAACACCAGGGCGCCTTGGAAGACGTGGTCGGGGCCGGATAAAATTCAATCACATTTGGAAAACTTTGTGATGCACACACGAAGAATGTGAAATATTCGCTGGAGGGACATCAGGGTTGGGAGCTGAGACGTTCAGTGATGGATACGGCGATACGGTCGCCCTGAACCATGATCTCGCCCCGGGCAATGGGGGTCTTGTTGGCCAGGACCCAGACCTCATCATTTTGATGGGCATCGAGTTCGATGACGGCGCCCCGTCCCATACGCAACAGTTGGTGCATCGGCAGTTCTGTCTTGCCGAGCACCACTGAAATCTCCACTTTGATGGAACCTACCGCGCTCATGGCCTGCCTCCCCTTTCGTGGGTGCAAGCATCGCAGGCAGACCTTGCCGGGCCGTTTCACAGAATCTGGAGGATTGTCATGGCGGAGTTGTCGGCCCTGATGCGGGAGACACCCGTCGACTGGCTTATTTCGCCTGAGCTTGTGGACTATGAGCAGGCGGCGGCGGCCATGGAGGACCGGGTCGCAGCCATCGTCGCCGGAACCGCGCCGGAGGCGATCTGGCTTCTGGAACACCCTCCCCTCTATACGGCCGGGACAAGCGCCAACCCCTCCGATCTCATCAGCCCGGGCCGCTTTCCCGTCTATGAAACCGGCCGCGGCGGTCAGTACACCTATCATGGGCCTGGTCAGCGGGTCGCCTATGTCATGCTAGATCTGAAGGCCCGGGGTCAGGATGTGCGCGCCTTCGTCACGGGCCTGGAGACCTGGATCATTGAGACCTTGGCAGCCTTCAATGTGCGGGGGGAGCGGCGCGGTGACCGGGTCGGCGTTTGGGTGCCGCGGGCCGGCGGTCGGGAGGACAAGATTGCCGCCATTGGCATTCGGGTGCGCCGCTGGGTCAGCTTCCACGGTATTGCGATCAATCTCGAGCCGGACCTGGAGCATTTCGGCGGCATCGTGCCCTGCGGCATCAGTCAGCATGGGGTCACAAGCCTTGTCGATCTGGGCCTGCCGGTGAGTATGGCGGATCTTGATATTGCTCTCAAAACCGCCTTTGAGCGCGTCTTCGGACCCGCCCATGCGCCCCAATCCATGCCGGCGCCGGCGCCTTAAATCCATGCGCGGCGCCTGCGCCTTAACGGCTGAGACGCTTTGTCAGTCTGCGGTGCGATTTTGGGCCTGAAAGGCGGCGATGATCTCGCAAAAATCCGTCGGGGTCTCTTCAAAGGACAGGACGCCCTCTACGAGCGCCCGGGGCCGGGCACTGCGGGTCCAAAGCTGCGCGACCGGATCAAAATCCCGCCTTGAGAGCCAGTCCCCAGCGCAAGGACCCCTGCCGGGAGTGGCCTGCATCGCCGCCGACCATGAAGGTATTCCGGCTTGCCCGGTCCCATTGCAGGCCTGCGGTCAAGGCGACCCGATCCGACACCGTGGTGACAAGATCCGCACCAAGCCCGGCATAGTGATAGCTTGGTACCGTCCCGCCGATCACCTTGCCGAATGCACCATGCCCCCCAATCTGAATGTCATCCGCAAGCGGAACGTGTCCGGAGATATGAGCTTCCATGGTCGTGGTCCGGGTGAAGATGTCACGACTGAAGGTCAGTTGTGGCCTGACGGGCGCTTCCATCTGCACACGCAGTATGGGCTCAACGGCAAGGCGCGAGCCATCCTCGCCGCCGTCATGCCCGAAAGGCCGTGGGGACGGATCGGACAGGGTGAACGCCTGAAGACCTGTGTCCAGGACAAGGCCCGGCATCAGGGGCGTCTTGACGCCGCCAAACACCTCTTTGCGCCGATTGAAGGAGATATCCTCGTCCTCAAATGGACGCATCCCACGAAAGCCGGCATAAAACGGCCCGTAATCCAGACGCACCGTCCTCTGCACGCCCGTCTCGGCAGTCTGGATGCCGCGAAATACATGCTCACTGTCGAATTTAACGTTGTGGTAAACGGAGAAGCGATAAGCCTCATTCTCGACCATGGCGACCGGCGCGGATAAATCTTCGATGGAAACCGCCCGCGCGGAAACAGTCTGCATGCTGAGTGTCAGACTGGTGGCCAGTACCGTGCCAAAGGCCGGTGCCCCGCGACGGGGGGCACGCCTGCCGCAGGCCCTCGCCGCCCATATTGCTGCCAAAGGCGCCGCCAAGGTCAGCGCCAAGGTCAGCGCCAAGGTCAGCGCCAAGGTCAGCG
>CAYUYV010000020.1:28988-37957 GCA_964449455.1 uncultured Alphaproteobacteria bacterium | reverse complement strand
GGCGCCGCCAAGGTCAGCGCCAAGGTCAGCGCCAAGGTCAGCGCCAAGGTCAGCGAATGGGACGTCGCGGGCGAGCGGGCCTGATGCGGCGCGCGCCGCGCCGCTGACGCGCCGGCGGTCATGCCTTCCGCCCCCGATGCGGTCCGGACTCCAAACCCCAAATCATGCCCCCGATCCACGTCGCAGAGCCGCGCCACAAGGCCGCGCGCCCAAAGCCGTGCCCCAAATCCACATCGAAGCACCGCACAACATCGCACCGCGATACGCGCGGAACGCGGCCCCCACTGGCCCCATCCCCCGACCGTGCTGTCACACCTTTTCCGATGGTCCGCTGAAGGGCCTTAAAGTCGGGATAAAATCAGCTTAGAAAATAAGAGGTATCGGGGATTATCGGTTGGGATGGATTTCTTTGGTTGCAGGGGCCACTGAATTCACCTTCCGGGAGCGTGGAGACGAGAATGATCACGGCTGCAATGCGCCATGCCATTGACCATGCCCGCGCGGTCCGTTGGGCCATTCTGGGCCTGGCGTTCTGCGCCATGGCCTGCGCCGCACCAGCCGGTGCCCAGAATAGGGCGGCACAGAACGGGGATGTGGACCGGATTCTGCCGCCAAAGACCGTGGAAGCGACGCCGACCGGCGCCGCAACCAACCTGTCTCCCTGGGTCTGGACCGTGACGCCCCGGCTTGAAACACGCTCCGTCCAGTTCTTTGCCACCGTCACAACGCCCGAGGGACGGGTGTACCCCGCCCTTCGTGCCGTGCCGGGAGTCGGTGAATCGAGCTTCGATCCGGGTGGTCCCGTGCGCATCACCATTGTCGACACCGCTGGCCAGACCGTTGTCGATCTGCCCTTCCCCGGCTCCGAGCAGCGCGTCGGCGCAGGAGACGTCTCGGGCAACGCGGTTTCCGAAATCGGTGTCGATTTGCGGATGTTTGGGCAAAGCCGTCGGCTGACCTGGACAGTCGAGGCGCCGGCGCAAGAGATACCCAAACAACCTCAGTCCACGACGGCCGCGGCGCCACCGGCCGTGGAACGCAGGGCGATCAGCAGTCCAATGCCCGACGCGCAGATGGCTCAAGCGCAGGACGACGCCATCCGGTTCGAGCCGGAACCGTCCGCACCGGCAGAGGTGGCAACGCAATCAGAAGGCCTTTCAACGCTTGATGGCCCTGTTCCAGAGCTTGCCGGCGCGCCCATGACCGCTCCGGCCCGCATATCCCCTGCGCCGGTGCAAGCACGCGGGCCCTTTGTGCCGGATCCCCTGCCGACCCAACCTTCAGCCCCGGAAACGCAAGCCAGGACAGCGCCGCCCCCCATGCCGGCCGCCGCGCCGAGGACCGCGCGGCGCGAGGGTCCCACTGTATCCATGGACATCACACCGCGGACCACCCTCGCCCCCCAGCGCGAAACAGCCACCATGACGCGGCAACCGGACTCGCGCCCAGTCCCCGAAGCACAGCCACAACCAGAAATCCGGCAGGCCCGCCAGACAGACGTCGATCGCCGGGACTTAAATCGTCGTGATGGGGGCGGCCGGGATGAGGGCCGCAATGACGGCCGCTGGGCAAGCTGGACGCCGGGAGCCGCCCGCGCCCCCCAAAATGCCCCCCAGAGTGCCCCCCAGAACGATGGCGGACCCGTTTCCCTCGCGCCGGGAAGCAGCTATTCCGCCTCGGAACCCAATGCCCCTGCGGCGCAACCATCCCGAATCGTGACGCCGTCCCGCGGCGTGCAAACAGCCGCCCTGCCGCGTGCACAAGCGCCGGTTCGTGGTCCGAGCTACCAATCCGGCTCGGACGTCGATCAAGGCTATGGCCAACGGCGTGCCCCGGCACCCACCGCACCCCGCACGGCGCCGACGGCGATGGACACGGCCTATGGTCCGGTGCCCCGTCCCATGGCCGCCCCTTGGCGCCAACCGCTACCGCGCCCTGCCATGGAGCAACCATCAGACGCTTATGCTGCGGGTGCACGGGAGCCCCAACGCCCCCTGACGCCGGATGAAACCTCCCGCACGATTGAGCAACTTCTTTCGGGAGCCAGCGGAATGCCGGTCCAGGTCCCACCGCGCCGCCCCGATGCCGGCGCCCCTTATGATGGCCAGACAGCCGATTTTGGCGGTCAGGGTCGGCCCCAATCGGTACAGCGCAACACCTGCACGAAGGCCGTCTATACCTATACCTGCGCCAAGCGCCCCGCTTTTGGTGAGGAGGCAGGCAGCATCCCCTTCACCTGCGACCGGGATCTGGAAAGCTGCTGTTCCAGGCGCAAGTCCCGCGTTGCCCGCCTATGCGGCGGCAATGATGTGGTGAAATCGTTCGACTGCGGCTGCTGGTAACGCCGGACAGCGCTTCACATGCCGCAATCCCGTGTCACAGTCCCGTGCCGCAGTCATGGCCCGTCGTAACCGCTGGCGGGCGTGTTGTGTGGCCGTCGATCAGAACCGCCGCTCACCGACCCGAATGATGTCCCCAGGCTGAATTTTGGTCTTGGACGTCGCCGGCACGGTGATTTCGCTCTCGGTTCCAGCGCGGGTCAGGAAGACAACCCGATTGTTCGCCCGCGGTGTAAAGCCTCCTGCCATGCTGATTGCGTTCAGCACATGCATATTGGCGATATAAGAGAATTCACCGCCCCGCTGAACCTCTCCAAAAATGTAGAAGGGCCGGTTCTGTTCGACCTCAATGCTCACACGCGGTTCGACGAGATATTCGGACAATGCGTCCGTCAGCCGGGCCCCAGCTTCGCGAAGGGTAAGCTGATTGACATTGACCACGCCGATCAGGGGCAGTGCGATGCTGCCCGTTGTGTCGACTTCGAAGGACCCTGAGAGATTGTCTTCCCCGAACACGATGACGCGCAGCTGGTCCTGGGGCCCCAGGCGATAGGCCTGCTGCACGCCGGCTGCGACCGGCCAGACACTGTCCGAATCGGGCGGCATCGGCTGGGAGGACCGGATGCAGCCGGCGATGGGCAGGGACAGGATCACGGCACATAGGGCTGTGGTAGCCCCCTTTAATGCGGCTGGCATGGTCATTTTACTCACCCTGTATTGGGCCCCTGTGACTTGGCCCTGTATTCTCATCCCACGTGACTCTGGTCTCACGTGGCGGCCGAGACTGGCGCGACGAGGTCTTGTGGCACGCGGACGGGATTGCCCCAACGGCTTCTTGCATTCCTCGTGCGACCGCCTTGTGGGTCTCGATATCGTGTCGGCATGTTCTGTCTACCCCTTGGCCCAATCCTCTCCAAGGGGGTCAGGCGCGAATGGCCGCCCCGTGCGGCGCACCGTTTGGCGCTCCATTTGGCGCTCCATTTGGCGCTCTGGGGACCGGGCCATAGACCGGATAGATGGGGGCCATGGCAAAGGGGGTCACATGGTCGTAGCGCGCCCGTTCCGCTGCCACGATCACAAGAAGCATGATGGCCCACGGAACATTTTGCCCCACGAGGATCGTGCTCTCAGTCAAGTTATGGACGATGGCATAGAGCATCAGGGCCCAGGCAATACTGTGCGTGTGGGGATGGCTCTCCCGCGAGATCCGCAGAGCCCGGTCAAAACGCCACAACAGGGGCAAGAACAGCAACACACCGATGATGCCGAGATTGAGCCACAAATCCATAAAGCCGTTATGGGCCTGGTTCAGTTGGCGAATGAAATAGACCGGGGCCGTCAGGTTGACTGAATCAAGGCCGATCGCCCAGAACGACATATGCCCATATCCCAGAAGCCAGCGCTCATTCGCCTTGTCGGACACATAGTCCCAGATGATGGTCCGGTCCGTGAAGGTCACGTCAGCGACGACGAGCGCCAGGATTTCATCGGAATTGATGCCGAACCCGCGGGTCAGGATGAAATAGATCAAGAACAACAAAAGCAGGAACATCATGAGCGTCGTGCCCACGGACACCCGAAACAACCGTGAGGCCACGAGCCCCATCAAGGTCAGCAGCGGGATGATCAGCACCTCCTGCTGCGCGGTTTTCGACTTCGCGATGAACAGGATCAGCGCGAAGCCTCCAAGAAAGGCCAGATTTGAGAGTTTCAACACGCCAGAAGGCAAATGCCGGTGGATGAAGAGCCCGGTCATAAAGGCATAACCGGCCAGCGCGCCCATCGTGTTCTTGTGGTCCTGAAAGCCGCGGAACTCATCCTTGCCGGTGTAGGAGCCCGGAAGGGCTGCCGCGAACAGGCTCTGGGCCAGGGCCACCGCGAAGGCGGCGTATAGAATGAAGAAAATCTGACGCGGACTGCGGGCATATATGCTCGTGATAATCAGACAATAGATGATAATGGTCGCCAGCACGGCGCGGCGAAAACTGATCGACGGTGAGATGGCCCAGGTCGACGAAGACAGGACATAGGCCATGAGGAGCAGAAGCGGCAAATAGCCGAGAATGGTGCGAAAAAACCGGTCTGGCTGGCGCAAAATCAGCAGGCTGAGCACAAAGGCCATGAGCAACCAGAAAATCTGGTTGACCGCGTTGGATTTCGACGCCTGCACCGCGAATTCAGTGATGCTCAAATTTTTCGGTTCGATCTCCGGCGTGAAGATCTGAAACAGATAGAGCAAGATAATAAAAAGGATGACTTCCGCGCTTCGGTAGACAAAGGAATGATCCGCCGTGCCCCAAGCCGGAATCGCTGAGGGAAGCGCGTTTGGTTGGCCACCATACATCGAGATGGGCCCCTTTCACCCCTGACTCACCGGGGGCAGATGCCCCGTACGGCTTCCCCCATCACACACGAATCCTGCATCTGGACCAAACAGGCTGCCACGCCGGGAACCGCCGCCCCCTCGTGACTCTGCCGCGGCCCCCTCAATTCCTTCGCGGGCAGGCCTGGCCCGCGCCGCGTTGGGCCCCGCCCCCGCTCGATCCGCCTTCGGACAGTCAGCTCATCTGGCCATAATTGCCGTAACCATAGGCCCGGCGATTGGAGGTATCTGCGAAGGTGATCACACCACCCAGAATGTTCGACTGGACCGCGCGCAGTTCCTTCAGTGCCATCGCCACATCGCCGCGGGCGGTCTTACGGGCCCGGACCACAAAGACGACATGGTCCGCAAGCGGCGCCAGCTGCAGCGTGTCTCCAACAGGCAAGATTGGGGCCGTATCGAGCACGATGACGTCGAAATGTTCCTTCAAGGTGCTGAACAGTTCATGGAATGCATTGCTGCCCAGCAGGCTGCCCGGATCGGGCGCCGCGCGGCGCATGGCAAGGACGGCAAGACCCGTTTCAGGCTCGCGCAACATGGCCGCACCGAGGGACACTTCGCCGTTCAGAACTTCCGTTAACGAGTGTTCAAAAGGCAGGTCGAGCTGCCAGCCCACCTTGGGCATGCGCAAATCCGCCTCGATCAACACGGTCCGCTTGCCCGACTTGGCCGATGCCAAGGCAAAACACATGGCATTGGTGGTCTTGCCCTCCGCAGGCATGGCCGATGTGAACAGCACCACATGCCGCGAGCGTTCTCGATCCGCCAGGGTCACCGTGGCCAGCATGGTCCGGTATGACTCCGAAAAGCCGGACAGCGGATTATTGAGCATGTAGCGATAGGGACGCTTGGAGTCGCCTCCACTAATCTGGGGCACGGAAGCCAGATGGGTCAGGCCCAGCAGGTTCTCCATATCGTCCGGAACGCGGATGCCGGGGGCCATTGCTTCCATGACCAGGGCACCGGCGAAGGCGAACAGACCCGCAAGCACAGCGCCCGCGAACACGATAACGGTTCGCTTCGGCTTGAATGGCTCAAGCGGCAGGGCAGCTTCAGCCAAGACCCGCGCGTCAACCTGGTCGGACTGCTTCAGCTCGGTCACTTCTTTGGATCGGGCCAGGAAGGTCTGATAGATGGACCGGGTGGCCTCCGCATCTCTTTCCAGGTCCTTCAGCGCCGAGACCGATGTGGCCTTGGAGGTTTTTTCTTCAGTGTACTTCTTTGTGTAGTCTTCGATGGCCTGGACAAGGGCACGTTCGCGCTCGCGAGCCACTAGGACTTCGTTGGACAGGCTCTCCAGGATCAGGCTCACCTCACGGCGGATCTGAGCCTCTAGATCCTCCAATTCCCGGGTGACCTGGATCATGTCCGGATGGGTAGGCTTGTAGCGCGAGGACAGCTCGGCGCGCCGGCGGATGATGGCCGCCTGTTGATTGCGCAGCCCAATGACAACTTCTGAGTCCAGAACCTCGCCGATCGATTCGGCGTTGGAGCGGGACCGAACGAGGTTTTGAACAAGGCGCCGGCGCGCCTCCTTCTCTGCAATATCCGCGCGGGTCTGGGCCAGTTGCCGGTTGATGTCCGACAGCAATTGTTCATCAAGGCTGGTTTCACCGACGACGCCAAGATCGTTTTCCGCCCGATATTCCTCGATTGCCCGTTCCTTGCTCACCAGGTCGGCGCGCAGTTCCTGGAGCCGCTTTTTGAGCAATTCGGTAGCCCGATCTGTGGCTTCAAACCGACTTGTGAGCTGGGTTTCGAGATATTGCGCCGCCACGGCATTCGCCAGGCGTTGGGCCAGGGCGGGATCCTCGGATGCCGCCGTCACATCAATAATGTATGTAAGGTCAGCCCGCGTGACGCTGATGCGTTTGCGCAGATTTTTCAGCACTTTGCGCTCGACGACACTGGCGCCGCCCGGCTCACCGCTATCATCAGGTCCCTTGGCCAGTGCACGCAGCGCTCCCAGCCATGACATGGGGTTGATGTAGCTCTTCATGCTCGGCGTCGCGAGTGCAGGATTGAATTCGGCATTGTTAACAAGGTTCAAGTCTCGCACCACATTGCGTAAGACTTCGGATGAAGCGATAAGCTGAACCTGTGTATCGATGAAGTTTTGATCAGTAATGAGAAAATCGTTACTGTTACGATCCACCGCCATAATTTCCGTTTCCGGCTTGGCGATCAGGATCCGGGCATTGGTGCGGTACTGGTGCTCTATGGAGAGCGCCAAAGCGGCAGCGAAGAGTGTGCCCAAGATGGTAATCGTTACAATGAAAAACATCCGCCGCCGGAGGACTCTGAAGAGGGCCTGGAAGTTTAGCGTATCCGAGCTTCGCGAGCCCGCGGCTCCTTCGACCGTTGCTGGCACCGGACCATAGGCCGGCATTCCATAGACCATATTCGGAGCTGAGGTTTCCATAGACTGTCAGACCCTCTGGGACGCGGAACGGCCTTGTACTCGTCGCGTTGCCGGACGCGGCAACACTTCATACGGGCTGGATCTCGTTCCGCACACTGATATACGCTATTGCTTCTGGCGCGGCTGTTACACGCACCTTGGAACACGCTGTCAAATCGACAGAGTATTTCAAGAATCTTGCCGCTCTCTTGAGTGCAGCAGCGGCTTGATTTCGCTGCAGCCCGCTATACCCAACAGCGGAATAGCCTCTCTCCTGCATCGTTGCAAGAGCGTCTGCAGGGCAACACCCTAGCCAAAAGTGGTGATCCGAATGGACCTTAAGCCTTGGAACGGGGTGAAACCTCACTCGCGGGCGACGACCTGATGCATGCTGTTTCGCGCAAGAGGCGGGATTTCTAATATTTTAGAAAGATTTATGACTTCGGTGCCGTCAATCCACGATTGGACTTTGCCCGAGCGTGCCGAACCACGTGAAGGAAGATTTTTGGGTTGTGGATGAGATAGCGGTGCGCCAAACGGCGGGGGTCCTGCATCATCCGGTGAAACCACTCAAGATAGAATTTCTGCATCCAACGCGGTGCCCGAACCTGCCGGCCAACGAGAAAATCGATCGAGGCCCCGACACACAGGCCGACACCTTGCGCCCGCCCGTCTTCAAGAATGTGCTTGGCAATAATTTCCTGGCGCGGCGTTCCAAGGGCGATGAACACAAAGCGGGCCGGATTTTCGACCACGAAATCCACACAGGCCTTGATCTGCTCTTCTGACTCTAGAAATCCAAAAGGTGGGCAATAGCCCTTCACATCCAGTCCGGGAAACCGCTCCTGCAGAGCCGCCACGTCTTCCGGACGCGGACCGATAACGGTGATCGGCCAATTGTTTTCAGCGATTATCGGCATTAGCCGTTCGGTGAGGTCTGAGCCCGAGGCCGGCTTTAGAGACACACCGTTCAGACGCGCGATCAAGGGCAAGAAGCGACCATCGCACAGGGACAGCCAAGCTGCCCGGTAGATCGGCTCGTAACGGTCCGGTTCATCGAGATAATTGACCAGATGCTGAACATTAGGCGTGGCCACGAACCGAAAGCGTCCATAAGTGCGAGTCAGCAGATCAATCACCTCGTTGAGATCGAGCTGTTGGAAGCTCATTCCCAGAAAATCGATGCTCTTGATGCTCTCGTGGTCCGCGTTATCGCGAAAGTCCGCCATCCCGTATGGCTCCTCGAACACAGTGATGAGGCTGCGAACCGCTTCTTGTTGAGTCATGCTAATCACTAATCATTGTGAGGGGAGGACCAGGATCAATGGCAATCGGTGTAGGTTGGCCTGGCGCCGAAACCAGCACGGGCGCGTGATGCCTCTCGCGCCACCGTAGATCGCGCAAAACGCCGCGCGATGGAAGGGCACATCCTGCTTTTTGAACCGGGGAGTCTGTCTTCCATCCCGAATTGCCCTTGTTAAGCCCGTTGGGGCGGCAAGCAATCACGGCCGGTGCTGACGGAATGAACCCCAATGCAAAACACCTCCCAGATTCGATCACGATCGGCCATTAGCCTGTGACTCCATCGGGCACTGCGCACCAGTTAATCATTTTAAATCCTTATTTTAGAAAGGATCCATCGTCACAATCTATGAGACGTAACGTGTTTTGATTGAGTGCTCTTTAGTGCGACGATCCTGATTGCGATCTCTCTCGCGCCCTTCAAAAGCAGGGGTTAGCAGTCCGCACTGCGTGCCCATAGGCTGCGGATGGACGGTCTAGAGACCACAATCATCGTCTCAAGCCTGAAAAGCCGACCCCGAAAAGCCGACCCCGAAAAGCCGAC
>CAYUYV010000020.1:0-28888 GCA_964449455.1 uncultured Alphaproteobacteria bacterium | reverse complement strand
GAAAAGCCGACCCCGAAAAGCCGACCCCGAAAAGCCGACAAGGTGTGCTTAGCGCCTGAAACCAGCAACTTCAACGACTGCGTCCCGCGCATCCAGCATGCGCTGAGTGGCCGAACCCTTTGCAGATCGGGCCGGCTCACACCGTTCTGTCTAAAGGTCCAACTCAGGACAGAAGATCGATCGGCGATGCTTCCTTTTCGGACTGGTTCTCAAGCCCCAAACACTTCGACGCAGCGGCAACGGCGTCCAAGGCTGCAGCGGCCTGCAAATCCGTCATGACTGCCGTCAGATCGGCTCTTAAAGCCTCTTGGTCGGCACCATTCGCGGTTGCCAATTCAAGCCAGACATAGGCGAGTGGATTGGACTGAATAACGCCCTCTCCCTTGATGTGCAGAATGCTCATCACGAATTGGGCGTTCGGGTGATTGGCTTGAGCGGCAACCTGGAACCAATGGGCAGCCAAGCCCTTGTCGCGGACCCGCTCGTCACCCTCATGATGGAGAAGGCCAAGTGCCCAGGCCGCATCGGCGCGGCCAGAGTCGGCAGCTTGGCTCAGATAGGTGACCGCACGGGTATGATTGGCTTTTATTCCCCAACCATTCGCGTAGATTACACCGAGGTTATAGGAAGCGTCAACGAGCCCTTGCTCCGCAGCCTTCTCAAACCACAGGCGCGCTTTGGCAGGATCCCGCTCCCCGGTCTGTCCACTCATGAGCAGGACGGCGAGGTTATATTGAGCGTCAGCGTTGCCGCTTTCGGCGGCCCGCTCATACCAGGCCGCCGCGCGCATGGGGTTTTTGTCCATGGGGCCATTCTCGGACAGCGCCAGTGACGCCAGCTCCATCTGGGCGCCGGTATGGCCATCATCGGCGGCCTTTTCGAGCCAAGCCAATCCAAGGGCCGCATCCCCCTCGCCCGACTCCTCATCCAAATACCGCAAGGCCAGGCGATATTGGGCTTCCGTGTCCTTGCGCATGGCGGCGTAGATGAGATTCGACAGGCTTTCCGGTTCAGCGATGGCAGCCGCCTCACTGGCGCTGCCCACTTGCGCATCTGCTTCCCGCTCCGATGGCCCCGACGCATCACGGGCAAGCGATGCCGGTGCCCGGCAAATGCCGGTCTGGTCGAGCAGGGTCGCCCCGTCAATGACCGACTCCATCGGCGCCGCTTTGGCGGACTCGGATGTCCCAGTGATCCTTTCCAAAGCGAATCCGTGGGTGATCAGATAATCGCTCAGACCCTTTGCACCGCTGACGGCGATTGGGAAAGCAAGGAACGGCAGCGCGCAGAGGGCAACCTGGCGCATGCGGGCCTGTACCGGGAAACGCCAAGCGCCGACGCCCAGGCTCAACAGAGTTGGTCGGTTCGGCTCGTGCAGGCTGCGCGCGATGAGCCCCCGGAGCACATCGATCTCAGGCGCCTCGGGATTACCGGCCCAGGACACAAGATCGACCAAAGGCACGCCTCTAAAGGGGCTCGGCGCCTCAACGCGGGACAACCGGGCCTGAACGAGCTGCCCCGTGCGCAAAGCGGCCAAAGCCTCGACCTTGATGCGCGCCGAGGCAATGCTCTCCCGCGACCACAAAACGATGACCACGCGCGCGCTCGCGCGCTCCCGGTCAATGGCATCAACCAGATCCTCGCCGACCCAGGACGGAAAGTCCCAGGATACGCTGAATCCGGCCCGCTCCAGTGTCGCCGCCAAACGGGCTGCTGGCTGCCAGTCTTGGCGCAGGTAGCTGATGAAGATATCCGCCACGGTGACCCTCTTCCCTCAACCATCCTCTATTTCGACCGGTCAAACAGCGGTCTGTCAATCGTCTCACCCGGCCTAAGCCAGTGGTGCGCAGTCACGTCACGCCTGTGCTTTCATTTTTGGTTGACTTTCCCCGAAAATGGTATGCCCTCTCGCCTGCCGCCCCATCCTGAGGAGGGTCTCCTGTGAACATTGACGTCGTTACCTCGACGCTGTTCTCGCCGGTTGTGCTCTTCTTTGTTTTGGGGCTCGCCGCTGCGTTCGCCCGCTCGGACATGACCATCCCCGAGGCCTTCGCGAAAGGCCTTGTGATCTATTTGATGATGGCGATTGGGCTAAAGGGTGGCGTGGCCATGTCCACGACGCCCCTGTCCCTTGAAATGGCCGCCATGGTTCTCGTGGCCCTGATCTTGTCATTCAGTCTTCCTGCCATCGCTTATGGCTTGCTGCGCCTCACGACCGGTCTCAATCGCATCGAAGCCGCGGCCACAGCCGGCCATTACGGATCGATCTCCATCGTCACTTTCGTGGCAGCCTCCCAGATCCTGCTCGGCCAAGGCATTGCGAGTTCAGGCTATCTCGTGGCAGTGGCCGCCCTAATGGAGACACCAGCGATCATCAGTGCCCTGGCCCTGGCCGGCCCGGCAGCCCGAGCCAGCGAGGGTCAGGCGGGCGGACGGAGCGATGTCATGCGCGAGGTCGCGCTCAATGCTTCCGTGGTCGTGCTGATCGGATCCTTGATCATCGGCTGGATCGGTGGCCCGGAGGGCATGGCGCAGGTCGAGGCATTTTTCGTATCGCCCTTCCAGGGTGTTTTATGCCTGTTCCTGCTCGATATGGGGCTCTCGGCGGGTCGCGGCCTGCGGCAGGGCTGGCGGGACCTTGGACCGGCAGCCATTGCGTTCGGCCTTTACATGCCTCTCCTTTCAGCGGTCATCGCCTCGCTGTGCCTGTGGCCGATTGGACCGTCCACCGGTGATGCGGCCCTGCTCATCACCCTCGCCGCATCCGCGTCCTATATTGCGGTCCCGGCCGCCATGCGCCTTGCCCTGCCCCAGGCCCGGCCATCCATTTATCTGACACTGTCTCTTGGCGTGACTTTTCCGTTCAATCTGGCCCTGGGCATCCCGCTCTATGTGATGCTCGCGAGAATGGTCGGCCAGTAGCATCAGGGGCTCTTGACCGGATCAGACGCCCGCCATGACCCGTGTTTCTTCTGACGGAGACCTGACATGCACCCCAAGAAACGCCTCGAAGTCATCATTGAGCGGATGGCCCAGGGCCGGGCGTGCAAGGTGCTCGAGGAGGCTGAGCTGACAGGCTACACAGTGATCAGCGCCATGGCCGGATATGGCGATGGCAAGCACTGGCAGAGGGATACGGATCTGTCCACCGCACAAGACATGGTCGTCATTATTTCAATCGGCAGCCCGGAGCGCATAGAGACCGCCGTCAGGCGACTCAATGCGCTTTTTGCCGTCCATATTGGTGTGCTGAGCGTCAGTACCGTGGATGTCATGCGCCCGGAGCTGTTCTGACGCAGCAAGCATGACCTGTTACCCAACACTTGCATAACGCCTGACCTGTGCGTTCGCCAGACGTCCAGACCGACTCTGTTTTTGAAAATCATTTTAATGCCTTGTGATCGAATCACTTGGTCTGCGCCGCACTTGTCTGTCGAGGCTTAGTGTCGGTTTATCGACTGTGACGGGAACACACATAGGTCTATGGCAACCTCCAGTATCACCGGCCTGGGGATAACTATAATGTCGATTCAATGAATTTGACATTGGTTGAGCACATTGGCCATTTTCGGCCGTGGAACAATCAACAGATTCTGATTTTCATTACAACTTTCAGGGGCTTTTTCGTCATGGCACAGATTGACGGCACCTCCAGCGATGAGACGCTTCCCGGCACGGCTGATGCGGACACGATCAACGGTTTCAACGGAAATGACAGTATTAGTGGGCTGGGCGGCGACGACTCCCTCGTACCGGGCGGCGGTGCGAATGACACCGTCGAAGGGGGGCCGGGCAATGACACAATTGATCTGGGCGCGATCAGCGGAACCTTCACCCCTGTCGAAATCTATGATGGTGGTGCCGACACGGATGAACTGCGCGCCCATCTGACCAATGACACGCTGAACCTGACCCTTGCCACACTGATCGATATTGAAAACATCTTCATTACTGGTTCGAGCAACCGAACGCTTGTTTTGACGGCGGCCCAGCTCGCGGGCCTCAGCCGGATCGAAGGGGCTACGCAGATCCAGGTCCAGGGTGGCGGTATTGTGGATCTGTCGGGCCTTGTTGCCGTTGACCCGGGCGGACTTGCGGCGCCGATCGTTTTTGATTCCGCCGACCAGACCATCATTCCGGGCTTGAACGACCTCAATGTCAATGGCGGCACAGGCAATGACACGGCGGACATTTCCGGCATTGCCTTCCCGGTAACCGTCAATCCAAACGGAACCGTGACCTTCACCGATGGTGGCGGCACGCCCGTCACGCTGACCTTCATCAATATCGACACGATCACCGAGGGCAATCCGGCCCAGACCATCGACGGCACAGGCGGTGACGACAATCTGTCGGGCACGGAAGATGGCGACATCATCAACGGTTTTGCCGGCAATGACGTCATCGGCGGCCGGCGCGGCGCGGACACCATTGTCGCCGGCCCCGATTCCGTCGGCGGCGGCACGCTGGACCGGGACAGCGTCGATGGTGGTCCGGGTACGGACAGCATCTCCGGTGGTGCGGGCCCCGACTCCCTCATCGGAGACGACGGCAATGCCAGCGTTGGCGAGAACGACACCCTGATCGGTGGCACAGGAAACGACACGCTGCTCGGCAATGGCGGCGATGACGACCTGATCGGCGGGGATGATGATGACAGCCTGCTCGGGGAAGATGGTAACGATTCCATCTCCGGGGGCGACGGCGCCGATGTGGCCAATGGCGGCAATGGCCGGGACACCATTGATGGCGGCATCGGGAACGATACCATCGATGGCGGCAATGATGCCGACAGCATCATTGGCGGCGACGGCGACGATTTTATCAGTCTCTTAAATGGTGACGATACCGCCCAAGGCGGCATCGGAAATGACTCCATCCGGATCAGCGAATTCAACATTCGCGTTGAGGCCGGCCAAGGCAATGACACGATCGATTTCCGGACCTCCGCCGGTAACGGCAGCCCGACCCTTCTTGGCGGTGCGGGAGACGACTTCATCGAAACGACATCCCGCCCGGACTCGATCAGCGGCGGTGAAGACAATGACCAGATCTCCGCGTCGGGTTTCGGCGGCGCCGACACCCTCGACGGCGGCGATGGCAATGACACGATCGCGTTCTACACCAATGTGACGTCGACGGTCATCGGCGGTTCAGGTGACGACTCCATCATCAATGGCTTCAACGCTTCAACAGGTGCGGTCAGCGTCAACGGTGGCACGGGCAATGACACGATCGGAGGCACCAATGCCGATGACACCCTGCTCGGCGAAGCGGATGACGACCTGATCAGCCCTGATCAAGGCAGCGACTCAGTCAATGCCGGAACCGGTACGGATACGGTGGTTCTCGACGGTGACCGCGCTGATTTCATCGTGACACGGCTCAATGCGGCGAATGTGGACAGCCTGCTTGTGGTTGATGTGGCCCGCCCTGAAGATCGGGACACGATCAACAACGCGGAAGTCCTGCGCTTCAATGACCAGGATTTTGTTCCGAGCACGGCTAATACCGGCCCGGTACAGACCGCAGGCAATACGGGCGAAACGCTGACGGGTACGGCGTTTGACGACGCGTTGAATGGCGGCACGGGCAACGACAGCCTGAGCGGCCTGGCCGGGAGCGACCTGATCGAGGGCGGCGATGGCGATGACACGGGCCTTGGCGGCGACAACAGCGATGTACTGATCGGTGGTGCGGGCGCGGACAATCTCGACGGCGGGACCGGGAATGACCTGCTTCGGGGCGATACGGGCGAGACAAGCACGGGCGGGAATGACACGCTTTTGGGCCAGGCCGGTGATGACACCCTGACCGGCAATGGCGGCAATGACAGCCTTGTCGGCGGTGAGGACAACGACGTTCTCAGTGGTCAAGACGGCAATGACACGCTCGAAGGCGGTGACGGTGCGGACAATCTTGCAGGCGGTGCCGGCGACGACTCCCTTATTGGCGGCAGCGGAAACGACACGATCAATACCAATGGTGGCCTCGACACGGTGCGCGGCGGGGACGGCGATGATTTTTTGCAGGTCTTCACGGCAACCCCTGCCGTGGTCGAAGGCGGCAACGACAACGACTCCATCCGCTTTGCCGAATTCACCTATCGGATTGATGGCGGCGACGGCAACGACACCCTGGATTTCTGGAGCTCTGCCGGCAGCGGATCCCCGACCTTGGATGGCGGTGCCGGTGATGACCGGATCGAGAGCACGAGCCGCCCCGATCTGATCCGTGGCGGCGATGACAATGACATCATTGTCGCGTCAGGTTTTGGCGGCAGTGACACCCTGGAAGGCGGTGACGGCAACGACACCATTCAGCACTACAGCAACGTCACGATCACCGTGTCCGGCGGCGCCGGCGATGACGTGATCACCAATGGCTTCGGGTCTTCAAGTGGTGGCGCCGATATCGATGGCGGCACGGGCAATGACAGCCTGGAGGGAACGTCCGGGGACGACACGATCACGGGCGGTGCGGACAATGACACGATCGACGGCGGTGTCGGCAATGACACGGTCGTCTTCAGCGGGACCATCGCCGACTACACGATTGAAGAAGGTGTTGTCTCTGGCTTTGTGAGAATTACGGACAATCGGACTGGCTCGCCCGACGGGGTCGATCTCGTCGTCGCGGTCGAAACGGCCGAATTCGCCGATGGCACCGTGACGCTCAATCCCAATCCGGCCAGCTTCCTCACCGGAACGGAGGGCGACGACAGCCTTCTTGGGACTTTGGATACAGAAGTCATCGAAGGCCTTGGCGGCAATGACACGCTCTATGGCTCAACGGACGGTGCTGACACCTTGCGCGGTGGGGAAGGCAACGACACGCTCCGCTATGCAGAGCGCGATGTCCTGCTGCAAGGTGGTCCAGGTGATGACTTTATTGATTTCTTCACTGGGGCCGGTTCTGGCAGCCCCACCCTCGAAGGCGGAGCCGGCAACGACACCATCGAGACCTCAAGCCGGTCCGATTCGATCTCCGGCGGGGACGATGACGACGACATCCGGGCAGCAGGTTTCGGTGGCAACGACATCATCGATGGCGGCGACGGCAATGACACCATTGATCTTTTCGGGACAAATGTGACGGTCACCGGCGGCGCCGGCAATGACTTCGTCGATTTTGTGGGCAGCACAAGCTCGGCAGACATTAATGGTGGAACGGGCAATGACACCCTTGAGGGCACAAATGGCACTGACACCATCGAAGGCGGCGACAACGACGACCTGATTACGCCGAATCTCGGAAACGACTCCGTCGATGGTGGCTCAGGCACTGATACGGTGGCCTTTTCGGGCGACCGGGCTGACTTCATCATCAGCCGGGTGAATGCCGGCACTGTCGATACGCTGATCGTTACTGATGTGACCACGCTGTCCAATCAGGACACGCTTATCAATGTCGAACTGCTGCGTTTTGACGATCAAGACTTCGTTCCAACCCTTGCCAATACAGGCCTTGTACAGACGGCTGGCGACGCAGGGGAAACTCTGACGGGCACCGCCCTTGACGACGTCCTCATTGGCGGCATGGGCAATGACAGCATTTCGGGTCTTGCCAGCAATGACCGTCTGCGTGGTGGTGACGGCAATGACACCGTAGAGGGTGGCAGTGGTCGCGATGTGATCGACGGCAGTACTGGTCAGGATGACCTGTCGGGCGGTGACGGCGATGACTCCCTTGAAGGGGACGATGGAGATCTCGTCCTCGGAGAGGCCGATACGCTTCGCGGCGAGGACGGCAACGACCTCCTGTTCGGCAATGGCGGCAATGACAGCCTGCTGGGCGGCAATGACGAAGACGAACTGTTCGGCCAGGGTGGTGATGACACCCTCGAAGGCGGTGATGGCAACGACACCCTTGACGGCGGTGAGGGTGTCGACAGCCTGCTGGGCGGCGCCGGCAATGATCGCATCACCGCAATCAGCGGCGACGACACGGTCGTCAATGGTGGCGCGGACAATGACACCATCCGTTTCGCAGAATTCAGTGTTCTGATTGAAGGCGGTGACGGGAACGACTTCCTCGATTTCCTCAGCGGCGCCGGCAGCGGTTCCCCGACCCTCGACGGGGGCATGGGCAATGACACCATCGAGACCACCTCGCGTTCGGATTTGATCATTGGCGGCGGCGGTGACGATGATCTGCGCGCCAGCGGCTATGGTGGTTCGGACACGCTCAATGCGGGCGATGGCAACGACACGCTCGATCTTTACAGCCCCGGTCGCGTCACTGCCCTGGCGGGCGATGGCGATGACTTTGTTGACTATGTGTTTACCGCCAGTGGCGCCGATGTGGATGGCGGCATCGGCAACGACACGATTGAGGGAACGCCGCAAGACGACGTTTTGCAAGGTGGCGGCGATGACGACCTCATCACGCCCGGCGGCGACGACGACCAGATCGATGGTGGCTCGGGCAATGACACCATCATCTATTCAGGCAACCGCAGCGAATATTCCGTGAGCGGCACGCCAAGCGGTCTTGTGATCGTTGACCTGCGGGCGAACAGTCCGGAAGGGTCCGACACCATCACCAATGCGGAGTTCATCCGCTTTGCCGATGGCGACCTGCCAGTCTCGAGCGGCTTTGCCGGCCTCCTGATCAATGGGACGGGCGATGACGACAATGGGGAGCCGGGCGAGCAACCCATCCTGGTCGGTACCATCCTCAATGACACCATCAATGGTCTGGCCGGCAATGACCGGCTCGAGGGCCTTGCCGGTTTCGACATTCTGAACGGCGATGGGGACGATGACACCCTGGTCGGTGGTGACGGCGATGACGTGCTCGACGGCGGCGCGGGCGACAATGATGTGGCTGAGTTCACCGGTCAGCGTAGCGATTATCAAGTCACGACCGTCGGCAGCACAACGACCGTGATCGACCAGAACCTGCTCGACGGCAATGACGGAACGGACACGCTCACCAATATCCGGATCCTGCGCTTTGCTGACCAGGACCTGCCGCTGATCAACAGCGCGCCGGCTTTGGGGAATGATACGGCCATGATCAACGAGGATGTCCGCATCGACATCCCCCTCGCGACCCTGCTCTCAAACGACAGCGACGCCGATGGCGACCCGCTCACCATCACGGGCGTCAGCGGTGCGACGAATGGCACGGCCACCCTGGTCTCGAACAGTGTTCGCTTTGATCCGACGACGAACTTTAACGGCATTGCCTCTTTCGACTACACGGTGACCGACGGCTTTGTTTCCTCCACGGCGACGGTGTCGATCACGGTCAACAGCGTTAATGACCGGCCCGTGGCAGGCGACGACACCGTGTCCACACCGGAAGACACATCGGTTGTCACCCCTGACCTGCGGGGCAATGACACGGATGTCGATGGCGACAGCCTGACCATCACCACAACAACGGTAACCACGGCCCAGGGCGGATCCGCCTCCCACAATGGCGACGGCACCTTCACCTACACGCCAGCGGCCAATTTCTCCGGCACCGACAGCTTCATCTATTTCGTCAGTGATGGGAACGGCGAAACGGACAGCGCGCTCGTCACGGTTACTGTGACAGCGGTCAATGATAATCCTGTGGCGGTCGATGATGGCGTGACCACCACGGAAAACATGGCCGTGAGCACGCCGGTGCTGACCGCCAATGATACGGATGCGGACGGGGACAGCCTCACGGTCATCGGCTTTGACAGCGTCTCGGCCAATGGCGGCATGATAACGGACAATCTCGACGGCACCTATACCTACACACCGGCCAGTAATTTCGGCGGCGATGACAGCTTCACCTACACGGTGAGTGACGGAAATGGCGGCACCGACACGGGCACCGTCACCATCACCGTCGAGAGCGTCAATGCGGCGCCAACGGCCGGTGACGACACCGCAGGCACCATGGAGGACATGGCCGTCGTCACGCCGAATGTGCTCAGCAATGATACGGACCCGGATGGCGACAGCCTGTCCGTGAGCGGCTTTGACAGCGTGTCGGCCGAAGGCGGCTCGGTCAGCGACAACGGCAACGGTACCTTCACCTACACCCCTGCGGCCAATTTCTCCGGCACCGACAGCTTCACCTATGTGGCGAGCGACGGGCGCGGCGGCAGCGACAGTGCAACGGTGACGGTGACGGTGACCGGGGTGAACGACAATCCCGTGACGATGAACGACACCCTGGCCGCCACTGAAGAAACGGCCGCCACCACCGGCAATGTGCTTGACAATGACAGCGATATCGAAGGCGACGGCCTGACCGTAGTCGGCGCAGACAGCCTCTCGGCCCAGGGCGGCACGGTCATCAACAATGGCGATGGCACCTTCACCTATACTCCGGCCACTGATTTCTCTGGCACCGACAGCTTTGATTATCTGGCCGGGGACGGAAATGGCGGCTCATCCACCGGCACCGTCAATGTCACTGTGACGGGCGAAAATGATGATCCGGTCGCGGTTGATGACAGTGCGGTGACCGATCTCAACATGGCTGTCACAACAGGCAATGTGCTGATCAATGACACGGATGTGGATGGCGACAGCCTGAGTGTCAGCGGCGCCGACACGGTCTCCGCCAATGGCGGCACGGTCGTGGACAACACCGACGGCACCTTCACCTATACACCGGCCGCTGGCTTCACTGGCACCGACAGCTTCACCTACACGGTGGATGATGGAAATGGTGGGTCGGCGACCGCAACGGTCACCATCACCGTCAATGATGCCAATATCGCACCGAACGCCGTAAACGACACCCTCACCCTCAACGAAGATGTCAGCACGGTGACGGGTGACCTCCTCGCCAATGATACCGATGCCAACAGCGACAGTTTGAGCATTGTCGGCTTTGACAGCGTCACCGGCCAGGGCGGCATCATCACCACCGCGGCCGGCAACAGCTTGCGCTACACGCCGGCGGCCAATTTCACGGGTTCGGACAGTTTCACCTACACGGTCAGTGATGGACGGGGCGGCACGGACACGGCGACCGTCTCCGTCACGGTGACCCCGGTGAACGACGCGCCTGTTGCCGTCGATGATACGGTGAGCGCGGTGGAGGACACCGCCGTCATCACGCCAGTTCTGGCCGTCAATGATACGGATGTGGAGGGCGACAGCCTCTCCGTGACCGGCTTTGATGCGGTCTCCGCCCAGGGCGGAACGGTGACGGACAACAACGATGGCACCTTCACCTACACCCCAGCGGCCGACGTCACGGGATCAGACAGCTTCACATATGTGGTGAGCGACGGAAATGGCGGATCGGACACGGGCACTGTCAACATTACCGTCAGTGCCGTGAACGATGCTCCCGTTGCCAATGTCGACCTTGTTGCCACCTTGCAGGACGTGGCCCTGCTGGTGCCGGGCCTGCTTGGCAATGACACGGATGTGGATGGCGACAGCCTGACCATCTCCGCCTTTGACACCACCACAGCCCAGGGCGGCACAGTGGCCGCGAGCGGTGGCAACAACCTCACCTATACGCCAGCGGTCGGCTTCACGGGTACGGACAGTTTCACCTACACGGCCAGCGACGGAAATGGCGGCACCGACACGGCCACGGTCCTCGTGACGGTTTCACCGGTTCAGGGCCTGCCCAATCTGAGCATCGCCAATGTGGTGCTGCCGGGCGGTGTCGAGGAAGAGCAGGTCACCATCAGCTACGACCTCATCAACAATGGCACCGAGGATGCCCAGGGCGGCTTCATCACCCGTCTCTATTTCTCCGAGGACACCATTCTCGACAGCGGTGATGAACTTGAGCGTACCTTGACCTTCAGTGCTGATCTGCCAGCTGGCACCACGATCGCCCGCACCAGCCAGATCAGTCTGCCGGAAAATCCAGGCGATATCTTCCTGCTCGTGCAGGTGGACCCGCTGAACTTCGTGGCGGAGGGCTCGGAACTCGACAATGTGGGCGTCAGCCCTGCGGCAGTCGTATCGCCGGAATATGATGCGGACGTCACCACTGCACCGGTGACGGCTCCGAACAGCCTTCCGGTCATCATCGAAGGTGTTGCCACGGATCTGCAAACCGGCCTCGGTGCCGCCTTTGAGTTCGTGACCATTGAAGCGGAGAATAATGGGGTTACCCGAACCTTCTCGGCCCAGACGGATAGCCTTGGCCGCTGGTCCTTCACCTATAGTCCCCAGCCCACCGAAGCGGGGCCGGTCAACTTCACGGCCCGCAATCCAGGCGTGCCGGGCGAGGACACCGCGCCGGAACAAACGACCGACCTCTTTGGCGCGGAATTTGCGGAAACCTCGGTCAGTGGCAGTGTCATTGAAGGCAGCTCTCAGACCTTCACGGTGACCCTTGAAAACCTCGCCGGCGTGGATCTCAGCAATCTTTCCGTCACGCTGATTGGGGTGAACCCGATTATTGATGTCGAGGTCGATGCGCCGACGAGCCTTGCTGGCAACAGCGCCGCCAATGTGCTTGTCGATGTGACAGTGCCGGACAATCCGGGCATCTTCTTCGACAGCTTCGGGCTTCAGATCACGAGCGGCGAAGGGGCACTGGCCGAGGTAGCGTTCAATCTCAACATCATCGATAATATCCCTGTGCTGAGCTTCAGCGAGGTCCCCTTGCGCTCCGGCATGCTGCTCGGCGACCAGACCCTGATCGATGTTGAGGTGACCAATACGGGCGGCGACGACACAGGGGAAATCGACATTTCCCTTCCGACCGGACCGGACTTCAGCTTCCTGACTCTTGCCTCGCCGGACGTGATTGAAAACCTCGGCCCGGGTGAAAGCACGACGGTGACCCTGTCGCTCATGCCGGAAGAGGATCTCCCGATCCAGCTCTACACGGGCAATCTGGCTTTCAACACGCCCTTCACGGCGGCAAGCCTGCCCTTCTCCTTCAATCCGGTGTCCTCTGAAACCGGCAATCTCACTCTCAACATCACCGACGAGCTCTTCTACTTTGCCGAAGGGATGCCGAAGCTCGACGATGCCCGCGTTGTGATCCGGGAGAACCTCACGAAGGAAATCGTCTTCCAGGATAACGACGTGGACGGCATGGCCATGATCGAAGATCTGCCGGCCGGCTTCTACGACATCTCCGTCCAGGCCGACGAGCATGATGGCTTCCTGCGAACAATTGAGATCAAGCCAGGCGAAACCACGGAACTTGAGGCTTTCCTGCCCATACAGGCGATCTCCTATGAGTTCACGGTCCGCGAGATTGAGCTGACGGAAGAGTTCGACGTCACGGTCGAGGCGACCTTCAATACGGTCGTTCCGCACCCGGCCGTTCTGGTCGAGCCCTCGGTCATCGACCTCGCCGGCCTCGACATGATCGGCGACTCAAAGGTGGTCGACCTGGTACTGACGAATATTGGTCTGATCCAGACCGAGAATGTCATGCTCAATCTGGGCAGCCATCCCTATTACCGGATCGAGCCCGCGGTTGATAAGCTGGATATCCTTGATGCGCGCAGCAGCGCGAGCATCCCGGTCACGATCACCCGCATCGGCGATGGGCCGCCCAATAGCGCACCGTGCTCCCTTGGTGGTAATGTCAGCTATTCCTATGATGCGGGCCCCAATGATGTCACCCGGGCCGTGCCCATCGGATATGTTAATCTGGATGCTGAATGCATCAGCCCACAGGGCCAACCCGTTCCCACCATTTTCGGTCCCGGTGCCTTCGCAGACATCGGAAGTGGCCCCTCCGCGGGCAGCACCGGTACGACCTTCCCGCCAGTCATCATCAACACCCAATCGGATGTTCCGGTGCAGGTGCGCATCAGCATCGACCAGCGGGCCGTTTTGACCCGCCAGGGTTTCGAGGGCTTCCTGGAGCTCGAAAATGGCAGTGACTCTGATCTGACCAATATTGAGGTCACGATTGAGATCTATGACGAGAACGGTGTGCTCGTCGGTGAAGGGATCTTCGGCGTCACGGACCCGGAACTTGAGGGCATTACCGCCGCCGACGGCACGGGCGTGCTGGCCGCAGACTCAGAAGGCAGTGCCCTCTTCACCATTATCCCCAGCGCGGATGCCGCCCCCACTGAGCCCGAGAACTACACCATTGCGGGGACCCTCAAATACACCTTGGACGGCAACAACGTCACCCAACCGCTGGCCGGCGACACGGTGGAAGTGCTGCCCACGGCCGAGCTTGAACTCGACTACTTCTTCCAGCGGGATGTGGCCTCTGACGATCCGTTCACCCCGGAAATCGAGCAGGCCGTGCCCTTCGATCTTGGTCTCTTGATCCAGAATGAGGGCGCAGGAACCGCCGGCGACCTGACCATCACATCCGCCCAGCCCGAGATCATCGAGAACGAAAGCGGCCTGCTGATCGATTTTGAAATCCTGGGCACGGAAGTGAACAGTCAGCCGATCCAGCCTACGCTGACGGCCGATATCGGCGACCTTGAAGGCGGCGAGAATGCCGTGGTCGTCTTCCAGCTCGAATCGAGCCTCCAGGGCAGCTTCTCGGACTATGAAGCCAGCTTTGAGGCCGTGAATGATCTCGGCTTCCCCGAACTCAGCACGATTACGAGCGTCGAGATCCGTGAACTGATTCAGGTGGTCCGGGATGACCGCAGCGGCGCCGATGGCCTCGACGACTTCCTCGTCAACGAGATGATGGATGAGAACATCACGCCCGATATCCTCTATCTCAGCGACGGGACGACCGAGGCGGTTTCCGTGGCAACGGCGACCCTGATCGACAGTGATGCCTCGGACGGCCAGATCAGCGTTCAGATCAACCAGGAGACGGGCTGGAACTATGCTGTCTTCGACGATCCGGGCATGGGCGACTTTGTCATTGACAGCGTGACCCGGGCCGACGGCTCCCCCCTGCCCGGCCGCAACGCCTGGCAGACAGACCGGACCTTCCCCTTCGACCAGACCCAGCGCCCGGTCTATGAGGACAAAATCCATCTGTTCGACTTCACCGGCGCCTCTGGGACCGACGTTTACACGATCAACTTCGCCAGCACGGCTGCGAACACGCCGCCGGACGCGCGGGACGACTCCCGCACCACCGATGAGGACACGGCCATATCCGGCAATGTGCTCCTCAACAATGGCGCCGGCGCCGATCTTGATGCGGACGGCGATTCATTGACGGTGACGGAAGTCCAAGGCATTTCCGGCTTTGTCGGCAGCATGGCCACGTTGGCTTCAGGTGCTCAGGTCATGGTGAATGCGGATGGGTCGTTCGACTATGACCCGAACGGAGCGTTCGAGAGCCTGAATGGTGGTGACACAGATACCGACAGCTTTACTTACACCATCTCCGACGGTCGGGGCGGCACGGACATGGCCACCGTCACCGTTACCATCAACGGCCTCACGGACATGCCGCCGGTGGATGATCCGAACACGCCGCCGGATGCCCGGGATGACGCGTTTATGGTGGGTGAGGACAATGTCCTCTCCGATCAGCTCTTCCCCGACAATGGCAGCGGCGCGGACACGGATGCTGACGGCGATCCTCTGAGCATCATTGAGGTCAACAGCACACCGGGCGTGATCGGCAGCTTCTTCAATCTGCCCTCCGGGGCCCAAGTCGTCGTCGGGTCGAACAGCACGTTCACCTATCTGACCAATGGCGCCTTTGAGAGCCTCAACACCGGTGAGACGGCCACGGACAGTTTCACGTACACCCTGTCCGACGGTGAAGGCGGCACGGACATTGCCACGGTGACCGTGACCATCAATGGTGAAACGGACTTCGCGCCGGATGCCAAGGATGATGCATTCACCGTTGGTGAGGATCAGATCACCGCGAACAATGTGTTCCAGGACAATGGCAATGGCCGGGACTCGGATGGAGACGGTGATCCGATTACGGTGATCGCCGTCAATGGCAATGGCGCGGTTGTGGGCCAAACGATCACGATCCCCTCCGGCGCCCGCCTGACACTCGGTCCCACGGGCACGTTCACCTATGACACCAATGGGGCCTTTGAGAGCCTCAACACCGGTGAGACGGCCACGGACAGCTTCACCTACACCATCTCGGACGGGAATGGTGGGACGGACACGGCGACGGCAACCGTGACCATCAATGGTGAAACGGACTTCCCGCCGGATGCCAAGGATGATGCATTCACCGTTGGTGAGGATCAGATCACCGCGAACAATGTGTTCCAGGACAATGGCAATGGCCGGGACTCGGATGGAGACGGTGATCCGATTACGGTGATCGCCGTCAATGGCAATGGCGCGGTTGTGGGCCAAACGATCACGATCCCCTCCGGCGCCCGCCTGACACTCGGTCCCACGGGCACGTTCACCTATGACACCAATGGGGCCTTTGAGAGCCTCAACACCGGTGAGACGGCCACGGACAGCTTCACCTACACCATCTCGGACGGGAATGGTGGGACGGACACGGCCAATGTCGTCGTGACCATTGAGGGTGTGACCGACGGAACCGTCAACACGGCGCCGATCGGGGAAGACGACAGCTTCGTGTCCGATGTCACCATCGAGGATGTGGTCGGCAATGTCCTCGCTGACAACGGAAGCGGCGCAGACAGCGACCCCGATGGTGACCCTCTGACGGTTACCGCCGTGAATGGACAGGCTGCCAGTGTCGGCGCGCAGGTTACGCTCACCAATGGCTCCCTGCTGACGGTCGAGGCGGATGGTTCCTTCCTCCTCATCTATGACCCGGCCTTTGACGGGCTGGCCCCAACGGACAGCGTGGCCGAAAGCTTCACTTACACGGTTGAAGACGGCCAAGGCGGCAGCGATACGGCCATGGTTTCGGTCACTGTCAACGGTCTGCCTGCTGGCGGTATTCTGGGCACGTCCGTGGATGACACGCTCGATGGCGACGCGGGCCGCGATACCATTGTCGGCCTGTCGGGCAATGACCTGATCCGGGCTGCCGGTGCGCGGGATATCCTTTTCGGAGGCCGGGACGACGACACTCTTCTTGGTCAAGATGGTCTCGACACGCTCAATGGGGGATCGGGCAATGACAGTCTCAACGGCAACGCCAATGACGACACAGTCAATGGCGGCCCGGGCGACGACACCATCCAGATCTCGAACGGCATCGGCTTCGACAATATCGACGGTGGTGACGGGCTGGATGTTCTTCAGGCGTCCCGGAGCAATCTCACACTTGGCCTTTCAGGCCTCGTCAATGTGGAAACCATTGATGCCATGGGCTTCAGTAATGTCCGGATCATCGGCTCCAATGCCCCTGACGATCTCGATTTCAGCACCGTCACGCTGATTGGCATCACCTCCATCTCCGGTATGTCAGGACGGGATACGATCATTGGCTCGATGGGCAATGACAACATCGTGGGTGAAGGCGGTTTTGACAGCCTTGTCGGCGGAGACGGCGATGACACACTGGAAGGCGCCAATGGCAATGACACGGTGGACGGCGGCATAGGCAACGACCTCATCCTCTATGATGGTCAGAGCACGGGCCGGGATGTCGTTGACGGTGGCATGGGCAATGACACGATCTCTGCCTTGAAGGACAACACGGTCATCGGCCTCGCTTCGGTGGAGAATGTTGAAACCATCTCCGGCAACGGCTTTGCCAATGTCCAGATCATCGGCTCCAATGCCCCTGACGATCTCGATTTCAGCACCGTCACGCTGATTGGCATCACCTCCATCTCCGGTATGTCAGGACGGGATACGATCATTGGCTCGATGGGCAATGACAACATCGTGGGTGAAGGCGGTTTTGACAGCCTTGTCGGCGGAGACGGCGATGACACACTGGAAGGCGCCAATGGCAATGACACGGTGGACGGCGGCATAGGCAACGACCTCATCCTCTATGATGGTCAGAGCACGGGCCGGGATGTCGTTGACGGTGGCATGGGCAATGACACGATCTCTGCCTTGAAGGACAACACGGTCATCGGCCTCGCTTCGGTGGAGAATGTTGAAACCATCTCCGGCAACGGCTTTGCCAATGTCCGGATCATCGGCAATCAGGCCCAGAACACCCTGGACTTCTCCGGCGTCACCGTGACGGACATTGCCTTCATCGACGGCTCCGGCGGGCGGGACATGCTCATTGGCTCCAGTGGCAATGACGATCTGCGGGGTGGTTCGGGTGCGGATACCCTGTCCGGCGGCGCCGGCAACGACACCCTGACCGGCGGCGGCGGCGCAGACCTCTTTGTGATTGGCGATGGCTTCAATGACGACACCATTGTTGATTTTGATCCCGTCCGGGAGCGGCTCGATGTCTCCGGCGTCAGCGATGTGACGATGTTCGATGATCTCGACACGACGGGCGATGGTCTTGTCACGGATGCCGATGCCCTGGCCTCGTCCACGGTTGATGGCCTGGTCCTGACCTTCTCGTCAGCCTCCGTCCTGGTGGAAAACGTCACCAGCTTGGACGAAGACAATTTCGTGATCTGACGGTTTGGTGATCTGACGGTAGGAGCCGGCAGGCACCGTCGACCACAAAACAACGCCCGTTGCCCCACCAGGGCAGCGGGCGTTTTTCCTTCACGCTCACGGATGGCGATTGGGGTCAGGCCCGCCCGGGCCAAAGCTGCTGAATGTCACAGCCCGGATGGACTGGCCGCCAGCCCCTTTCCCCCATCTTCCCAGGTCGCAACCGGCGCTGCCGGTTCGGCGACAGGCAATAGGCTGGCGTTCTGCGCGATGTGCTCGGCGCAGATATCGATGGTCGAGGGCACATCGAAATAGCGGGTGTGGACCAAAGTCTGCCAGACGCCATTGGCGTCAAAGGCGTGGAGCAGGTTGCGCTGGGTCAGCGGGCTTGCGACCTGGAACAGCAATTGGTGATTTTTGGCCACCAGCGCCTGAATGTTGGACCGGGCCGCCTCGGTCATGGACGCGGCATCTTCGGGCGCCAGACTTCGCTCGGTCGCACTGAATAAGGTGGGCCGTTCGTGGACGGATTGCAGCTTGATATAGGTGTCCTGACCCGTGGCCACACAGCGCAATTGTTGGACCACCGTGTCATTAACCCGGGAAACAAAGAGCTGGGGCAGGCGGAAAATACTGGCGAAGGAGATGGCCAGGAACACGCCCAAAAAGGGTATGGCGGCCACGATCACCATGGCGCCGAGGGCCATAATCACATGCTGCGGCATATGAACAATCTTGCTCAGGTCCTGGCCGATCAGCCCCTGCCCAGTCACGAACAATGTGGCGCCGAGCCACAGGACGACGGCGATCACCGCCGCCACCTGTTCCACATAGGCCTGCCAGTTAACCTCCCGCCATTGGGGAATGTCCCCGCCCATAAAGCTCGACAAGGCCACAAAGGCCTCATCGCCTGGATGCATGATGCAGGCCCAGGGCGCCGCGGCTTCGCCGTCCTGTTCAGGGCGTGGTGCGAACAGGGAAAATCGGTACACGAAAAAGGCGGACAGCATCAAAATGGGCAGGTAGGAGGATACCACAGTGAGATAGCCTTCCACCGTCTGTTCCGAGGACAGATCATAGACCTGGGCCTGCTCCGCGCCAGGTACCGGCAAATCAAAGATCATTACAGCAAGCGAGAGCCCGAAGCTCACCACATAAAGCAGCGTGATGAAGGAGAACAGCATCAGCGCGGCCTTGGACAGCCGGGACAATTTGCGCGCAAAAAACGGCGTGCCGACACTGGTGACGCTTTTCACATGGGCCGCACGGGAGCGCCGCCGACGCCAGGCCAGGGCATTCAGGGCGCATTCCACGACATTGCCGCCATGGGAATGGGCGATGATATGGATGTCCCGCTTTTGGCGGTTGGTTCGCGTGATGAGCCGGGCGAGATCATGGGCCGCGAGTTGCCGCTGATCCTCACTATTGGCGCCGCTCCAGCGAAAGGGCACGATCTCCAGTGAGGCATAGCGTTCCGCAAGGCGCTCCTGGAGGCGGGCGCAGAAGGGGGCGCGCGGCTCCCACCATTTGGCACAGTCCTCCGTCCCCAGATTGGTGTCCCCGGTACCATGCACGGTGATCAGCGTCGCCGAGGGTCCGGCATTGACAGACCCTGGCGCCGTTTCCCGCAGGCTCATGGCAAACCTCCCCTTCTCCGGTTGCCCTGCCGAAACTCACCCCGTCTTCTTGGCGACCTGGGCTGCTTCAAAGGCGGCCATTTGTTCCGGGGTCGCTGGTTTCTGGTGCTTTTCCTTCCACTCGGCATAGGGCATGCCGTAGATGTGCGCGCGGGCGCTGTCTTTGTCGATCGGGGTCTCCGTGCCGGTGGAGGCTTCGGTCATCCAGTCGGCAAGGCAGTTGCGGCAGAAACCGGCGAGCGTCATCAGTTCGATGTTCTGGACCTCCGGGCGGTCCTTCAGGTGGTTGATCAGGCGCCGGAAAGCAGCGGCCTCAAGGGCGGTCCAGTCCTGGTCGCTCATGGGATGGTCAGTCATTTTCATATCTCCAGGGACGAAAATCCAAACTCACGATTTGATCCGGGTCGGAACGGTCAGCGGGGTCATGGCGATCTCCCGGTCATGGCGCAGCGAGGCATCCCTGATCTGGGCCAGGACAAAATCGTGCACTGTCATGTCTGGGGCAAGGGCCGCACGCAGATATTCGGCAACCTGTATCTGGGTCACCTTGTCCATATCGAGCGTGTCCTGGGTCACCTCGGCCAACGCCAGGGCCCGCCCGTCTGCCGCCACCACGCCCTGAATGGCCACATAGGCGGCGACATCACTGAGCAGTGTCCCGTCTTCGAGACGAATGTCAGCGTTATGCAGCGCCGTGAAGGCATAATGGCGCCCCAAGGTTTCGGTGTCGTCCATACGGGCGCGCTGATCATCGGTGAGGAAATTAACGAACACATCCGCACGGGCGCCGGGCGCGTGATGCAGGGTCGCCGGGATTGATCCGTAGCCGGTGATATGGCCGGCATAGACAATCGCATGATTGGCCACGCTCACCCGCACCGTGGGGATGACGTCCCGCGTCCCGGCATATTTGCGCGCAAGCTGCTCCGGCGAGGCATTGGAGCCCACGGCCAGAACCGGAGAGCGAGGCTGGGCAAGATCGGCGTAGTGGACCGGCCCCAATAGATCCATCAAGGCTGTCTCGTCCCGGTCACCCAGCACCTGGGCACCGGGCCAATCCCAGATATCAAAGCGGGTCAGGGGATAGGCCCGCCCCTCAGCATAGACAAAGGAGCCCGGTGACTGGGCGAAAGGATAGGAAAGGGCGAAACGGACCTTGTCCGCATCACTCAGCGACACCAGAAAGGGATGCATGGCACTCCGCTCGGCTAGACCATTCCTGTTCGGCGCAGCGGAACCGGCTTTGCGGCCGGACCGCTGGATACGCTATAGCGGCAGGCAGATCGGATCCGGTCCGCCTTTCACCATTCACCCTACGCCACCCGTCCCGGAGGTTCCATGGCGACGCCCCATTCTGGCAGCGCAACCCAGCCCTCAAGGACCGGCGTGCTGGCGGTCTGGGCGCTCCTCGCCGGCGCCATCGCCATTGGCGCGTCGCCCATTTTCGTGCGTCTGAGTGAGCTTGGCCCCTTCGCCACCGCGTTCTGGCGCGTCGCGCTCGCCCTGCCCCTGCTTGGCATATGGGCGGCCCTGGCGGACCGGGCGGAGACACAGGCGCGCCCGCAAAGGGCGCGGCTGTCCCCGTTTCGTGATCTTGGACCGGTCCTGCTTCCCGGTCTCATGTTCACCGGCGATCTTATTTTCTGGCACCTGTCCATCCTCAACACCAGCGTTGCCAATGCCACCCTGTTCGCCAATTTCTCACCGGTCATCGTGACCATCGGCGCCTGGGCCTTGTTGGGCGAGCAGGTCACGCGGCCATTTCTGTTCGGCCTCGCCGTGGCCATGGCCGGTGCAGTCCTGTTGCTTGGCGACAGTTTCGCGTTGAAGCCGGACAATCTGGATGGGGATCTTTACGGTCTTGTCACGGCCTTCTTTTTCGGCGGCTATGTCCTCTGCGTGCGCGCCGTCCGCCACCGGATCAGTGCCGCTCGGCTCATGTTCGGCTCCAGCATCGTGACGGCCGCGTCCCTGCTTGTGGTGACCGTGCTCGTCGGAGAGGCCGTGGTGCCGGAAGGCGCGCGGGCCTGGGCCGTGCTTCTGGGGCTGGCCTGGGTGTCCCATGCGGGAGGCCAGGGGCTCCTTGCTTATGCCTTGGGCCATTTGCCGGCTGGCTTGTCAGCCCTTGTCATCCTCATCGAGCCAGTGGCTGCCGCCGTGCTCGGCTGGCTCATCCTGTCGGAAGCCATCGGTCCGTGGCAGGCCCTGGGCGGCACGGTCGTTCTTGCCGGTGTGTGGGCCGCAAATCGCAGCCGGCCCGGGACAAAGAGCGCCTGAAAGGCTCGTCACCCGGGTCTTGTGATCGGTTTGCCTCATTTTGACGTTGCATCTGCGAGCAAAGCGGGAATGACTGTGCGCGCCGTCTCCTCCCGTTTCCCGCGTCGCCCTGCCAACACCGGTGACAAGGCTGCCCGGCCCATGGGAGGTCCGCACACCTCAAGGGCTTCGCAAGCGCCCCAATGGAGGAAAGCCATGCAGCGCCGCTGCCGTAATGTGAAGATCCTCGCGACCCTGGGTCCCGCCTCGGGCACCCGGGAGAAGATCCAGGAGCTCCACGAGGCCGGAGCCGACGTCTTCCGCATTAATATGAGCCACGCGGACCATGACCGCCTGGCCCAGACCTACCGTCTGATCCGCGAGGTGGAGGCCGGCTCCGGCAGGCCCATCGGGATCCTTGTGGATCTGCAGGGCCCGAAGCTGCGCATCGGCAAATTCGCCGAGGGTCCGATCCATCTGGAAAAAAACGATCCCTTCCGCCTGGATTTGGATGCCAAGCCGGGTGATCGCACGCGGATCGGCATGCCCCATCCGGAGATATTCGAGGCCGTGCGTCCCGGCGGGCTGCTGCTGCTCGATGACGGCAAGATGCGCCTGCGTGTCCAGGATGTGGGCGCGGACTGGATCGAGACACGGGCCGAGGTCAGTGGCCGTCTGTCGGACAAGAAAGGCGTGAATGTGCCGGACGCGCTTTTGCGCCTCTCTGCCTTGTCGAACAAGGACCGCCAGGACCTCGACCGGGCGCTCGACCTTGATGTGGACTGGATTGCCTTGTCCTTCGTTCAGCGGCCGGAAGATGTGGCGGAGGCGAAAAAGATCGTCGCCGGACGGGCGGCGGTGCTGTCCAAAATCGAAAAGCCCCAAGCCCTGACCAATCTCGACCAGATCCTGACCCTGTCCGACGGCCTGATGGTTGCGCGCGGGGATCTGGGCGTCGAGCTGCCCATCGAACGGGTGCCGGGCCTGCAAAAGCAGATCGTCCATGCCGCACGTATTGCCGGCAAGCCGGTGGTGGTCGCCACCCAGATGCTGGAATCCATGATCACCGCGCCGGTGCCCACGCGGGCCGAGGTTTCAGACGTGTCCAATGCGGTGTTTGAGGGCGCCGACGCCGTCATGCTGTCTGCGGAAAGTGCGGCCGGGGAGTACCCCATCGAGGCGGTGACGACCATGAACCGCATCGCGGAGACGGTGGAGAACGACCCAAACTATCGCAGCCTTGTGCAGACCTATCATGCGGACCCGGACCATACGACGGCCGACGCCATCACCGCAGCGGCCCGGGAGGTTGCCGAGACACTGAATGTCGGGGCCATTGTCTGCTACACGTCCTCCGGCTCAACCGCCCTGCGCGCCGCACGGGAACGTCCCAAGGCACCGATCCTCGCCCTCAGCCCCGATCTGAAAACCGCGCGCCGGCTGGCGCTCGCCTGGGGCGTCCATTGCGTGACCATTGAGGACGCAAGCGATATCGACGATATGCTGCGCAAGGCATGCGCCGTATCGAGCCGGGAGGGCTTCACCAAGCCCGGGGACCGCCTGGTCATCACCGCGGGCCTGCCTTTCGGCACGCCAGGGGCCACGAATCTTATGCGTATCGCCTATGTGGATGGTCCCCTGACGCCGGTCACGCCGCCGGACGTGGTGGTCACTCCGCCGCGGATCTGACCCCAGGGATCAGACCAACAATCTCTGCGACGATGTCGTCCGTACGCACCTGGTGGGGCATGTGCCCCACCCCTTCCAACACGACAAGGCGGGCGCCCGGAACCTGCGCCGCGACGGCAAAGGAGTGGCGGCGCGCCGAGACGGTTGCGTCCTGGTCACCGGTGATCACAAGCAACGGCGCATCGATCTCGCCATAACGCTCGCTCATCCGTGCCACGGCCTGTTTTAGGTGGACACTGTCAGCCGCATTGGCGCGGAACTGGTGGGGACGGAAAAACATTGCGATGCCTGCATCATCGGCATAGTCCGGAGGCGGTTGATTGGGCGCAAAATTGCTGACGATGCCACCGGGCAGCAAAAGAGGCGCCACCAGCGGCACCAAGGTCCAGCGGAACAGGGGACCAATCACGGGGTTGAGGGCCAGCCTGTTGTACCAGACCGGATCACCCGGCCAGGGATGAGTCGCCCCGCCCAGGGTCACACCGGCCGCCACCGCATCACGGTGGTTCAGCAACATTGCCATGACAATTGACCCGCTCCAGGAATGGCCGACCACAATGGGCCGCTCGATGCTGAGCGCCGCCAGGGCGTCGGCAATCATCCGGGCCTGGACAGCAGGGTCGTGGCCGTCGGGGTCACTGCGCCGCGACCAGCCATGGCCGGGCCGGTCAAAAGCCACCACGGACAGTCCTTCAGCAACAAGAGCAGGACCGAGGGCCAGCATGGGATCGCGCAGGGTGGCACTGGCGCCGTGCAAGAGCACGATGGTGGGCCCGTCAGGGCCTGCCCCGCCAGAGGCCTGCTCGACAACATGGAGCCTCGCGCCGGGCACATCGACAAAACGGCCTTGGGGCGGGTAGCGCCCATTGAGCCGCCATGTGTAGATCGCGCCATAAATGACCAGGAGAGCGACCAGCACTCCGAGGCCGCCCAGGATCAGCACCAGGATTTTCATCATGGGAATGGATTTCCGATTTGGGAGAAAAGCAGAGCCTCAGCCATCCGTCCCCATCAACTCGCCCAGAACCCGGACCTTGTCGGCCGGGCGCGGCAGTTGAGGGTAGAGATCATGGGCGGCACGATAGGCCTCAAGCGCCCCGCCCCAGTCCTCGGCGGCCTCGCGGATCTCGCCGATCAGGGCATGGGCCGCAAAGTGGCGCGGGTTCAAACTCACCGCCGTTTCAAGATCGCTGAGCGCATCCGCATCAAGACCGAGGCTTTTGAGAAAAACGCCCCGCCGGGCCCAGCCATCCGCATAGTCCGGCTGGACCTCAATGACGCCCGTCAGTTTAAGGCCCGCGGTTCGCACATCCCCGTCCTTGATCAGGCTTTCGGCATGGTCGAGCAGGATGGACGCCGTAGGCCCCGCCTCGGCACGCCAATGGCGCCGGATCTCCTCGGCGATCAGCGCAGCCTTGTCCGGCGTTTCGGCCATGGTCAGGGCCTTGAACAACGCAGGATCGGCCGCTTGCGCCGGCAAAAGGAGCGCACAGGCAAGAAAAAGGGCGATCATCGATGCATTTTGCAGAAGACGCTGGATCATGAAGGGCAGTTTACCGCACAGAGCCCGGCCAGCACAGCCTCACACCAGATCCGTTCGCTCCACACCATCAAAATCGAGGATGTAGTCGGGACCAAGCAAGCGGGTTGGGGTGTAAAAACCGGTCAGCCCCTCGGCATCGGCCACGCGCACGGCGATATCCAGAGCGACCCGGGCCGTCAGGGTATAAGCCTCTGGCGTCGTGAGCAGGGACACCGCGCGGCCACCCTCCCCGTCTTCTGCAATACCCAGCAGCCGCACGCGACCTTCCGCGCGCTCTTCTTTGCTTGGCCCTTCGATCTGCTTGTCGACCTGGCCTTTGAGATAGCGCTGGACCAGCGATTGTCGCACCATCCAATTGGCGATGGGGCCCATCTTGGCCACCTGTTCCATCATGGGGGAGACGCGGAAAAAAACCTGGATGTCCGGCACCGCTGTCGAATGATAGGCGCTGGAGACATCGCCCCAGCTCACGCCCATACAGTCTACCGGTTCGCCATCACCGAAATCGAAGTCCCGGCGGGGCATGGACTCCAGCGTGACAATTCGGTTGTTGCGACGCACCCGCGTGCCCAGGCCCAAGGATTCGACGGCGGTCTTGGCCGTACCGCGGGACGGCTTGGACAGGCCATCAATGGCCAGGGTCAGACTCCGGGCGCTGGGCAAACGGCGCTTCATATGCGCCAGCAGACAATCGCTGGGCACCACATCAAAGCCGGCCCCGGGCAGCATCATGATGCCCGCGACACTCGCCTCGGCGAACTGGCTGGACAGCGTTTCGATCACATCAATCTCGCCGGTGATGTCGATATAGTGGGTGCGCGTGCGCAGGCAGGCGGCAACCATGGGCGGCATGGTCGCCGAAAACGGGCCGGCCATGTGCAGAACCACATCAATATCAACAAGGTTCCGGTCAATCGTGTCCGGATTTTTCAGGTCGAAATGGCGCCAGTCCATGGAATGGGCATCCGCGATGGCCTTCACCATGGCCGCATTCCGCCCAGCCAACACGGGTTTGTAGCCGGCGCCCTTGGCAAGACGCGCGGTGATCCGGCCCGTATATCCGTTGGCGCCATAAATCAGGATCTGCCCCGTCATCGGATTCCTGCCTGTCCTCAACTCGGTCTCTCGCGCACGGACGAATCTGCCCGCGTCGCATCACGTATCTAGCATTTATAGGCGATCCGTGCCGGATTTTAGGCCGACACCGCGGGATTAACCCTGCCAAAGCCGTGCCAATGCGTGAAAATGCCGTTATGTCGCTTTGAAAGCGCCAAGAGACCCGGACCATGCCACCCTAGCGGTGGGATTCATGTATGACGAGCTGCCTTATCCATGCATAAACGGTGCGTCTGCATACAGACCAAATGATCTGCCTGTCGGCGAATCCACACCTTGTGAGCTTGAATGAGCGGCAAGTGGCACGGCGCGGACCAGCGGGGCAACACGCATCCGGACCGGCGCCCCCTTCCCGCCCGCTCGTGATAGCGGACAGGCTCTGATCGCCTTAGCGGGAAACGCGGGAGAAAGACAAGATCAGCCTTGCCGATAAAAGGCGCCACCATTCTACGAGAGACGGTCGACGGTGTTCCGCCTGTCATCCAGGAATTCGCGCAGCTCCGTCAGTATAGGAATCATAGCGATCAACCGGTCCACATCGAGTGTCTCGCTGAGAACCTTTGCCAGGGGCTGCACGGACTGAATGCAGGAACGGCACAGATCGCTGCCCTTGGCGGTGATTTCCACAGTCTTTTTGCGGCGATCCTTCTCACTGGGGATGATCTGTATGAGACCTTTTGAGTCCAGTTTCTGAAGCGTCGCCGTCATGGACGGCTTGGCCACCTGGAAGATGCGGGCCAGGCGGGTTGGACTATTCCCACCGCCAACCCGGATGAGGTGGTTCAAAACACCGAATTCGGACGGATTGATCCCATGGGGCGCAAGCACTCGGGCAAATTCAGCTGTCGCCAACTGATTGATGATCCCGATCTCATTGAAAAAGCGGAATACTGGGTCTTGCTCTTTGGTCGTCACGAATTCGCAGCTATCAAACGGGATCTGAGGGGCCAGCGCGGTGTGGCGGGCGGGAACGTCGCGTAGCCCACCCGCCCCAACATATGCACAACGCCGGACTGCGCATCAAGTTCGCGGTGGATGGTCTTATAGTGCTGAGCCATTTCCGGAAACTCCTGCAAACACTGGCTGAGCGGGTGCATGCCGAGCCCCAAATGTTGTGCCTGAAGATTAAGACGCACCCAGGCGCGCCCGGCTTCAAGCTGGCTGAGGCGCGTGTTTTCGGGCGCTGTCATCCACACATATCCTTGTGCGGAGTGAATGATCTCCTTGTACATATCAATGCCGGAATTGTAGGCGACCGTCCCTGGTGTATCGAGAGCATCCTTGGTCACGATGCCGGCCATTTGCAGCAATCTCATGGAGATGCCAGGCATCTCAATTCCGTCGGGATTGTCCACAACTTCGCGATTGCCGATGCGCATGAGATCAATGCTCTCGCGCCGGGTCGCCGGGGTCTCGTATTCCGTCATCCATGCGTCCCAGGCAATCTGATTGAGCTCGCTGATCCGGCCCTTGGAGACCGTGTAGCCGACGTTCAACGCGCTGTCAGCCGCTTGAACGAGGGAGGCGAGGGTGTCATCAGCCACGGGCCGCATCGGGTCATATGGCGCCTTGAGGGAACGACGCTCCAGGATAGTCGCAAACAAGGGGTCTCGCAGCGGCTCATCCTTCCGGAATCGGACTGTCGCGACGCGACGATGATCGAGGGTGGGATAGGGTTCGCCATCGGGAAATGGGCTGATGGAGGCGGAATACCCTTTTTCGGCCGCGGCAATGCGCAACAATTCAAGCATGCAGCCGAAACCGATCGTGATCTGCCGATTGGGAGGGTCCGTGTGGGTCAGCAGTCGATCAGGATCGCAATAGACATTGATCTCATCGCCTCCGACGAGTTCAAACCACCAGGGCTGCCGATTATGGGGGTTCGGCGCCAGGATGGCGTAAGACAGCGCGTCCAGTCGGGGGTCGCCAAAATCCTCCCCTGCCCGTTGCCAGGGCGCCACCGCGTCCCGCAGGCCGGGCCAATGGGCATAGCCGACCAGGCCGGCGCCACCACCAAATGCGACAAGGGCACTTGCCGTGCCTGTGATCAAAAGGGCGCGTCGGGTCACCATCAGAGCCTCCACATTATGTTAGTTTTCTAACTAATATAGTGTGGACAGAACAGGGTCGTCAAGGTGCGCGGGTCATCGGCAAGCCACGCCCCAGAGTGATAAACAGTGACTGAAAATCAGTGATTGATGGGGGTCACCAGGCCTTGGGGCGGGACGGATATGACAACCCATTGGCCCCACACGAGTGTCGTGGATCAGAAGTCCGCATGAGACGTCCCGGCACGTCCGTCT
>CAYUYV010000019.1:32811-44661 GCA_964449455.1 uncultured Alphaproteobacteria bacterium | reverse complement strand
CTAGTGTCGTGGATCAGCGCTCCCAATCCTTCTCCAATCGCAAAGATGTGAGAACGAAAATGGTTCCGGCCAGGACGAAAAATCCCGTGCCGGCGAGAATGGCGTAGCGCAAGGAGTCCTCTCCATAACTGTCCCGGAAAAGGTCCGACAGGCCTCCGATCAGGACCGTGCCGGCCCCAAGGCCAATCAGATTGTTGATGAAGAGGAAGATCGCCGAGGCCGTGGCCCGCATGCCCGGTGTCACAAGATGCTGCACCGCCGAGGTCACGGGCCCGATCCAGACAAGGCTGAGACCGGCCGGCACGATGAAGATGAAGAAGCTTATCAGGAGCGGCGGAACGGCAAGCACACCGGCAAGATAGAAAGGAACGCAGGCGAAAAGGGCAATGGCGGAAACCAGCGCATAGGCCGCCTTGCTGCGGGCTCCGAACCGGTCCGCGAGCGTGCCGCCGAGCAGGACCCCCAACACACCGCCAATAAAAACAATGCCGCCGAAAAAGAGCGACACCTGGTCAATGGGGATGGCGTAAGTGCGCTGGAAATAGGACGGCATCCAGAACAGCGTGCCATAGGTCATGATGGAGGAACTGGCCGCCCCGAAGGAAAGGCCCCAGAAGCTCGGCTTGCGCCACAACATGGCCAGCACTTCGCCGGGCGAGGGGGGCGTCTCATCAAGGGGCATGTTGTCGAGACCGCCGCGCACCGGCTCGCGAACGGTCAGCCGGAAAATGGGCGCAATGGCAATGCCCGCGATCCCGACAACGATAAAGGCCGTGCGCCAATCGACTTGCGCGGCAATGGTGCCGCCGAGGACAAGGCCAAGGGCGCTGCCGATCGGAATGCCGAAGGCATAAATGGCGAGCGCCCGGGCCCGCTGGCTTTGTGGAAAATAATCCGAGATCAGTGCATAGGCGGGAGCCGTGCCGCCCGCTTCACCGACACCAACCCCGAGCCGTGCCAAAAACAGGTGGACAAAGGTCTGCGCCACGCCGCACAGAGCCGTAAAACCGCTCCACAGGGTAAGCGAGATGGTCATGATCCAGGTGCGGCTGGTGCGGTCCGCGAGGCGCGCCACGGGAATGCCAAGGCTTGTGTAAAAAAGGGCAAAGGCCGTCCCGCCGAGCAGGCCAAGCTGGGTGTCAGAGAGCCCCAGATCTTCCTTGATGGGCGGCGCCAGGATCGAAATGATCGTCCGATCAATGAAATTAAAGGTGTACACCACAACAAGGATGAACAGCACATAGGCTTTTGTGCCAGCGGAATAGAGATCCTTTTCGGTCTGCACCGTCTGTTCCGCCATGGCCATCCCTCCGTATCATGATTGTTATGCTGTATCGCGAAAGCGGCGGACCTGGTGGTCCGCCGCTGCGTCATCATATCCTTATGGATCCTGTGGCACTGCGAGCCGCAAAGCCGCGAGCTGCAAAGCAATCCAGAGCCTGCACACGCACCCAGAGCCTGCACACGAACATGGTGTTGCCATGGTTTGCTTCGCCGCGCTCCCAATGACGAAGGCAGCGCCGTCAGAACCGCACTTCCACCGTGCCGAGGACCTGACGCGGATTGCCGTAGAAGGCCGTCACGGTGCCTTCAAGACCGAGGGTCGGGAAGTTGTAGCCCGCCACCCTGTACTCCACGTCAGAGAGGTTCTTGCCGTGGATGCCGGCGCGCCATGTCCCATCTTCGCTTTCCCAGACAAGGCTTGCGTCATAAAGAGTGAAACCTTCCTGATCGAGCAGCGGGATCTCAAACTCGAACTGGGTGGCAAAGCTGCGATAGGACACGATTTGGATCAGCGACAAGGTCCCGTCCACATCGAACACCTCCAGCGGGACATCATAGGTCAGCGTGCCCGAGGCCGTATATTTCGGCGTGTTCTGGAAGAAGCGTTCGTCGGCGACATTGGTGCCGTCGGCCCCGATGAAGGTGTCAAATTCGGCATCGATATAGCCAAAGGTCCAGGCGAGCGACAGGGCGTCGCCGCCTCTGCCCAGGTCTTCGGCAATGAACCAGGACCCTTCGAATTCGACACCATTCAGCGTGGCCTCGGCCGCATTGGTTGTGATGCCGATGAACTGGTCGTCAAGGCCGTCACCGTCCGTATCAAGACCGAATGAGCCCGGGATCTGAACATCGGTGTAATCGGAGAAGAAGATGGCAAGGCTCGTGTTCAGGCGTCCATTGAGCCAGCTTGACTTCACGCCGATCTCGAAGGAGTCGACCTCTTCCGGCTGGACCAGCAGGAATTGGAACTCGTCCTCAAAGGTGATCTGCCCGTCGCCATTGACATCCGGTGCCTGGCTGGTGAGGCCACGGGGGTCGAAAAAGCCGCCCTTGAAGCCTTCCGAATAGGTCACATAGATGTTGTGAGCAGGGACGGGCTGCCAGGCAAGGGAGATACGCGGCGAGAAATCCGTGAATGTCTCTGAGCCCTGAAAATCCGAAGTCGTTGCAATGGGAACAGCCGTGCCACCGAAGAATTCCGAAGTGCCACCGGCGAGGTTCTGGCGCAGCACCTGGCCGGTCCGCTCGTCACTCGTATAGCGACCGCCGAAAGACAGCTCCAACCCATGGCTGCCGAGATCGAACAGGGCGGCAAGATCTAGCGTGAAGTCCCCGAAAATGGACCAAGTCTGCGTGTCCACATTGCCGAGGGTGAAGGAGTTGAAACCGGGAATGCCGATTACGTCGCCCAGATTGCCCAGGATCACGTCAAAGGCGTTAAAGGCATTGGCGTCGAGGTAGTAGAAGCCCACGACACCGGCGAGATAGTCGCCCTCATAAAGCAGCTGGAATTCCTCCGAGAGCTGCTCGTTTTCATAAACGACCGGCACGTCGAGATCCGGCGAGGGCAGACTGTCAAAATCAATCGGCGACAGGCTCTTGTCCGCCCGGTAGGCCACAATGTTCTTGAGTTTGATCCGCTCATTCACCTGCCATTCAGCCAGGAAGCTGATGCCATAGGCGTTGACCTCCTGCTCTGGAGTGTTGAGGCCGGCCCGTGTGTCAAAGACATTGTCGAGGATCGGCGCGCCGCTCAGATTGCCGACGGTCAGGCGATGGCCCTGACGCGGGTCACTGTCGTCGTCGATCACATCACCGGCGATGCGGAAAAACAGGTTCGAGGTCGGCTCAAACTCAAGGCTGGCCCGGGCCGCGAGCACGTCGCGCTGGTAGTTTTCGATGCCGTCGAGGGTCAGGTTGTCGCCGAAGCCATCCCGGGTGAAGCGGGCCACGGCGCCGCCGATGCGCAATGTGTCCGTGACCGGAAGAGAAGCGGAAAAGACGCCGTCGAACTGGTTGAAACTGCCGCCGGTCAGCCGAATGTTGAATTCCCGCTCATCGCTCAGACGCTTGGTGACATATTTGATCGCGCCGCCGATGGTGTTCCGGCCATAGAGCGTGCCTTGGGGCCCGCGCAGCACTTCGATGCGCTCCACATCGTAAATATCCAGGATCGCTGCCTGCGGACGGTTGAAATAGACATCGTCCACATAAATCCCGACGCCGGCCTCGAAACCGGCCACCGGATCCTGCTGGCCCACGCCGCGGATAAAGGCGGTAATGGTGGTATTCGTGCCCCGGGAGACCTCAATGGTCACGTTCGGCACGGTCTGGGACAGGAAGGTAATGTCCTGGACGGCTGTGCGCACCAGATCGTCACCGTCGAAGGCCGTGATCGCCAGCGGCACGTCCTGGAGCGTTTCCTCCCGGCGCCGGGCCGTGACGGTCATCTGTTCGAACATGGGGTCGTCCGGGACGACTTCGGGCGCCACATCGTCCTCGGCCGGCTCTTCAGTTTCCACCGGCTCCTGGGCCAATGCCGTGAGCGGGAGGGCCGGTGCGAGCAGGGCCAGCCCGGCCGCGCCCGCCATTAAAAAAGTGCGGATGAGGCGCGGTGACGATGCGCCAAACGACGTTTCGATGCTCGACATGACGTTTCCCCATTCGGGCTTGCGTTTTGGCCGGGCCAATCAGGTGACCCTGGCGCCTTTCCCGAGGGACGGGACCCAATGACCCACGCGCCGTCCCCCAATCCCTTGTCGCCGCAGGTGGATGGTTCTTGCGGCGTGGACCTGGCGACCGGTCCCACACGCCCACTCTTTTCGATTAACCATCCTCCTTTTTCCCAATACTCTTGAGCCAAGGGATGACCGAAATCAAGAGATATGAAATCAGATTCAGGTTTGTCCCAACACGCTTGGCGTGTCTTGCGAGGCGAGGGAGGCCCCGTGACTGACGATCCGCAACGACGCCGCGCCGACGGTATTCCCGCGACGATTGAGGAATATGGCGCCGGCAAAGAGGGCCCCAAAACCCGGCGTGGGCGGGTCACCCGCACCCGTCTGCTTGATGCCGCCGCCATTGAGTTCGGCGAGTCCGGCTTCCGCGACGCCTCGATCAACGCCATCACGACCCGCGCCGGCTGCGCCATGGGCACTTTCTATGTTCATTTTCCGTCCAAGGAGGCCATTTTCCGCGCCGTGGTCGAGCATATGGGCCGGGTCACCCGGGCCCATATCGCCGAGCGGGTTGAGGACGCGCCGGACCGTCTGACGGCGGAGGAGCTGGGCATCAAGGCTTATCTTGAATTCGTGCGTGCCCATCCGGGCATCTATCGCATCGTGATGGAGGCACAGTTCATCGCTGAAGATGCGTATCGTGATTATTATATGCGCTTTGCCGAGGCCTATACGGAAAAACTGGATAGGGCCGCGCAGAACGGTGAAATCCGCGATGGGGACCGGGAAATTCAGGCCTGGGCCCTGATCGGGATCAGTGTGTTCCTGGGGCTGCGCTTTGGCCTGTGGGACGATACGCATACGCCGGACACGGTGGCCCAGCAAGCCGGGCGTCTGATTGCCAAAGGGCTGGGCCGGGAGCAGATGCAGGCCCACCGGCCCTCCGAAAGCAATCCAACAACAAAGAAGGAGCCGCTCCCATGAGGCAGGCCATTCCGGACATAACGGCGCGGCGGGCTCTGCTGGATCCCCATGGAATCGTCTTCGAGGATGGCGTAACGGGACGCTGCTGGACTTATCAGGCGTTCGAAGATCGCGCCGCACGGGCCGCCGCAGTCCTCACCGGTCTCGGTGTCACGGCTGGAGATCGGGTTGCCATCCTGTGCCGCAACCGGGTGGCTTTCTTTGAACTGATGATGGCCTGTGCCAAGATCGGGGCCATCTATGTGCCGCTGAACTGGCGGATGCCGCCGGCCGAGCTCGATGGCCTGAGCGCGGATTGCCAGCCGGGTTTGCTCATATTCGGGGCCGAGGATGCGGACGCTGCCGCGGGGCTCTCTGCCGCGCCCGCGAGCCAATTGAGCCTCGATGATCCGGGGCCGGAGGGCTATGAGGCTCGGATGGAGCGCGCCATGCCCGCGCCAACGCGCAGCCATTGGCCCAATGAGGATTGCTGGTATCTGCTCTATACCTCAGGGACGACCGGCAAGCCCAAGGCAGTGATCCAGACCTACGGCATGGTGCTCGCCAATTATGTCAATGCGGTCCAGGCGGCCGGGTTGAGGTCCACCGACACGACCCTGAATTACCTGCCCCTGTTTCACACGGCGGGCATTAATCTCAACACCTTGCCGACCCTGATGTGCGGTGGGCGGACGATCATTCTGCCGGGCTTTGATCCGGACCGGGTGGTGGCGCTACTCGAAGAGGGGCGTGTCGACACCTTCTTTGCCGTGCCCCAGGTCTACCAGGTCTTAAGCCTCCATCCGCGTTTTGAAGCCCTTGATTTCTCGCGCGTGCGTAGCCTCGCCTGTGGCGGCGCGCCCATGCCCACATCCATGGCCGCCCAATTTGCCGAGCGGGGCGCCATCGTGATCAATGGCTATGGCATGACCGAAACGGGACCGACCTGCTTTTTTGCGACGCCTGAGACCATGGCGGCAAAGCCGGGCTGTGCGGGGCGCACGCAATTGCTCGTCTCTACACGGATTGTGGATGCCGAGGGCCGGGACGTGGGCGACGGCGAGACGGGCGAACTGCTCGTGGCTGGTCCTGCAATAACCCCGGGCTATTGGAACAAGCCGGAGGAGACCGCAAAGGCCATCACGCCCGATGGCTGGCTGCGCACCGGCGATCTTGTGATGCGGGACGCGGATGGGGATCATTTCATCGTGGGCCGCTCCAAGGAAATGTATATCTCCGGCGGAGAAAATGTTTATCCGGCGGAAGTGGAGGAGGTTCTCAACAGCCATCCGGATGTGCTCGAAGCCGCGGTGATTGGCGTGCCCAATGAGCGTTGGGGCGAGGTGGGCGAGGCCCATATCCTGCCCCGGCCAGGCCATGACCCGGATCCTGAGGCGCTCACCGCCTTTGCCCGGGCGCACCTCGCGGCCTATAAAGTGCCCCAGCGTTTCGTGTTCGTGACCGATTTTCCGCGCACCGCCTCCGGCAAAGTGATCAAACACTATCTGGCCTGCAAGGACTGATCCAGACCAGCCATCAATGAGGAGAAACAACCCATGCTGATTGATCCCAACGGTGCTGGCCTGTCACCGGAGCGTCTGGCGCGCATCGACCACTTCCTGCAGGAACGCTATGTCGAGCCCGGCCTTTTGCCGGGCGCACTGACCGTTGTGGCCCGCAAGGGCGTCGTGGCCCATGCCTCACCCATCGGCCACAGGGATGTGGCGCGCGGCCTGCCCGTGGAGCAGGACACGATCTTCCGGATCTATTCCATGACCAAACCCATCACCGCCGTCGCGGCCCTGATGCTGGTGGAGGAGGGCCTGATGGCCCTTGATGATCCCGTGCACCGGTTCATTCCGGACTGGCGCGGACTGGGCGTTTATCAGGCCGGCGTTTACCCCCAATTCCAGACCCGGCGGCCGGACAGCCCCATGCGGGTCATCGATCTTTTCCGCCACACCTCTGGCCTGACATACGGATTCCAGAACCGGACCAATGTGGATGCGGCCTATCGCGAGCTGAAAGTCGGCACGGTGAGTTTCGATGGCACGCTGGAGAGCATGGTGGCGGATCTCGCGACCCTGCCGCTTGAGTTCTCTCCGGGTACGAATTGGAACTATTCGGTCTCGACAGATGTTCTTGGCTATCTGGTGCAGACCATCTCGGGCAAGCCGCTCGATGTCTTTTTCCGGGAGCGGATTTTCGAGCCCTTGGGAATGGATGACACGGGCTTCATGGTGCCGGACGACAAGGTGGCGCGCTTTGCCGCCTGTTACGAGGCCCGGCCCGATGACAGGCTCGCCCTTTTTGATGCGCCGGATACGAGCCCCTATCGCTCCATGCCCGGTCTGCTGGCGGGTGGCGGCGGCCTTGTGTCCACGGCGTCCGACTATCTTGCCTTTTGCCGCATGCTGCTCGAAGGCGGCAGGGCAGGGGGCCAGCAACTCCTCAGCCGCAAGACCATCGAGCTGATGACCGCCAATCACCTGCCCGGCGGGCACACGCTCGATGATCTTTCCGTGTCCCTGTTTCAGGAGGGTGCCTTTGCCGGTGTTGGCTTCGGCCTTGGCGTCGCGGTAACCGTTGACCCGCCCGCCGCCATGATCCCCGGCTCCGTCGGCGAATTCTCCTGGGGCGGTCTCGCCAGCACCGCCTTCTGGGTCGACCCCCGGGAAGAGCTGATCGTCGTATTCATGACCCAGCTTGTTCCGTCCACGCTCTACAATATCCGCCGCCAACTGCGAACGCTCATATATTCCGCGATTGCGGATTGATCATGCCGGGTGGCCGCGGCTCACACCCCGTCCTGTTCGCAGCCCATCAGGGTGGTGACGAAACGGTCGCGCCATTGGACAACGTCCTCCTGTTCCACATTCTTGAACAAGGACTTCCACAGGGCCTGACGCTTTTCGAGAGGCATGGTCAGGGCGGTATGGAGGGCGTTGACCATGTCATCCTGGTCGTAAGGGTTGACGATGAGGGCGTCGGTGAGTTGGGCGGCGGCGCCGGCGAAGCGGGAGAGGATCAGCACGCCGGGGTCCGTCGGGTCCTGGGCCGCGACGAATTCCTTGGCCACCAGATTCATGCCATCGCGCATGGGAGTAACGAAGGCAACCCGGCTGGCACGGAACAGGCCCGCAAGCTCGGAGCGTCGATAGCCCTTGTTCACATAGCGCAAGGGCACCCAATCGATCTCGGCAAAGGCCCGGTTGATACGCCCGGCAATGCTGTCGAGATCGTTGCGCAAGTCCTGATATTCCTGAACATCGGTGCGCGAGGGCGGTGCGATCTGCAGCATCAGGGCCGATTTGCGATGCTCCGGATAGCGTTCCAGCAGCTTTGAATAGGCCTCAAAGCGATTCTCGATGCCCTTGGAGTAATCCAGCCGGTCGACGCCGATCACCAGACGCCGTCCGCGCAAGGACGATGTCATCCGCTCATACATTTCCGTCGCATCGGTGCTCTTCGCCATGGCCAGGAAATCGCCGGTGTCCGCGCCGATGGGAAAGGCATCTGCCTGGACGGTCTGGCCGAAACACTGGATGCGGTTGTCGTCGAGAATCTGACCACCCACTTCGTGCACGACATAATCCCGGAAGGCCTCCAGATGGTCCTTGGTCTGAAAGCCGAGGAGATCATAGGAGAACAAGCTCTCGATGAGCTGCATATGCTTGGGCAGCGTGGTCACGAGCTGGCGGGCCGGGAAGGGGATGTGGAGGAAAAAGCCCATCCGGTTGCGAAGGCCCGCCTTGCGCAGTTCCTGGGCCACCGGGATCAGGTGATAGTCATGGACCCAGATCAGGTCCTCCGGTTCGATCAGGGGCGAGACGGTATGGGCAAAGCGCTGGTTGACCCGGTGATAGCCCTCGTCATAGGCCCGGTCATAGGCGGTAAGGTCAATGCGGTAGTGGAACAGGGGCCAAAGGGTGCGGTTCGCATAGCCGTTATAGTATTCGTCGTAATCGTCATTATCGAGATCAAGAGTGGCGAGCTTCACGCCGCCGGCCTCGCCCAGGCTGATCTGATGGCCACCCTGATCGACCACCCGCCCGCTCCAGCCGAACCAGATCCCCCGATATTCCCGCAAGGCGGCATGGAGCGCGGTGGCGAGACCGCCTGAGGCGCCTTTTTCCTTCGCGGACGGCTCCACGAGTCGATTGGAAATCACCACAAGCCGGCTCATGCCATAGGCCTCCGTTGGCCCCGGATGGATCACGCCTGCCCCGGGGCACCAATGGGTTTTGGACAAACCCAAATCGATCCGAACCCCCATTGCGGGATCCGGATCGCAGCCTGCCCTTTAGACAAGTGTATCAGCAATAGGGGCTTAGCGCGCATGGCTCCAGGGTTTTGAGAGCATGCAAGCCGTGTTGATGATGCCCACGAGGGAGTAGGTTTGAGGATAATTGCCCCAGAGCTCACCATCCTTGAAGGAAATGTCTTCAGACAGCAGTCCCACATGGTTTCTGTGCGCCAGCATGGTCTCGAAGATTTCACGGGCGCGCTCTTTCCGTCCCACAGACCACAGGCTTTCGATGTACCAGAAGGTACAAATATTGAAGGAATTTTCCATCGTGCCGAAGTCGTCCTCATTCGCATATCGCAGGACGTGGTCGCCGCGCAGGAGCGCGTTTTCGATGGCCCGGTGGGTGTTGATAAAAATCGGGCTGTCCTGTTCGACAAAGCCAAGATCGAGAAGCTGCAAAAGGCTTGCGTCCATCATGGGATCATCAAAGGTGGCGGACATGGACAGCATGTCCGGGTTCCAGCCGCGCTCAAGGATCGTCCTTTTGATGGTGTGGGCTTTCTGCGACCACGCCTGGGCCCGGTCCGGCAGACCCAGATGAGTCGCGATCTTGGCCAAGCGGTCGCAGGCGGCCCAGCACATGGCGCTGGAATAGGTGTGGACATGGGCCTTGGTGCGCAGCTCCCAGATGCCGGCATCGGTCTTGTCGTGGAGTTCGAAGGCCCGGTTGCCGACCTTTTCCAGCATCTCAAAGTCTGACCGGCCTGCCGGGCGCAGCAGGCGCTCGTCGAAAAAGGCCTGGGCGGCAGACAGAATGACCTGTCCGTAAACGTCATGCTGCAGATGTTCATGAGCCTGATTGCCCACGCGCACGGGCCCCATGCGCCGGTAACCGGGCAGGTGCTTGACGATGCGCTCGGTCAGCTTGTTCTCCTGGCCGATGCCGAACACGGGCTGCAGATGTCCACCATCGGCGACGCCGACAATGTTCCGCAGATAGACAAGATAGCCTTCCATGATGTCGACGGCGCCGATCCGGTTCAGGGCCCGCACGACATAATAGGCATCGCGCAGCCAGCAATAGCGGTAGTCCCAGGTGCGGCCCGAATGGGGTGCCTCGGGCAGGGACGTGGTCATGGCGGCGATGATGGCGCCCGTTTCCTCAAAATAGCAGAGCTTGAGTGTGATGGCGCAGCGGATGACCGCGTCCTGCCACTCCAGGGGCACCGCGAGGTGGCGAACCCATTCGCGCCAGTAATTGCCGGTGGCCTCCAGCATGTCCCGGCAGGTGCTCATGACATCGCCGGTGAAGGATTCGTCCGGGCCCAGAAAGAAGGCGAGTTCATGCTCCAGGTTGAACCAGGATTCCTCGCGGACATAGGAGATGGGCGCGGTGGTGTTGACCCGCAGGGTCATGTCCGGGCCCACATAGCGCAGATGATTGGATCCGGTGGTGACGCTTGGTGTAACGGCACCATAGTCGAAAAAGGGACGCAGGCGGATGCGCACGCGCGGCACGCCGGCCACGGGGCGGATCATGCGGATCATGGACATGGGCCGATAGCGCCGGCCGCCCCGGTTGAAGCGCGGTGCAAAGTCGATGATGTCGAGGGCGCGGCCCCGGTCGTCCTGCATCCGGGTTACGAGGATGGCGGTGTTTTTCACATAGCGCTGTTCGCAATGGGCCAGGTTTTCGACCTCGATCTCCCAGAAGCCATGGGCGTCCGGCTCGCGCGGATTTTGCGCCGTGAGCAGGGCGCCGAACACGGGGTCGCTGTCGAAACGGGGCATACAAGCCCACATGACGCGCCCCTGCTGGTCGATGAGCGCACCATAGGCACAGTTGCCGATGACGCCGAGATTGAGGTCCGCCTGATAGGACATTGGAAATCCTGTTGTCTGGTGATCTGAAGGTGTGATGGCTCGTGTCAATCGATCCGCTGACTGGTCCCAATCGGCCTGTCCGGTGAAGGGACAAGGGCGTCATCGACTGTCGCTTCGGGATCGGCCGAACCCCGACGGCGAGGAGCCGCACGGCGCGAGGGTTCCCGGAGCGGTGGAAAAACCTGCATTCCTGCCCGTCTTGGGCCGGAATAGGGGCTGTGATTAACCCATTTCAGGACAGGCCGGAACCGCGCATCGGTCTGGTTCTGCATGGAATTGCCGGATTATCGGCGCGCTTGGGCCGATGCGTGACCAAATGGTCACGCCCCACCTCCATCGGGGCAGTGGCCCGGTTCACTTGGCCTAAAGGTCAACAATTCATTTGGCTCCGCCTGGAAATCCCCGCAAAATAGTCAGAGTGTGAAGAGATCTTCACCTTGAGCCGGGTCGTGTGTGCGCCAGTCGGCATGGTAGGACGTGTCCCGCGTTAGGACACGGGAGATAAGACGCGGGTGGTGTTGCCATTTCGGCCCCTGGCGTGTTTCGGGACAGTGCGCTGCGCCGGCCTGGACTGCCGGGGTTAATCGCGTTGGCCACCGGTGCGGATTGGTTTGAGGCCCGAATGGGTTTGAGGTGGATGGCCGTTCATCGCGGCTGGGAAAGAGGGAGAGCCGGGTCGTGATCCCGGCGAGATGCCATGACCTTCGAGATGTCTCAAACCGTGACTATGCCGGCCATGACTGTGCCAGCCGTGACCACGCAGGCCGTCGATCTCTTGGGCGTGGATCTGAC
>CAYUYV010000019.1:17765-32711 GCA_964449455.1 uncultured Alphaproteobacteria bacterium | reverse complement strand
TGACTGTGCCAGCCGTGACCACGCAGGCCGTCGATCTCTTGGGCGTGGATCTGACCACTTTCGATGATCTGATGGACCGGCTTTGGCATTCCGGCCTCTTGTCCATGGACACCGGATCCCTCATTCCCGAAGTGACCTTGGAAAATCTTGGGGGCCTCGGGGCAAGCGGGACGCCGAACCCGGGCCCGGACAGCAGTTTTGATCTGATTTTCGACGCCGTGGGCTTTGAAGCCTCGGGCGCAATTCCGGCCGATGCCAGCGGCGCGGTCGGCCTTGACCATGTGGTGAACGTGGTCAATGGCGCGGTCCAATGGTTCACCAAGGATGGCAGCCATCTTGAGACGCAGGATCTGGCGTCTTTCTTTGGCGCTGGAGACGAGGCGGTCATCGGCCATGGCGCGGTATTTTACAATCCGCGCGTCCTCTACGATCAGTCCGCGGATCGCTATATCGTCACGGCACTGTCCAATTCGGGCATCGACACGGGCACCAGCGAGGACGACAGCTCCACACTCCATATCGCCGTCTCCAATTCGGGCAACCCCGAGGACGGCTGGTCCGCCACGTCCATCGATGCGCTTCAGTCCGTGGGCGGTGTGAATGCCTTCGCTGACGGGGTCAGCCTTTCGGTTGACCAGGATGCGCTTTACATCTCGGCGAACCTGTTTGAGACCGAAACGGGCGGGGATGGTGCCGATGTGCTGGGGACACGGCTTTGGATCGTCGAGAAAGGCGAGACGACGGGTGGTCTTTATGACGGCGGTGCGCCATCTGTCACCGTGACGGATCCGGCAGCGGCCTTGGGCATCCCCATCAGCGCCACGGCCAATTTCAGTTTCGAACTGGCGCGCCTCGACGGTGATCTTGATGGCCAGTCGGGCGCCTGGCTCGTGGCCTATAACGGGGTGCATACCCCCTTCGAGACCGACGACTTTGCGATGATGGTCCGCGTGACCGACCCCCTTGGCGAGCCGGGCTTTGAGGGCTTTGCGCTGCCCCTCGGCGACGTTGATGATCAGACGGGGGATTATCTTGGTCTCGTGCTGCAGGATGCGGGGCAGGCGGGCAGCGATGTGTCCGTCAAACTCCAGGATCGCCGGGTTTGGGATGCGGTCTGGCGGGACGACACACTTTATGCCGCCTTCACGGTCACGCCGCCGGCGGGTGTTGATGCGGATAATCCCAGTGTGCACTGGATTGCGGTCGACACTGTGGATGCGACCGTGGTCGAGCAAGGAACGATCGGAGCGGAGACCTTGGGGATCGGGTCTGCTACGGCCTTTCCGAGCCTTGCCGTCAATGGGGATGGCGACCTTGCCATCAGTTTTTCTGCCTACGGAGAGGGTGCCTCCGGCGCCTATGTGGCGTATCGCGACGCCGATGCCGGCCCCGAAGCTGGTTTCGAAGTCGAAGCCGTCAGCACCTCCGATGCGCCCTTCGCGCCGGATGGGGCGGGCTCGCGCATTGATGGCGGTTTCGGCAGCGCGACGCTGAGTGATCCGGTCAATGGCAGCTTCTGGACTTATAATCAGTATGCGACGGCGGCGCCGGAAGGATCGGACCTGTCCGCCTTTTGGGACACGGTCTGGGCGAATTTCACAGCCGGCCCGCTGGCGGCCGCGCCGGAGCCTGACCCGAGCCCGGCACCCGATCCCGAACCCCAGCCGGATCCCATGACGGATCCCATGCCCGATCCCATGACGGATCCGCTTCCCGACCCAATGCCGGATCCTGAACCAGCGCCTGAGCCCCAACCTGATCCCCAACCCGATCCCCAACCCGATCCCATGGCGGATCCGACACCGGATCCGGCGGCCCGCGAGATTCTGGGTTTCACGGATGTCTATCTCAATGGTCTGACCCAGGAAGTTCGCGGCGAGCAGACCAATCTTGGTGACATGATCGCCGCTGCGAACCTTGCATTCGCACAGGATCTGGACAGCACCGTGCTTGTGTCTTTGACCCTCGCCGGCGGCATCGGCGCCTCCATTGGCGAGATGGCCGAAGACGGCACGCGCTTAGCGCCCCAGGCCAGCGCCGAAACAGGACGGTTGGCCGGTGAAATCACTGTCGGCGATGTTCAGGACACGTTGGGTGTGGAGCCGGACTCGTTGAGCCTTGTGACCCTGTCGCCCTTTGATCTGTTCACGATCCTTGAGCTGGCCGTGTCCGAAAGCGGCAGTGATGATGCGGGCGCGCCCCCGCAATTTGTCCAGACAGCCGGCTTCAATTTCAGCTTTGATCCCACGGCGCCCGCCATGGAGCGGGTGATGAATGTGGTTGTGAACACCGCGAGCGGCCCAGTACCCCTCATCATTGACGGCGATATCGTGCCGGGCCTCCTGGAAGACGGGATCCGCGCGGTCGTGCCGACGGCCCTGCTTGAAGGAGACGCGGCGCTTGGCGTCGAGCCGTTCCTGCAGGCGGACGAGGCCCGCGATCCGGTGCTGGTCGACAGTCTGGTGGATACGGACGGCCTCAATGATGCCTTCGCGGCCGGCAGCCAGCAGGACGCCCTCGCCGAATTTATCGTGGCCAATCACGCCACCCCAGCCCTTGCCTTCAATGATGCGGATGATCCGGTGACAGAGGATACGGGCATCCAGCTCACCACGGTGCGCATCGACAGTGTCACTGATCCCCTGGAGGCGCCGCGCATCGTTGCCCGTTTTGGGGCGGCGACGGCTGACAATCTGGGCGGCAGCGAGATGGACGATGTGGTCCGCTCCATGGACGGCGACGACCTCGTCATCGGTTATGGCGGCTTCGACCGTATCCGCGGCGAAGAGGGGGCGGACACCCTGGTGGGCGGGACCGGCAATGACCTTATTTTCGGGAATGCCGGCGATGACGCGGTCCTGGGCAGTTCCGGCATGGATACGGTCTATGGCGATCTTGGTGCCGACGTTCTTAATGGCGGCCTCGGCGACGATGTGCTCAGCGGCGGCGATGGTGCGGACCGCTTCGTCTGGACCGAGGGCGATGACGTCATCCGCGATTTCCGGATCGGCGAGGATGTCCTCGACCTTACCGATTTCCACGGCGGCCGGGACTTCGCCACCTTCACGCTTGGCCTCTCGACCCAGGGCAGCGATCTTGTCTACACGGACGCCGAAACGGGCGAGACCCTCACCTTTGATGGGCTGGGCGGCACAAGCCTCGGTGCCAATGACGTGTTGACCGTTGAAGACCTTGATTTTGCCGTGACCCAGGCGGCCCTGAATGAGGATGCCGCCGAGCCAGACGCCCCGCTGATCACCGACGAGCCGATCACGTTTGATTTTTCAGCCTATGACCTTGGCGGGTTCGGCTTTCTCGGTATTCGAGATGTGCTGTTTACGTCTGCCCTGCCTTGATCCTGCCTAGCCTGCGCGGGGCGGGATCCGGATCCGCTCCCGGCGGTCACCATGGTGAACGGGCTCCGCCAGACCCATGGCGGGCCCTTTTTTGTGGGCTCGGCATTCACACTTGTTCAGTGTCAATGACCGACGAATTTGTGGATCCGGGCGTATGGGGTTTGCGCTATAGTGCGAGACAGGTAATGGTCCGGATCATGCGAAGGAATTGGTGATCCCTGGCCCCAGGATGCGCTCCGGGGTCATTTGCGGATCCGATGCCACGCAAAGGCAGGCTCAGGCGGCTCAAACCGTTTGGGTGCTATGGGTATTTGGGGCTGAACAAAACAGGTGAAGCGTGAGCATCGTTAAACTCCATCAGGCGCCGAAAAATCCCATTGAGATTCTTTTGAAGGGCGCCCGGTCCATTTTCCTGTATGTGGGCTTTTTCAGCTTGTTCATTAACCTGCTGATGCTCGTCGGCCCCATGTATATGATGCAGATTTATGACCGGGTGCTGGTATCCCAGAGCATTGATACGCTGATTTACCTGACCGTCGCAGCCGTTTTTCTCATTCTGATCGGTGCACTGCTCGAATATGTGCGGATGGTGGTCCTCCATCGCATGTCGAGCGGTCTCGACCTCAAACTGACCAATCCGATGTTTGGGCAGTTGCTCGCCAAATCCTTGATCACGCGCTCGTCTGGCCGGGCTCAGCCCCTGCGAGACATGGACTCGGTGCGCAATTTCCTGGGTGGGAATGGCCTTATTGTCTTTTTTGATGCGCCTTGGACGCCGGTGTTTCTGCTCTTCATCTTCCTGATGCACCCGGTGCTGGGCGCTGTGGCGCTCGCCGGTGCGGTGGCTTTGTTCATGCTGGCCATCAGCAGTGAGCTTTTGACCCGCAAATCCCTCAAGACCGCGTCGGGCCATGGCATCCTCGCCACTAATTTCGCGGAGAGCAGCCTGCGCAATGCCGAAGTGATTGAGGCCATGGGCATGCTTGAGGGCATCAAGCGGCGCTGGAACGATCATCACCGCAAGTCGCTGGCCCTCCAGGCGGAAGCCAATGACCGCAGCGCGACTGTGAAGAGCGCGGTAAAATTTGTTCGCCCGGTGCTCCAGATTGCCATGCTGGGGGTCGGCGCCTTTCTGGTGGTGGGGCAGGAGATTACGCCGGGCGTCATGATTGCGGCCTCCATTATTATGGGCCGGGCCCTGGCCCCGGTGGAAATGGCCGTGGGCAATTGGCGCAATGTGGTTCTGGCCCGCAATGCCTATGGCCGGCTGAAGAGCTTTCTGGAGGACTGGGAAGACCGCAAATCCATGCCCCTGCCGCGGCCCAAAGGGGCGTTGGCGGTGGATCGGGTCGTGGCGGTGGCTCCGGATACGAAGAAGCCCCTTCTGAAAGGCATCAGTTTCGATATCGAGGCGGGCGAAGCCCTCGGCATTATCGGTCCGAGTGCCGCCGGCAAATCCACTTTGGCGCGCCTGCTTGTCGGTGTCTGGCGGCCGGCGAGCGGCCATGTCCGGCTCGATGGCGTCGATATTGCAAACTGGGACCACAATGAGCTTGGTCCCCATCTCGGTTATCTGCCCCAGGACGTGGAGCTGTTCGACGGCACGATTGCCGAGAATGTGGCGCGCTTTACGGAGCCTGATCCCCAAGCTGTGGTCGAGGCGGCCCAGCTTGCCGGGGTCCATGACATGATTTTGCGTTTTGAGAACGGGTATGACACCCGGATCGGCGAGAGCGGCGCCAATCTCTCCGGCGGTCAGCGCCAGCGTCTGGGGCTCGCCCGGGCCGTCTATAAGACGCCTGCGCTTGTGGTGCTGGATGAGCCCAATGCCAATCTGGATGGCGAAGGCGAACAGGCGCTTAAAAAGGCCATGATGACCCTCAAATCTCGCGGCTCCACTTTGGTCGTGGTCGCACACCGGCCGTCAATTGTTCAGGTGCTCGACAAGCTGCTGGTCATCAAGGACGGCTCGGTTGACGAGTTCGGCCCCATCGGCGAGGTGCTGCCCAAGGTGACCCGGCGTGGCGGGCAAGGCGGCGCCAAAATCGAACAGCCGAATGCGCCATCGATCCGTCCGGTTGCCTCATAATTGAGGCTCGGGACGGCGACTGAGAGCAGACTGAGCAACACGTGCCGAACAGGACCGATCATCAGCGTTAAGGACATGCAGGGATGACCCTTTCCGAAAAGCTCGGACGCGTCGCCGGCGCGAACAAGGCCCAGAAGACGGTCGCCCCCGAGGCGCCCAAACTGCCAGCCAAGCAGGATCAGGATCTGGCCCTCGAAGACACATCGACGGTGGGCGACGTTCCGGTCAACACACGCAATTACGTGCTGGTCGGTTTCTTCATCGTCGTCTTCATGTTCGGCGGTTTCAGCGCCTGGGCCGCCCTTGCGCCTTTGAACAGCGCAGTCATCGCGCCGGGAACGGTCAAGGTCTTCAGCAGCCGGAAGAAAATCCAGCATCTCGAAGGTGGCATCGTGGCCGAAATCCTCGTCTCCGATGGTGATGAGGTGGAGCAAGGCCAGGTCCTGGTGCGGCTCGACGAGACCCGCGCCATCGCCGATCGCCGCCGGGTGCAGACCCAATATGACCAGGCCCGCGCGGCCGTGGCGCGCCTGACGGCCGAGCGCGACGGGGCCGACGAGATCACCTTTCCCAAGGACATGTTGGAGCGCATGGACAGCGAATCCAATGTGGCCGAGGCCATCAATGGACAGATCAAGCTGTTCCAGGCCCGCCGCGCGTCAATCGACGGCCAGGTCAGCATGGTGTCCGAGCGCATCAATCAGCTCAATGAGGAAATCGTGGGCCTGAAATCCCAGGTTTCGGCCAAGAGCGAGCAGATGTCGCTTCTGGAATCCGAATTGGAGGGCCTGCGCGAGCTGCACGAAAAAGGCTATGCCCCGCGGACCCGTATCCTGGCCCTGGAGCGCGCCGGCGCCGAATTGCGCGGTGAGCGGGGCAGCCATGTGGCCCGCATGGCCCAGGCCCGTGTTCTGATCGGGGAGGCGCAACTGGAGATGCTCCAGGTCAAGAAGAATGCCCAGGAGCAGATCGTCGCCGAACTGCGTGAGCGCCAGACCGAAGCCTTCGATTTCGCCGAAACCCTTGAAAAGGCCGCCTTCACCCTTGAGCACATCGAAATCCGCTCGCCGGAAAAGGGGGTCGTGGTCAACAAGCAGGTCAATTCGGCCGGCCAGGTCATCGCGCCCGGCGAAGTGGTTCTGGAGCTGGTGCCAGCGGACGATACGCTGATCATTGAAGCCCGGGTGTTCCCGTCGGACATTGACAATGTCTATGAAGGTCTGCGCGCCGATGTTCAGCTGACGGCGTTTTCCCAGCGGACGACGCCGCGTCTGGTCGGTGAGCTGACCTATGTGGCCGCCGATGCCCTCATGGATGAACGCACAGGCATGCCCTATTACACGGCCAATATTTCCGTGACCGACGAGGAAGTGGCGCGCCTTGGTGCGGACCGCAAGCTTCAACCCGGTATGCTCGCGGAGGTCTTCATCCAGACCGGGGCCCGCACGCCCTTCGATTACCTCATCGAGCCCATCCAGGAGAGCATGAGCCGGGCCTGGCGGGAGACGTGATCTGCCCGTCACTGTGGTCCCAATGGCTCATCACGCCAGCCGCCGGCTCGTGCACCGCGCATGTCTGCGCAGGCGACGGTGCGCCCGTGCGCTTCCCAGGCGATCATCATGGCTTACGGGGATGCATCCGTGTCCAAGGCAGCCTGAAAGCAGGTGCAGGACCGATCTCCCGAGGGGGCAATCCGGCCTGGCGTCAAACGGGGAGACCTGCTGATGTTCCCGCTGCGTGACAGCAACCCGGTCGACCGACCACCGGTCGTCACCTGGGCGTTGATGGCCTCCTGCGTCGCCGTTTTCGTCTATCAGCTCAGTCTTGTCGGCGAGACGGCCCAACAGGCCTTCGTTTACAGCTACGGCATGATCCCGGCGAACCTGTTCGGCTATGCCGCGCTGCCGCCGTCCCTTGAGCGGGTGCCCGCCGAGGCCACGGTGATCACCTCAATGTTCCTCCATGGCGGCCTGTTTCACCTGGGCGGGAACATGCTGTTTCTCTGGATCTTTGGCGACAATGTCGAAGACGCCATGAACCCGGTGACCTTCATCCTGTTCTATCTGGCCTGCGGCATCATTGCCGCCCTGACCCAGGCCGTGCTTAGCCCGGACAGCACGATCCCTATGATCGGCGCAAGCGGCGCCATATCAGGCATTCTTGGGGCTTATCTGTTCCTCTATCCGACCGCCCGCGTGGATGTGCTGATCTTTTTCGGCATCATCACCATTGTGCCTATCCCGGCCATGATCGTGCTTGGCGTGTGGTTCGCCATGCAGCTTGCGAGCGGTGTTCTGACCCCTCCGGGCGAGCCTGGGGTGGCCTTTTGGGCCCATATCGGCGGGTTCGTCGCTGGTGTTCTGCTCCATCGGCTCTTTGGCGCGCGCAGCCTGCCCATCGGGTTTAGCCGCAGCGGCGATCACCGCCGCCGTGGCCCATGGGGGTGAGAGTGGGGCGGGCAAACGGGGTCCGCACCCGTGCCCAGCGGCGATAACCGCCTCGCCACTTGACATGCTCCCGGCTTGACCGTGTTGTGCCATTGCGAAGCAGGGGACGCGCCCGGCTGGGCCGGTCCGCGCCCTGTCATGGTGTCTGCCGTACAGGATCATCGGGGGCATGGACATGTGGGACATGGGAATGGGGAACCTGGGTTTGGGCACGGGCCGCGAGGACTATCCGAGTCCGCGCAGTGGTCCCAAGGTCATGGTGCTGCCGCCGGTCCTGTTCGGGATCGCGTGGATCGTGGGTTTTCTGCTGGATTGGCTGACGGGCGCGACCCTGGGCAATCTCTTTGCCGCGCTGCTCGCCCTTTTCGGCCCCCTTCTCGTGATGATCGGCCTTGTCTTCGGCGCCTGGGCCCTGTTCCAGTTCCGTCTTGAAGGGACATCCGTTGAGCCCACAAAGCCTGCCAATGTGCTCGTGACCAACGGTTTGTATCGCTTCACCCGCAACCCGATGTATGTGGGCCTCATCCTGATCGGCGTTGGCCTTGCCCTCATGGTCGATGCGCCTTTGATGCTCATTGCGACCGGTATCGCGGTCGTCATCCTGCGCTGGGGCGTTATTGCCGAAGAAGAGGCGTATCTCGCCAGGGAATTTGGCGAGACCTATCTGCGTTACACGGGCGAGACCGGCCGATGGGTGGGCAAGCGCAACGGCGAGCCCGACGTCAAAATGCCGAAGCCGGACGAGGAAGAGGGCACGGACACGGCCAAAACGGACGCGTGAGCTGCGGAACGGGTCGATCCGGCCTTGTACGAGGGGGAAGGCCCATGGGGACACCGGGTGAGACGCGCCGTCATGTGATCCTTGGTCTTCTTGCAGGGGCTGGATCCTTTGCAGCGACCGCGGGCATGGGCCTTTCGCGGTCAGATGGGCTTCAGGCGCCGGGTGCTTTGCCGGCCGGCGGTGTGCGCTTTCCTCAAGGCGTTGCCTCCGGAGATCCACAGCCCGATGGCGTGGTCCTGTGGACCCGAGCCGTGCCGGCGCAAGGGGGGCTTGAGCCCGTGCCTTTGATGGCGCAGGTCTCCCGCTTCCCGGATTTTCGAAGCCTTGTTGTGGCAGCGCCCCTGGAAGCCACGGCCGCATCCGACCACACCGTGCGCCTCTTCGTCGATGGCCTTGATCCTGGGACGGAATATTTCTACCGGTTCGTGGCCGGCCCTTCCATTTCGGCGCCCCTGGGGCGCACCTTCACAGCACCCCATGGGGATGATCCGCGTCCCTTCAGGCTGGCCTCGGTGTCCTGTCAAAACTATCAGGCGGGCACTTTCGCCGCCTATCGGCGAATGCTCCTGGAGGATGAGGCCCGCCCGCCGGAAGAGCGCCTGCGCCTGGTCCTGCATTTGGGTGATTTCATCTATGAAACGCTCTTTGCGACGCCGGTGGACGCCACTGAACGCGATCCCATTGCGGTGCGGTCCGTGCCGCCCTTGCCCAGCGGTGGCGGCATGACCGGACTGGGCGCCCATGCCCGCACGCTGGAGGACTTCCGCCACCTCTACCGGACCTATTGTATGGATCCGGATTTGATGGCGGCGCGTGCCCGCTGGCCCTTTGTCTGCACCTGGGACGACCACGAATTCGCCAATGATGGCTGGCAGAGCCACGACACCTATGGTCAGGGCGGCGCACCGGCCCAGAAGCAGCGCCTTGCGGCCAATCAGGCCTGGTTCGAATATATTCCGGCGCTACTGACCGGCGCGCGCGGGCTTGGGAACGTTCCGGCCGAGGCCCATGACTTCAGGGACACGCCGGTCGAAGACGCGCTCGTGTCCGCCGAGGATCTGCCCGCCGAGCCGAACAATCGTGCCGCCATTGAGTCCATCCGCATCTACCGCTCCTTGTCCCTGGGCCGCCATGTGGACCTTATTGTCTCGGACACCCGGGCCTACCGGTCGGATCATCCGGTGCCCGAAGCTCTCAATCCCTTCTTCCCGGGGGGGCGGGGCGGCATCCCGGTCACGCTGGTCAGGACATTTGATGCGGGGCGTACGGACAATGACGGCAATCCGCCCGACGCGGTCACGATTCTGGGCCGCCCCGTCCCCAATGCGCGCCGGGACAGTCCGCCGGGCACCATGTTGGGCGAGACTCAAAAGGCGTGGTGGAAGGCCAGCATGGCGGCCTCGAAAGCCAGCTGGCGAGTTTGGGCTTCTTCTGTCCCCATCATGCCTTTGCGATTCGATTTCGGCAGTGTCGACATCGGGCTCGGTGATGCGGTGCTCTCAAGCGACAGCTGGGAGGGCTATCCGGGCGAACGCCTGGAACTGACGGCCTTCCTCCGGGAAAAGAACATCTCCAATGTGATCACCTTGTCGGGGGATCATCACGCGGCTCTGGTCGGCCTGGTTGGTGCGGACCCGGACGTGCCGGAGCCTGCCGTCGCTGCGGAGTTCTGCACCCCGGGGATCAGCTCGCCATCCCTGTTCGACCTCGCGCGCCGGGTCCCCGACGAACGTGTCCGTCCACTGATCTGGTATCGGGACCTTGCCGATACGTTGGATATTGGCCCGCACGGCCCCCGGGATCGCGTCAATCTCAACACGACTTTACTCTATGGCATCAAGGCTGCCGCGGCGGCGGCCTTCACCAATCTCCCTGGGCTCGCCCGGTTGTTCCGCAATCCCCGCCAGAATCCCCATCTGCGCTTTTTGGACAGTGCCGCCTATGGCTACACCGTGTTGTGTTTCACGGACGGGCAGGTGGATGCGGAGCAGGTCATTATCGCTGCACCCCGAGAAGAATCCCCCGATGGGGGCGGACAGCTGCGATATCGGGTTTCGTTCCGCGTGCGCCCCTCTTGCGAGGCGTCCGAGGAGGCCGTTTCCTCCATTGCGGAGGGTGGATCCTCACCAAAGGATGCAGTGCAGCACAGCGGTCTGAGGATGGATGGACCGTTCTTTGACGGGCTGCCACCGGATCCTTTCCGACCTTGAGTCGTCTAGGCTTTGCGATAAAGCAACCTGAGGTGCATGCGGATAAACCCTTGTTCGATGGGGGTTATCCGTATCCAAACAGCCTGTGCGGGCATCACAACGGATTTCGGGGCCAGAGCACAGGTGCAGGTAGAAATCGGCATCTGCGCTATAGCCGAAGCCTGATTGAAGGAGTAGGCTCACCTAAATCGAAAGGATGACCGCGAAACAGGGTTTTTCAGCTAGGACACTGGTCGCGGAAAACATGCCGGCTTCAACGAGTGTGGGCCATGAATGACCAAGGCTTGAGGGACACCCAGATCAATACGTTTCGACCGACTGCTTCTCCGCAAACCGAATCGGCAGCCCATTGCCATGCCTGTTCCGCCCGGTTTCAGTCTTTTTGCGGCGTCTTGAATGATGAAGGTCTCATCCGTCTGTCGGCCATGACGACGGAGATGCGGTTCAGGGCCCCACAGACCATCATCTATGAAGCAGACGCGGCCGACTACGCTTTCAATCTGTGCACGGGTGTTGTTCGCGTCACCAAGATGTTGCCGGACGGGCGTCGTCAGATTACGGGATTTCTGTTCCCCGGCGACTTTATGGGGCTGACCCACAAGGACGTGTACAGCTATTCCATCGAAGCGGTGAGCGATGTGGAGCTGTGCCGGTTCCCGAGGGACCGGCTGATGGCTCTGTTCGAGGAAAGCCCGGAGATGGAGCGCAAGCTTCTCGCAATGGCCACGGACGAATTGTCATCCGCCCAGGAACAAATTCTGCTTCTGGGCCGCAAGACCGCACGGGAGCGGCTGGCGAGCTTTATCATGAAGCTCAGCCGCATGGCCCAAGGCCGTGGTGAGCAATTTGATCCCGTGTCCCTCCCCATGTCCCGCGCTGACATTGCAGATTTCCTGGGCTTGACCATCGAAACGGTCAGCCGGACCATGACCAAGCTGAGCAAGGAAGGCCTTATTCAACTCGAAAATGCCCATTCCATCCGCATCCTGCGTCGGGACATGCTGGAAGACGTGGAAGTGGGCGCCGACCGAGATCTGTAATCCGCGCGCGTGACGTCACACCCCAAACGTTATAAACCGCACCCGCCCGGGACCAACGGCTGCGACACATGATGTCAATCCGCTGCCGGATGGTGGTTCTTTCCAGTCAAATCCGTGTATGACCATCCCGGTGCGTTAGGGTGGAAGCCGTTCCGCCGTAACCACCAGGAGGAAAAGAGCCATGACGGACACGGCTGCACGGCCCAATCCGGTCTTGACCGGTCGGAACGCGCAAGAAGACGGCATCGAACAGCCCTGGGAGCAGGACAATCAGGCCTGGTGGGACTGGTATGTGACCCTGGCGGAAAATGATCCCAAGGAGCATCAGGCGCTCGATGAGTCAGAGCCGGCCTTGCCATCCATAACGCCGGCCACGGATGACGAGGTGAGTCGGGCGCTGCAAGAGCCCTATAGCTTGGCAGAAGAAGATCGCGCTTTTTTCAAGGCCAATGGTTTTGTGAAACTGAAAGGGGTGTTGTCGCCTGCGGTGATGGTCCGCCTGCGGCAGGAGCTCGTTACGCTGCTGTCCGATGCCTTTGCCATCACGCTCGATGGCGGGGTTCGTGACCGGTTCTTCAGCCTGGACATGATCTGGCTTGACCATGCCATCATCCGGTCCTTTGTGCTCAGTCCACGGATTGCTGGGATTTCGGCGGGCCTGCTCGACGTGCCGGCCATTCGTCTGTACCACGATAATGTGCTATCGAAAGAGCCGGGCTGTGGCCGCACGCCCTGGCATTATGATGATCATCACTTTCCCCTGGCCACCAATGATGTGGTGACCGCGTGGATCCCGGCCCAGGCCATCCCGCGGGCCATGGGGCCGCTGGCCTTCGCAAAGCCCATAGATGCCTACCGGCTTGTCGAGCATTTGCCGTTCAGCAAACACGACACCAGCTATGACCGCGAGGTGGCCGAGACCTTCCGCCGCCAGGGCATTGGCGTGGAGGATGGACCGTTCGAGACTGGCGAGGTCAGCTTCCATCACAATCTCAGTTTCCACACTGCCGCTGCCAATCGCACGGGCCTGAGCCGGATTGTTCTGGCCAACACCTATTTCGCCGATGGTGCGCGCGTGGTTGATCAGCCCACCATGGTGTCTGGAGACTGGCAAAAATTCATTCCGGATACGGGGCCTGGCGAGGTGGCGGCGAGCCCGCTGAACCCGATTTGCTGGCCCGCTCCCGGAGACAGGGAGGGCCAGGACCGTGGCTGACACCGCTGAACGCAGCCTGGCCCATTGGAGCGAAGCCAAACGGGCCGGGATGGACGACTTTTATGCTCTGGCCACGGCGGATTACCGCTACCTGGCGCAAGCCCTGGACTGGAAGGCCTGGTTCGAGGCCCGGCAGGCGGGCGTGGGAGACCGGTCCTTGCGGCTGCTCGATGTGGCTTGCGGATCCGGCAAATTTCCCACCGCCCTCATCGCGCATGGCCAAGTGGGCGAGGCCGCCATCAAGCCCGTGCATACAAGCCTGCTCGATCCCTCGTCTTTCTCGATCGAGGAGGCGCGAGCGGCCCTCAGAGCCCCCTTTGTTCCCGATCAGGACTATCAAATCGGGATCGAAGACCTGGCGGCAGAAGCGGGGCCCTTTGACGTGGTCTGGGCAACCCATGCCCTTTACGCTCTTCCGGAGGCGGATCTTGAGGCGGGTTTGAGGCGGTTTCTCCAGGCTATGGATGGGGGCAGCGGGTTTATCGCCCATGCCTGCAGCGATGCCCATTACCTGAAATTCTATCGCCTGTTCCTCGAAGCATTCCGCGGCGGCGAGGGGGCGCCTTACATCACCGGTGAAGCGGTGTTGGAACGCCTTGAGACCCTCGGGGCGCGGGTCCGCGTTCAGGAGATCACGTATGAAAACGGGGCACCCGAGAGTGCATCAGGACCGGTCGAAGGCTTCCTGCAGCGCTGTGTCTTTGATGACACTGTGTCCCTGTCCGCCATGCTCGACCATCCCATCACGGGGCCTTATCTTGCCGCGTGCAGGACTGGCGGGGACTGGCGCTTTCGCCAGCGGGTCATGCTCCTCTTCATCGACGGCTGAATGGCATTCTGCCGGCCCGGGGGGTGCGCGAGGTCAAGGCCCCCTTTTTTTCCCGATACAGAAAGTCATCATACCCCATGAAACAGCCATCACTCCTGGATACCGATTGGATGCACCGCGTTAGCGCAGGCCTTCATCCGAGCCATGAAAGCCTTCGGGATCATCTGCTTGCGATCCATCATGAGCATCCGGGCTTCACGGAAGCCTGTGCCATGCGCTGCCGGGACGGCGCGGGGCGCACAAGTTACGAATGGCTCGCCGATCTGGTCAGGCCGGATGAACATGGCCATGTTCTTGATCTTGCCTGTGGCAGTGGCCCGCTTCTGGAGCTGTGTCACCATCGCTTTGCCGGCCGGGTGCGTCTGACCGGGGTTGATATGAGCCAGGACGAACTCAGCCTCGCACGCCGCCGTTTGCCGCCCAATGCGGCGGCACTGCACCAGGCCCTGGCCCAGGACATGGGCTTTGTGGCGGATGGCGAGGTGGACATCGCTTTGTGCCATTGGGCGCTCACCCTCATGGATCCTGTGGAGCCTGTACTGGTGGAGGCGAACCGCGTGCTGCGCTCCGGTGGGATCTTCGCGGCCATCATTGACGGCGACATGGCGCTGGCGCCCGGCTATGCGGAGGTGCATGACCTGATCTATGGCTGGGTGCAGCGCGAATTTCCCTGGTACGGACGGGTTGATCTGGGAGATGCCCGGGTCAGGCATGGCGGTGCCCTGGAGCGGCTGGCCGTCACCAGCTTTTCGGGCGCCACCGTGAGCGTGGACTCCTCAGTGTTCAGTCTGTCCGGCCCGCCTGCGGTTCTGGCCCGCGAAGCCGCGGGCTTTTTTTATGCCGCCTTTGTGCTGTCACCGGGCTCCCATCGGCTTATGCTGGAAGAACTTGAGCGCCTGTTCGCGGGCCAGGGGCCGGGGCGCAATGGCCGCTTCGACATGCCGATCAACCGCCTTGTGGTGCGCCTGCCATAGGGTG
>CAYUYV010000019.1:0-17665 GCA_964449455.1 uncultured Alphaproteobacteria bacterium | reverse complement strand
TCGACATGCCGATCAACCGCCTTGTGGTGCGCCTGCCATAGGGTGGACCGGCCATGGGGTGGGCCTGCCATGGGGCGCGCCGGGTCCGCTTCGGCAAGGGGGCTCTGGCCAGCACCGGGGAGCCAGAACCGGGGAGCCAGAACCGGGGAGGAAGTGACGGTCCATGGACTTTTCCAGTGACAATGCGGTGGGTGCTGCACCGGAAATTGTGGCGGCGATTGCGGCAGCAAATGCGGGTCCTGTGCCAAGCTATGGGGAGGATCCCTGGTCGCGGGCCGCAATTGATCAGTTGCGCAGCGTCTTTGAGTGTGGCCGGCTTGAGGCATTCTTTGTCGCCACAGGCAGCGCGGCGAATTCCCTGGCCCTGGCCGCTGTGACCCCGCCCCATGGTGCGGTTCTGTGTCACGAAGCAAGCCATATCCAGACGGACGAATGCGGCGCACCGGAGTTCTTCACCCATGGCGCCAAGCTGATTCCGCTAGCGGGTGAGGGCGGCAAGCTTCATCCGGACACGGTGCAACAGGCCTTGGCCCATCTGCCTCCCGGCGTTGTGCACCATGTTCAGGCCCGCGCTCTCAGCCTGACCCAGGCCACCGAATGCGGAACAGTCTATACGCCGGAAGAGATTTCGGCCCTGTCAGACCTTGCGCACCGGGCCGGCCTGCGTGTGCACATGGACGGTGCGCGCTTTGCCAATGCGCTTGTCGGGCTGGACTGTTCCGCGGCGGATCTGACCTGGCGCGCCGGCGTCGATGTGCTCTCCTTCGGGGCCACCAAGAACGGCGCCCTGGCGGCCGAAGCCATCTTGTTTTTTGATCCCGATCTGACCCATGCGACCGCTTTTGCGCGCAAGCGGGCAGGTCATCTGCTGTCCAAGGGCCGTTTTTTGGGTGCCCAGTGGCAGGCCTATCTCACCGATGGTCTGTGGCTTGAGCTGGCGGCCAAGGCCAATGCCCGGGCTAAGGACCTTTCCGTTGGGCTTGAGAGCGTGCCCGGTGTGAACCTTGCCTATCCGACCGAGGCCAATGAGGTGTTCGCTGTCTTTCCCGAGGGCCTGACACAGGCATTGCATGCGCAAGGCGCTCGATTTTATCCGTGGGCGGTTCCAGGTGACCCGGCGGGTGGGCGGATGGTCCGCCTGGTAACTTCTTTCATGACCGAGAAGGCGGAAATTGACCGCTTTCTGGACCTCACCCATTCCGTCGCCGGACAATTGGCAGGAACCGTCCGGTCCTGACGGCTTTTGCCCCTCCCGGTTTCTGCTGCGCTGCATCAAACCAACTGCGCTGCACCACACGGAATGTAAGACACCCGAAAAAAACGTGATGCCTCTTGCGCATGTCGCTGGCGTGCGCGCGTCAACATCATGTTAGGGTGCTCAGCCGATGGTGGATCAGAATCGGTGAAGGGCGGCGCTCTCCGGTTCCTGAACAGATCCACCGCCGCGTGAACCTCCAAAAGAGGTGAACCCCCAAAAAGGAAGAGCGCGGGATATCCCGCGCGAACAAATTCGGGAGCGGACAAACGTGTTCCAAGAATCGGCTCATCCTTCCCCCCTCGGTGCCACTTTCATGACCGGTGCGCGCACCTGGATCGTGATTACAGATGGCAGCCGGGCCAAAGTGTTCGAAAGCCATGGACGCAATTCCGGCATCGGACCGGCCTTCAGCACAGATTTCTATCTCAACTGTGCTGGCTTCGGCTCAACCCCGGAACGCAAGACCTTTGAGCCCAGCGCCCTCGGTGGCATGAAGGGCGGCCAGACCCCCAGTGCTGGCTGCACCAAACAGGCCTTTGCCAAGGCTCTGGTCCGGGCCCTTGAAGACAGCCTGACGGAAAACCGCTTTGACCGCCTGGTCCTGGTGGCCCCGCCCCAGGCCCTTGCCGAATTGTCTGGCTGCCTGCCCATCATGCTACGCCAATACGTCGCCGCTGAGATCCAGCGCGATCTGACCCATGTGGCGCCCTATGAATTGCCCGCTTATCTTGGGTCGGTCCTGCCAGACTGATCGTGGGTTCAGGACTGATCGTGGGTTCAGGACTGACCGCGGGTTCAGGCGGCCGGTGCAATAGCCATCGACCGCTGGTCAAACCACGCCCAGTGGCATGCGGCGTGGTTTTCTTTTCGGCCCAAACCCCCTTAAAAGTCATGCTCGTGTGAGGCTGACAAAAAGGCAGGGTTGCAGGCCGTGGTGGCAGTGTTTGAGACAGAGCGAGGTCTGCCAGGGGCGCAGCCCTTGCGTTTTTCAGTTGGGCGTTCCTCAGTTGGGCGTTCTTCAGTTGGGCTTTCCCCTGCGGTCTTCCTGGTCACCCCCCAAGTGCTCTTTGCCACTGCCGTTTTTTGGGCCGTTTTTTGGGCCGTTTTCTGTGGCGTTTTTTGCGCCGCACCAGGATCGGCATGGGCAGAAGATGGCATCGCCTATCGTCCGAAAATTGAAGGCGTCAAAGGTGGCAGCCTCAAATCCCTTCTGGAAGCGAGCGCCAAGCTGTTCACCTTGCGCGCTCAGCGCCCACTGAGCCTTGCAGCCCTGCGCCGCCGCGCCCAGGGCGATATCACCCGGCTGGAGACGGCGCTCAAATCGGAGGCCTATTACCAGGGCCGCGTGACCTTCGCCATCGACACCGATGAGGACCCGGTGAGAGTGACCCTGCAGGTCGAGACCGGCCCCCTTTTTCCCATTCGCACCTACACCGTTGCCTTCGCTGATGATCCGGTGCCGGAGGGTGCCGAAAAGATCCCCCGGATGGGGCGTGACCTGGCCTTTCCCACGGGCAGCACGGCCACGGGCGCGGCAATCCTGGGCGCCCAGGGGCGGGCCATCGCGGTTGCCCGCCGCCAGGGCTTTGCCTTTGTGCGCCTTGCCAATCGCCGCGTCGCTGTTGATCTGCGCGACAAGCGGGTCGATGTCACCGTGACCCTGGCCCTGGGAGAACGGGTTCGCTTCGGGGCGTTGGAGATCTCTGGCCTTGAACGGGTCGACCGGTTGTTTCTTGAAGAATACCGTCCGTGGGAAGATGATGACCTTTATGATCCGGATCTTGTCAAGATCTTTGGGGAGCGTCTGCAGGGCACGGGACTTTTCACAAGTGCCCAGGTTCGTGCCGCCGATGAGGCGGATGATCAAGGACGCCTGCCTATTGTGGTTGCCGTAAGCGAACGGGACCGGCGCACCATTGGCGGGGGCTTTGAATTCGCGACCAATATCGGCCCCGGCGCGTCCTTATTTTGGGAGAACCGGAACCTTGCCGGCCGCGGCCAGAAGCTGCGCGCAGATCTTGAGGTGGCGCAGATCCGCCAGGCCCTGCGCCTGACCTATACCCAGCCGCGCTTTCGCCGCTTCAACCAGTCGCTGCGCCTCTCCCTGGGCGGGGCCATAGACGACACGGACGCTTTTCGCGCCCGAACCATAACGGCGTCCGCCGGTGTCGAGCGCGTGCGCACCCGCCGACTGACGGTTGGTGTCGGTGTCGAGGGCGAATACGCGCGTACGGACGATGTGGGCATCACGACCGATTCTTACATTGTGGCCTTTCCCTTGAGTGCCCGTTGGGACTCCACGAATGATCTGCTCAATCCAAGCCGGGGACAGCGGGTCAGTTTCGTCACGGCGCCGACCGCGGGCCTCAATGACGGTTTCATCCGCTTTGTGAAGAATGATCTGCGCCTGTCGGCCTACCAGGCGCTGGGCAGCACGGATCGTTGGGTCGCCGCGGCAAGGGTGCGCCTTGCGTCCATTTTCGGCGAAGGGACCAATGATGTGCCCTCGAACCGGCGGCTCTTCGCAGGGGGTGGGGGGTCTGTGAGGCCTATTGAGTTCCAGTTCGCCGGACCTCTCGACGCGGATGGCGGCCCGGCGGGCGGGCGCAGCGCTATCGAAGCCGGCGCGGAGCTGCGCATCGGTGTGACGGAAGCCTTTGGCTTGGTCCCCTTTGTCGAAGGCGGCACCGTTTATGACGATAGTGTGCCAAGCTTTGATGAGACCTTCCTCGTCGGCGGCGGGCTTGGCGCATACTATCTGACGCCGGCAGGTCCCTTCCGCTTTGACGTGGCCGTTCCGTTCAACGGCCGATCCGGTATCGACGAGTCCTTCCAGATCTATCTGAGCCTCGGACAGTCATTCTGAGACCCCATTCAACGGTCAAGTGTCAGGCCCAATGACCCAGAACGTTCCCGATCCCTCGCACCCAAAAGCGCCGCGTCGCGCTCGCCATCTGCCGGCCATCCGGCGGCGCGGCATGGGCTGGCCGGGCTGGTTCCGGACTGGCCTTATGGCCCTGGTCGGCTTTGTCGTGGTGGTGTTTCTGGTGGTTGCCATGGGACTCGGCGGCGAAGGCGGGCGGCGCTTTCTTCTCGACACAGGCCTCTCCTTTGTGAACACGCCCGGCGAGCTTGAAATCTCCGTCGGCGGAACCTCTGGCACCTGGCCCTGGCGCATCGGCCTTGAAGACGTGACTGTGGCCGACGGTCAAGGCGTTTATGCCGCCCTCGATCGTCTGGAGCTGCGCATCGACCCGGTCGCCCTGTTGACCGGTCGGGTCGCCGTGAAATGGCTCCGCATAGAGCGTCCGGTGCTCAGCCGGCTGCCGGTCATGCCGCCGGCCGAGCCCGCGCCGCCCAAACCACTTCAGCTCCCGTCCATCCCCACACTGCCCATTGCCATCGTGGTTGAGACTCTCTCGATATCGGGCTTTAGCGTGGGCGAAGCCGTGATCGGACGGGCGGCCCGGTTCGACTTGGATGGTGCGTTGTCCCTGACTCCGGATGGCGCCCTTGTCGCCCTGGATCTGCGCCAGACCAATGTCACGGGGCTTCACCTGAAGGCCCGGCTTGAGCGTAATCTGGTGCGGGACCGGCTGCGCGTTCGCCTGCGGGGCGGTGATCGGGACGGCGGGCTCCTTTCCCATCTGGCGGGCATGCCCGATCTCGGTCCTGTGCGGATCAGCTTTCGAAGCCGGGGAACCGGCGCGGACTGGTCCGGTGCCGGACAAATCCAGGCAGGACGTTTCGGCGGCCTCGGCCTGTCCCTTGACGGTGGCTGGGCCGATGGCCGCACCTTGGATCTAGAGGGCGTCGCGGCACCGGGTGAGGCCGTGCCGGAGGAGGTGCGCGCTATCCTGGGCCGGGACATCACCCTTGGCGGTCAGATTGATATTTCACGGGATCTCGATGGCGCGCCCGGACTGTCTTTGGATGCCTTTTATGCCGGCCTGAAAAGCCTTGCTCTCACGGGCCGGTTCGGCGTGACGCCCGATGCGGATGAGCCGGGTGGCGGGCGTATTGATGCCAGCCTGTCGGTGGCCCTCGGGGATCTTGTCGCCCTGATGGGGACGCAGGCGCCTTTCAGCGTCGAAAACGGCACGCTGGATGTGACCGTGGCTGGCCCGGCGGCGTCCCCCTCATTGGGTCTTGCCCTTGGTGCTGACGGCCCCAATGCGGCGGGGGCCCATGCGGATATGCTGACTCTCAGTCTTGATCTGCACCCGGAAGGGGCCCTTTACAGGCTCAAAGGCGAGGGTGTTCTGAATGGCCTTAATCCTTTCTCAGGCGGGGCACCGTGGCCCCTGGGGCGGGACCTGACCTTGGATCTTGATGCATCGATCGATCCAGCGGCGCAAACGCTCCGCCTACAAACACTCCGGGCAGCCCTTGATGGCGCGGTTCTAACCGGTCAGGCCTCCGGATCCTGGGCGGATCTGGAGGGCGAAGGGCATCTTCAGGTGATGGTTTCCGCTCTCGATCGTCTTGCGCCGGATTTGATCAACAAGGCGGGTTTTGAGACCGTACTCAAGGCGAGGTTGGCCCAAAACACCGCTGACATTGACCTCGCGAGCCGCCTGACGGGACTGCAGGCCGCCAACCCCGCGTTCGGTGAACTTCTTGGGGCCTCCGCACGGTTCGATGCGAAAGCGAATGTGGATTTGGGCACCATGGCGGCGACGCTCGACGCCCTGACGCTGCGCACTGAGTCCGGTCATCTGTCTGCGGATGCAACCGCCTCCTTGACCCCGGGCGCAAAGGACCGGCCGGCCCGCGCCAAGGCCGATATGGATGTGACCTTGTCGGGCCTTGAATTCCTTGGTGCGCTGATCGGCCATCCTCTGGCCGGTGATCTGGCCCTGACCGCCGATATGGATGGGCCTTTGGATGGTCCGACCGTGATCGCGACCATCAATGCCCCGGAACTCTCCATCCGGGACCTGGTGCTGACGGACCTGACCTTGGCCGCGAATGCGGCGCCTTCACTCTCGGGCTGGCAGGCCCAGACCGGCCTTGCTTTCTTGAGCCGGACGCCGGCGGGGGAGATGGAGCACGCCCTGACCCTGTCCGGCGCGCTTGACGAGATGGGCGCATTCACCATCGAGACGGCGGACGGGGAACTGGCCGCCATAGCGCCGCGCATTGCCCGCTCGGGCAAGGCCATCAATCTGTCTACGGAGTCCCTGGCGCCGCTGGGTGCTCTCATCCAGGCTGCCCTTGGGCCGGATACGCCGGTACCGGCGGGCGGCTCTTTCAATGCCATGGTGGCCTTCGCGCCGGAGCCTGCCATTGATCTTGATGCGACGGAATTGGCCGTGGCCATGGTTGGCGGGCCACCCTTAACCATTCGGTCCCTTCGTCTGTCGGCGGCGCAATCGCTTTTTGATGACCTCCCGGGCTATACGGCCAATCTCGATATTCAGAGGCTTGAACGGGGGCCGTTGCGTCTTGAAAATCTGAGTGTCGGCGCGCAGGGGCCGCTTTCGGGCCTTGCCATCTCGGCCAAACTCAATGAGCCGGGCAGCGATGGCCTAAATGTCGAATTGGGTGCGGCTTTGTCCGTGCCGGAGGCTGAAGCGGACGGCCCCCTTGGTGTTACCTTGGCCGCTTTTAAGGCGCGACGGGCCGATATCGGCGTTCGTCTCACGGATCCTGTCCAAATCAATCTGTCCGAAGGCGGATTGGGACTGCCTGAGACCCGGTTTGAGATTGCCAAGGGCGCTGACAAAGGGGCTCTCGTGCTCGAAGCCCGTCAGGGAGATGAGGCCCTGTCCGCTGCGCTGACCATCGACTCCGTGCCAGCCGGAATCAGCGGTCTCATCCCCGGCGTCGAGCCGTTCGAAGGGCGTCTTGATGGCCGATTGAACCTTGCCTCAAGCCCGAACCAAGGAAAGGCTGAGCTGCGGCTGACGGGCAGTGGTTTGAGGACCGCCCGGGTTGAGGCCGCCCGGTCCCGCAAGAAGCGCAAGCGCAAAAAGGCGCGTGCTGAAAAAGCCTCGAATAAGGGGGGCGAGGGCGCGGATCTCAACTGGCGGGCCGATTGGAATGGACGGTCCTTTGACACCACGCTTGATCTTGGCAGCGGTCCCGAGCAGCGTCTTGCCCTGACGGCCGCTTTGCCCCTTGGTCTGTCCCCGGATGGGATGCCGGCATTGCCTGCCGATCCGGCGCTTCAGGGCCGGATCGAGGCCGTGGGCCGCTTGGAGAAGCTCCTGCCTCTTCTGCCAACGGACGAACACCGGGTCGCGGGCCTCGCCCGGGCGGATCTCACTCTTGGTGGAACCCTGTCTGTACCTACCATATCCGGCCGATTGGGTCTTGAGGACGGGCGCTATGAGAACCTGACCACAGGCACCGTGCTTGAGGAGATGGTTCTCGACTTTGAAACCGGCAGCGGCGCGCTCAAATTTACTGCGTCAGATCCGGACCAGGGCCGCCTGGCCGCGGATGGCACGGTGACCCTCGGGGGAACCACGGGTTTTGCCGCTGATCTTGATGTGACCTTGCGCAAGATGCGACTGATGGCAACGGATGATCTGTTGACCATTGCCAGTGGCGCGCTTGACGTGTCGGGTGGCCTATCCTCCGGCTTTGACGTGTCGGGCGATGTGGTGCTGGACGATGTGGACGTGGCGATCCCGGATCAGGTGCCGCCGAATGTGGTGGATCTTGAGGTTGTCGAAGTTCACGGCACGGAAGGCATGATGGTGCCTGAAGAGCCTGAACGCTCCCCAGAGGGTGGCTTGCCCATCCGCCTGCGGATTGATGTTCGCGCCAAGGACACCATTACCGTCGTTGGTAAGGGGCTTGATTCCCGCTGGGGGGGCGATCTGACCTTGCGGACTGCGGAAGATGGTTCAGCCCGCCTTGGGGGGCTTATTCGGCTGCGCCGGGGCAAGCTGGAACTTCTGGGCCGGAATTTCGACCTGCAAGAAGGTTTGGTGAGCTTTGACGGCGGCCGGGAAGTTGACCCCCGCTTGAGGATCATTGCCCGCAATGAGGGGCCGGACGTGACTGCCATCGTCACAATCACCGGGCCGGCATCCAAGCCTGAGATCGCCCTTTCCTCCGAACCCTCCATGCCCCAGGACGTGATCCTGGCCCAGGTTCTCTTCGGTAAAAATCCATCCGAGCTGACCACATTTGAGCTGCTGCAACTGGGTGAGGCGGTGGCGTCCCTGTCCGGCGGCGGTGGCGGGCCAGATCCGATCGGTGCGGCGAAATCGGCCCTTGGTATCGACGTTTTGAAATTCGGTCTTGAAGATGGTGAGAGCGGTGAGCGTGGGATCAGCGTGACGGTCGGAAAATATGTGACCGACAGCATCTATGTCGGCGTGAAGCAGGGCTCATTGCCCGGCAGCAGTGCGGTGACCGTGGAACTCGAAGTGACCCGCAATTTGTCCATCTTCACAGATGTTTCCCAATCCTCAGAAAGTGTGGTCGGATTGAGCTGGCGCTGGGACTACTGAGAGGAATGTCAGAGAAGGGAACAATGGCCGCTCAAACCGGCTGTGGGCGCGATTATGGCAGTGGCGGCGGCGTGGGCCTGGATAACGTCTGCCACCCGGCCGCGGCGCAGGACAAGGAGGGCAAGACCAGTCCGTGCATCAATCTCAGAAAACCACAAGAGCGCCGGCAAAGCCCGTGCTCGTAGCGGCGATGAAAAGCGATGCGGCTGCGAAAAGCCGAGCACTCATCTCAAAGATGCCCATGTTCTGCAGTGTCCATAAAAGAACGGTCAGGGATGGCCGGACCGAGCCAAATTGGGCGCCCCGGTCGATCCGTGCCCGCTCATGGCTCGAAAATGGGGCCCAAGGCCAGACTCTGTGCTAGTGGTTCGACGGAAACAGTCGCAAGCCTTGGGCGGCGCGTTCGAAAGCAAAGGGTTCGGTCAGGAGAACCACGAGCAAGCCATTGTTTCGAGTGCAGCTTTTTTGTTTCGAGTGCAGCTTTGGGCTCGAAGGTTTGAGGAGGGAGCGCGCCGCACATGGGGCCTCAAACGGTTGAGCCGCTCCACGAGAGGTGCGGTTGCATTGGGCAAAACAGGGCGGCCGGTTTGGAGCATCCTTTCCGGCGCCAGTAAAGCGGACGGGAGACCTGCATGGCCGTCAATCGTCAAAAACTCGTGTCGACTCCGGATAGTTCGGTTCCGCCGGGGGCGCAGGTTCAGGTCCTGCGCATGGCCGACGGCGTGGAACTGCGCACCGCCCTTTGGCCAGTGCGGGAGGGCAAGGTCCCGGCCGGCACGATCGTGCTGTTCCATGGGCGCACGGAGTTCATCGAAAAATATTACGAGGTCATTGGCGATCTACAGGATCGCGGCTTTGCGGTGCTGACCTTTGACTGGCGGGGGCAGGGCCTGTCGAGCCGTTTGCTCAGCCATCCGCTCAAAGGCCATGTGGACCAGTTCTCCGACTATATCGACGACGCGCGCGCCGTTCTTGACCGTTTGCTCACCGATGATCTGCCTGCACCCCATATCCTCATGGCCCATTCCATGGGTGGGAACATTGCCCTGCGGTTCGTGCACGCCCACCCGGCACAGTTCTCCTGCGCGATCCTGTGCGCGCCGATGACGGGGATCAAGACTGCACCGTTCCCCAAGGGCCTTGCCAAGGGGATCGCCTCCGCAATGACTTTTGCGCGGCGCGGATCAGCTTTCGTCAGTCGGAACGGCGCGACACATCCCCGTCAAGAGCCCTTCCAGGACAACAAGGTGACGCGGGACCGAGACCGTTTCTTGCGCACGATCCGTTTGCTTGAGGAGGAGCCGGCGCTCGGCCTGAACGGCATCACCTGGGGCTGGCTTCGTGAGGCCCTGGGGAGCTGCGACCGGGTCATGAATCCGGATGAGGTGGCAGGGCTGTCGAAGCCGATCATGCTGGCAAGCGCGGGGGCTGAGCAAATCGTGGATGGGGACACCCACGCACAGTTGGCTGAGCGGGCGCCGGTCATTCACCTTGTGCAGATTGCCGATGCGGAACACGAGATTCTCCAGGAACGGGACACAATCCGGGCCCAGTTCTGGACAGCCTTTGACGCCTTTATCGAAAAGCACGCTCCCCCGATTGTGGCGGCGGATCAGATCAGCATTGTTAGCGGTACCGATCCAGAACTCGATTTCGATCCGGAACCGGACACTCAAAGCGCGCCGGACAGCCATGAGCCGGATCGCATTGCACCCGTCACGATTGTTCCTGAATTGCCGGCAGACCCTCTGCCGGACCCGACACCGCCTCAGGAGCGTCCGTCCCAGGACAGTCTCGCCGAGAACGGATCGGATGATGAGCGCGCGGATGACGTGCTGCAAAGTGACGAAAACCCATCGCGGGGCGGTGCGTCACACGCGTGAGAGAACCTCAAGGGCTTCGGCATGGAGCGCTGGCGTCGCTGCGGCGACGGCGTTCCCGCCGCCCGTCAGCCGTTTGCCCTGCCAATCCGTCACCACGCCGCCTGCGCCTTCAATGATCGGGATCAGGGGGAAGATGTCGTAGATCTTGAGGTCGCTTTCCACAACAAGATCCACGTGACCGGCGGCGAGCAGGCAATAGGCCGTGCAGTCGAGCCCATAGCGGGTCAGACGTGCGGCCCTTGAGAGCTTTGAAAAGGCGTCAAACTGTTCAGTTGAGAACATTTCGGGGGCCGTTGCCGCGAGGATGGCCTTGCCGAGGGCCTCGACCTGGGACACCCCCAACACACGCAGACCCCCTGGACCTTCGGACAGGGACAGTCCGCCAAGGCCAAGAAAACGCTCCCCCACATGGCCCTGATCCATCAAGCCCATGAGCGGCTGGTCCGCGTGTCCCACGCCGATCAGTGTGCCCCATGTCGGCGCACCCGCGATGAAAGCCCGTGTCCCGTCGATGGGATCGATAACCCAGGTCATCTCACCTGAACCGCTGGCCGCACCGAACTCCTCGCCGATAATGGCGTGGTCCGGGTGCCGCTCGGTAATCACGGCACGGATGGCCTGTTCCGCGGCACGGTCGGCCTCCGTGACAGGATCAAAATCCGTGCCACTGGCCTTGTTGTCAATGCGTTTGAGGGTACGAAAATGGGGGCGGATCGCGTCCCGCGCCGCGTCGGCGGCGGCTGTCAGCGTGGCGGCCAGGTCGGCGCGCTGGCGGGGGCGCAGGGCGGCGCGATTATCGTGATGGGAATGAGGCGTGAAGGATGTCATGGGGCGAAGCTCCGGAGGCGGAAGGGCAGGGCGGGGCGGTTACCCCCCGCCGCCGCACAGACCATCCATACCTCAGGATCCGCCGCCGGCACCAGACAGAGCCGGTGCCCGGCGAAAGTGATCAGGCCGCGTTCTGGTCAGCTTCTTCCTTGCCCGAATGATTAAGGGCTTTGGCCAGCTCCAACAGGCGGCGGCGTGGGCCTTCTTCGAGGCCATAATAGGCCCGGATCAGGTCCATGGTTTCCTTGTCCGCCAGCACGGCCGGGTCGATGGTCTCGCCGGAGCCATCCTGGGTGGCCGTTGAATCCAGGCCGTCAAAGAAGAACGACACCGGAACTTGCAGGGCGTTCGCCAGATCGAACAAACGGCTCGCACTGATGCGGTTGGCGCCGCTCTCATATTTCTGGATTTGCTGGAACTTGATGCCAACGGCACTTGCCAGTTGCTGTTGGGTCATGCCCACAAGCCAGCGGCGGTGACGCAGTCGTTGGCCCACATGCAGATCGACAGGATGTTTCATGGTCGGGGACTCCACCTTACTCCGTTTAACGTACAGACTGTGCGCCATGCGCAAATTTGTGTGGCTCCTCGTGTAAAAACGAATAGCCACCAAAAGGTGCTGCCTGGCGCAGGAGACAGTGCCGCCCCTCTCCTTCGGCACCCACCAGTCCGGTGAATTGGGCTGACGAAAGCACGAGATCTCCTTTCGCAAGACGTCATACCGGCCGGACAGACTAACACCTGCAACCGGCATGCCGCGCGAAAAAAAACATCTCGTTCGCCTAACCAATTGGTCAATATGCCATCAAATTTTGGTGAAATCGCTCACGCATTGGCGTCCTTTGCACGGCGTTTACGCTCATGTGGCAGAAGCGCCCGTTTTCTGAGGCGGATGCTCTCCGGCGTGACTTCAACCAGCTCGTCATCTTCGATATAGGCGATGGCATCTTCAAGCTTCAGCGCCCGCGGTGGGGAGAGCTTGATGGCCTCGTCCTTACCGGATGCCCGGACATTGGTGAGCTGCTTGCCCTTCAGCGGGTTCACGTCCAGGTCGTTGTCCCGTGAATGTTCGCCAATGATCATGCCCTGGTAGACGGCAACACCGGGTGGGATGAAGAGATGCCCCCGGTCTTCGAGGTTGAAAAGGGCATAGCCTACGGCGTCGCCCTGCTCGGTTGAGATGAGCACGCCATTGCGCCGGCCCTCAATGGCGCCGCGATAGGGCGCATAGCCGTGAAACAGCCGGTTGAGCACCCCGGTGCCGCGCGTGTCGGTCAGGAATTCGCCGTGATAGCCAATCAGGGCACGGGACGGGCAATGCATCACAATGCGCGATTTGCCGCCTGCGGATGTTTTCATGTCCACGAGATCGCCTTTGCGCATGGACAGCTTCTCGATGACCGTACCCGAATATTCCTCATCCACATCGATAACGACTTCCTCGATGGGCTCGAGTTTCTCGCCCGTGTCGGCATCGGTCTTCAGGACAACCCGGGGGCGGCTGATGGACAGCTCGAAGCCTTCCCGGCGCATGGTTTCGATCAGCACACCCAGCTGCAATTCGCCCCGGCCCGAAACCTCGAAACTGTCCTTGTCTTCCGTGTCCCGCACTTGAAGGGCGATATTGCCTTCCGCTTCGGCCGCAAGGCGATTGCGGATCACCCGGGACTGGACCTTGTCGCCTTCCCGGCCGGCGAGCGGCGAGTCGTTCACGCCGAAGGTGACGGAGATCGTCGGGGGATCGATCCCCGGTGCCGGGATCGGCTCGGTGACGGACGGGTCACAAATGGTGTCGGCAACGGTGCCTTTCGTCAGTCCCGCGATGGCGACGATGTCTCCGGCCTGGGCCCGCTCTACGGGCTCTTTCGTCAGTCCACGGAAAGAGAGGATCTTGGACAGACGAAAGCGCTCCACCTCCTCGCCCTTGCGGTTGAGCACCTTGACGCTCTGGTTCGCGGTGGCAATGCCGCTTTCGATGCGCCCGGTCAGGAGGCGCCCCAGATACTGGTCTGACTGGAGCGTGGTGGCCAACATGATAAAGGGTTTGTCCTCGGTCGCATTGGCGGCGACGGCCGGAACACCCACATGGGCAACAATCCGCTCAAAGAGTGGTTCCAGACTCTCGCGCGGCTCCGACAGGTCGTTGACGGCCCAGCCATCACGGCCCGATGCATAAAGCATGGGGAAGTCGAGCTGTTCCTCATTGGCGTCAAGGCTGGCAAAGAGGTCGAATATTTCTTCATGCACTTCGTCAGGCCGGGCATCGGTGCGGTCGATCTTGTTGACCACCACGATGGGGCGCAGCCCAAGACCCAGGGCCTTGGAGGTCACGAATTTGGTCTGGGGCATGGGCCCTTCGGCCGCATCCACCAGCAGCACCACACCGTCGACCATGGAGAGAATGCGTTCCACCTCGCCGCCGAAATCCGCGTGGCCCGGCGTGTCCACAATGTTGATGCGCACTGACTCGCCGCCCGCCGGCGGTTCCCAGATCACGCTCGTACATTTGGCAAGGATGGTGATCCCGCGTTCGCGCTCCAGGTCGTTCGAATCCATGGCCCGTTCGGCCACGGCTTGATTCTGGCGGAACGTGCCGCTTTGTTTGAGGAGCTGGTCGACCAGGGTCGTCTTTCCGTGGTCAACATGGGCAATAATCGCAATATTGCGAAGGGTCATGGGCGCTGTCCCGGTTCCGGCCCGCCTGGACCGGTCTTGGGGTCGCGGGCACCTGTTTGCTCGTATCGCGGCGGACTATACAGGCCGTCCGGTGCAGCGCAACATGGCCGGGAAAGCATCGACAAAGGGCGCCCAAGTCAAATGTCCAATCAGGCCAGCGCCCCAATCCCATCACATCCCAAATCCCATCACATCCCAAATCCCATCAAAGTCCCCAATCCCGGCAATACCCCCAATCCCGGCAATTCGCCCAATCCCAGCAATTCGGTTATCACGCTAAGTCCAGTGTGACCCGGATGACGCCGGGATCGTCGGGTTCGCGCTTCAGGGTGAAGCCCAGCTTGCGGTTGAGGCCCAGCATGCCTTCATTGTCCGACAGGACGAGGCCGTAGAGACTGGACAGGCCGATGCTGCGGGCATAGCCAATCAGGCGATCCATCAGTAGACGCCCTAAACCCAGGCCCTTCATGTCCGAGCGCACGATAACGGCATATTCACCGGAATTTTCCCGGTGATCCCGGATGAGCCGACCGACACCGAAGATCTCCGCACTGCCGGGCAGCCCTTCGCCGGTCACGACAAAGGCCATGTGCCACGCATAATCGATCTGAGTCAGCGTGACGAGCAGGGCGTGGTCGTTCTTGCGGATCATGCGGAAGAACCGCAGGCGGATGTCCTCATCGCTCAAATGCATCTGGAAGGCGCCCAGTGCAGGCTCGTCCTCCGGGCGGATGGGCCGCAAATGGCCAACCATGCCGTTGCGCAGGGTGATGTCCTGCTCCAACGTGCGCGGATAGGGCTGGATCGCGAGCGATCGGGCGCCGGCCAGGGGCGGGTCTCCCGTGGCCCGGACACGGATCTCGGCCCGGCCCCAACACGCACCACCCCGGCCAGGACCCGTGGCGAAAGGCGTGCCGGTGAACAGCACCGGGCCAGGCCAGATATGGACCGGATCAAGGACCAGTCCGGCAAGATCCTCCAGATCGACCAGCATCTGGCTCACCTGCATGAGCGCGAGCACAAGGGCGGCCAGTTCCTCCGTATGCTGGAGGCTGCCATCAGGGGCGCGATAGAGGCGTGCACCGGCCGCATGGGACAGGATCGCATCCCGCGCCAGAGTCTGGTTCAGGGGCGGCAGGGCCACAACGGCCCGGTCCACGAGGGGGGCAACGTCCCCGCCAAGGCCCAATGTGATCAGCGGGCCGAATTCCCTGTCGAACAGGCTCGCAATGCGCCAGGGGACTGGGCTTGGCGCCCCGGTCGCGGTGGGGAAGGCGCGGCTGCGCGGCGGTTCCTGGTTCAATCCGTAAGCGGAGAGGACCGTGACCCGGTCCACAGCATTGAGGACCCGTTCACCTTTCTCCTGGGCGCCTTCCAGGGCCCGGCGGGCCGTGGCCGGATCGACCGCGAAGGCCTCCGGGATCGAGGCCGGCGTTTCCTGGAGTGCGTCGCGCACGCGCCGGTGCTCGTTCAAAACCCGGAATACCCCGACGGCCGCCGAGGGCGTATCGAAAGTGGGAATATGGGCATCCGCGAACAGGCGCCGGGCGGGCCTTGCCTCCGTGCCGCCCGGCCAGGAGGTGCCAATCCAGGGCCGCCGGCGCCCCGGCTTGCTCCGCGCAGCCTCGACAACACCGGTCACGGCCTCGGCCATTTCCAGCCCTGAGGCGACGCCCGTGGGGCCTGCGAGGACCAGTATGCCGTCGATGCCTGTGTCCTCCATGACAATCTGCAAGGCCTGGGCATAGCGTTCGCCCGTGGCGTCCGGCAGGATGTCGATGGGATTGGTCCGTGACCGTCCTGGTGGGAGGATTGCGGCGAGACGGTCTATGGTTTCGGGCGCCAGGGTTGCGGTGATGCCGCCGCGGTCGATCAGCGTGTCGTGGGCGAGGGTGCCCATGCTCTCCCCATTGGCCAGGATGGCGAGCCTGTCGCCCCGGGCGGTGGGCGCATCACCAGGCAGCCGCATGGAGAGGGCCTCGACTGCGTTGAACAGGGCCTCAAGCGTGCGCACGCGCAGGATCCCGGCACGCCGGAACACGGCCTCATAGATGCTCTCTCGCGGGGTTTCTTCTTCCGCGCTTAAATCGGCCAACATACCGGCTTTGAGCACAATGACCGGTTTGGTGTGGGCGGCATGGCGGGCGGCGGACAGGAATCGGCGGGCCTCGGACAAGCGCTCCGCATAAAGAACGATAACACGAGTGTGCGGATCATCGGCGAGATAGAACAGGACATCCGCAAAATCCACATCCGCCATATCGCCCAGTGAAATGATGTGCGAAAAACCCAGCCCCTCCTGGTGGGCCCAATCGATCATGGGGCCGGCGGCTGTCGCGGACTGACCGAAAAAGGCGATATTGCCGTCGGGCGCGCGGAAGCGGGACATGGTGGCATTGAGGCCGAGGGACGGGGTCGAAATGCCGAGGCAGTTGGGTCCATTGATGCGCAGGCCCGTCTTGCGGGCGATATCCTGCAGCCGCTGGCGCAGATCCGCAGCCGGCATCTGGCCCCGCTTGGGATCAGAGATCACCACGGCGGCGGGAACGCCGAGGCGGGCCAGGGCGTCCACATGATCGAGAACCGCGTCCGCCGGCGTCACGATGACGGCAAGATCAGGCCGCTCCTGGAAACCATGTGCCAGGGCCGCCACATCGGGCAGGCAGGGGCGACCATGGACGGTGGTTCGGAAAGGGTTGACCAGGGCGACGGGCCCGGGGAAGCCTTCCAGGACATTTTGGGTGAGGGTGCCAGCGATACTGGTTTCCCGGTCAGAGGCGCCGATGATGGCGATTGAGCCGGGCCGGTAGAGGCAATCGAGGTCCGATCGGGCATGGGACGTGTCTGTCATGGCCTTGTCCTCCTCACCCATGATCGGCCCGTCTGGCCCGCCTGCACAAGGGCCGAGATTGCCCAGATGAGGACAGTTTGAACCATGGCCCAGACTGCCCCGACCAATGCCGCGACCACTGCAGAGGCGGTTTTGACCTTCTGGTTTGAGGACACAGCCCCGCGCATCTGGTTCAACGCCACGCCGGATTTCGACCTGGCCATCCGCAAGCAGTTCGGAAGTCTGGTGGCGCAGGCCATTGCGGGCGGCTTGGAGGATTGGCGGGAGACGGCGTCCGGGAGCCTCGCACTTCTCCTGCTGCTCGATCAATTCACGCGAAACATGTTCCGGGCCACGCCCCAGGCCTTTTCCGGTGATCTCAAGGCTTTAGGGGTGGCGCGGCGTGCGGTGGCATCCCGCTTCGACCTCATGGTGACGGAATACGACCGCCGCCAGTTCTTCTACAGTCCGTATACGCATCAGGAGGATTTAGCGGCCCAGGAGGACGGGGTGCGCCTTCTGGAGGAGCGCCTCTCGGGCCACCAGGCGGTCCGCTATGGCCGCGCCCACCGGGACGTTATTCGGGATTTCGGCCGTTTTCCTCATCGAAACGGGATTTTGGGCCGCGAAACAACGCCTGCGGAACAAGCCTATCTCGATGCGGGCGGCGGGTTCCGATAGAGGACTGTTCTTAAGGGGCTGATTGGCATCGCCCTCTCGG
>CAYUYV010000018.1:44374-47070 GCA_964449455.1 uncultured Alphaproteobacteria bacterium | reverse complement strand
GATCTTGCCCGCTGGCGCGCCCGCTCATCAGCTCTCTGATGTCCGCTCCCGGATGTCCGCTCCCGGATGGTCCCTCTCTAGCGCCCTTTCACAGAAGTCCGGGGCAGTGAAAGGGCTCTAACTCTTTAATTTATCGCGTTTTCGAACCGCAAAACCGCACACACTTTTGCTGAAAACGCTCTAGCGGCCGCATCACGCCTTTCGGGCCTTGTGTTCTTCAAGGCGCGGCAGGATTTCCGCGAGATTGCACGGATGGTGGCGGCTGTCGAGCTGGTACTGGAGGATGCCGTTCCAGGCATCCTTGACGGCGCCCGTTGAGCCCGGAAGGGCGAAGACATAAGTGCTGCCGATCAGGCCCGCACAGGCTCGCGATTGTAAGGTCGAGGTGCCGACGGTGCCGAAGCTGATCTGGTGGAATACGGCCGAAAAACCGTCGATTTCCTTCTCGAAAAGCGGGCGGACGGCTTCCACGGTCACATCGCGGCCCGTGAGACCGGTTCCGCCCGTGGACATGATCACGTCCACGGATCGCGCTGCGATCCAGCCAGTGATCCGGGCCCGGATGGTCCCGATATCGTCTGGCACGATGGCCCGCCCGACCAGCTCATGGCCCGCGCCCTCCACAAAACCCGCAAGCGTATCACCGGAGCGGTCATCGGCAGGCGTGCGCGTGTCGGAGACCGTGAGGATGGCGACCCGCAAGGGCAGAAAGGGCAAGGTTTCGTCGATCCCGGCCATGGGGCTCGCTCCTTCAGGTGATCAAAGGCCCGGCGCGGCCTGGGCCATGCGTGCCGGCGGCTGGTTCCCGTCAAGGGGGGAATAGATCGGCCATTGCCCGCTCGCGAGCGTTGCGAGGGAAGGCGTGTTTTGGCCCATGGTGGCCCGGTAGATCCAGAACGCGGCCATCACCCGTTCCACGTAATCCCGTGTTTCCGAGACCGGGATCGATTCTAAAAACAGCAGGGGATCATCCTGGAAACGCACGGATCGCTGCCAGCGCCGTAGATTGCCAGGCCCCGCATTATAAGCACACAGGGCCATGAGAAGATTGCCCTTCGGCTCCATCCGGTTCATCAGTTGGGCGGTGTATTTCTGACCGAGCGCCAGGTTGCGGGCCGGGTCGAACAGGAGGTCGCGGCCCTTTCCCTGATAGCTGCTGTCGCCGCTGACAAAGCGGGCCGTTGCCGGCATCAGTTGCATCAGTCCCCGCGCGCCGGCATGGCTCTGGGCGCTCGCCACGAATTTGCTTTCCTTGCGGATGATTGCGAAGAGCAGTGCCCGATCTACCGTATAGCCGCCATTGGGCTCATAGGTGGGGGTGGGGAACAATCCCCATTCAAGGCCGTCCTCGGCCGTGCTGAGGGCTGTCTTCAATTGGGTGTGGGGCAGGCTGAGTTCCATGGCAAGGCCCATGAGCGTGCGGTCTTGCTCGGGCTTCAGGCGGCCATGGGCCCAGCTCAATTCCTCGTCGGCCCGTTCGCGCTGGCCGAGTTCGGCAAGGGCGATGGCCCGCTCCACGCCCTTGTCCTGGCGCAGGCGCGCGATGCCCTCCCGATCAAGGGGCGGCAGGCTCCAATCGTCGATGACCGGCTGGGCAAGTTGGCGCCGGGCGAGGAGGCCGTAAAAGGACAGGGGCGTTTTCGCAGCGATGCGCAGCATGGGGATGACCTGCTGGGGCTCCCGGGCGCGCAGGAAGGCGCGTGCGGCCCAGAACCCGCCTGCGGAGCGCTCCCAATCGCCGAGCACCTTGGCCCGCGCGAGTGCCTCGAAATGCTCTGCTGCCAGAATGAACTTGCCGGTCCTCCAGGCGGCGAGCCCGGCAATCCAGTCGGCCATCGGCACCGCGGCCCGGTTTTCTCGCGCCACTTCCTGAGCCACGTCGAGGGCCACATCGTCCATCTGTTCCATGTAATAGGACGCGGCGATCCAGGTGCGGATCCGGTCATATTCGACCGGGGTCAGCTTGGTCTTGGTCTCCGGCTCATTGATCAGATTGATGGATTGGGTCGGGCGTTCCCGCCGCAACAAGGAGCGCACCCGCCGCTCGATCTTTCGGGCTTCAAGGCGCTGGGCATCGCTGCGGGCCGGATTGTGAACCTCAAAGGCTGTGCGGTCCCGCTTTCCGAAGCGCCACGCGCGGGATAGGGGCGGCTTTGGCGCCTTGGCGGCATCAGGCTTTCGTTTCAAGGCCAGCTTGTAAATGCGGGAGGCCTGGGGATGGTCGCCATATCGGGCCAGCCAGCCTGCCAGTTCGCTGTATTTGGACCGGTAGGCGCTGGGATGCATGTAGCGCTGGAACTGGACATGTCCCATGAGGATCGGGTTCTCGACCTTCTTAATCCAGCGGTCGGCGGATGACAGATCGCCCCTCTCCTGGGCTTCGAAAATGCGCGTATAGGCGCGGCGATCACTGGCTGACAGCACGCTGAGCCCGCTCCGGCCGCCAAGGGTCCGTGACATACCGTCCTGGAGCCAATCATTGGCCAAGGCCGGCATCGCGGCCATGGTGACCAGCGCTGTGATGACCAGAGCCGTGATGACCAGACCCGTGAGTACGGCATGGCCCCCTCGCCACCCCCAATTGTCAGTCATGGTGTCCCCGTTCCTTTGGCCTGTGGCCAGGGTGGTCCCGGTTGAAAGTGTGGTCCCGGTTGAAAGTGTGGTCCCGGTTGAAAGTGTGGTCCCGGTTGAAAGTG
>CAYUYV010000018.1:38182-44274 GCA_964449455.1 uncultured Alphaproteobacteria bacterium | reverse complement strand
GTGGTCCCGGTTGAAAGTGTGGTCCCGGTTGAAAGTGTGGTCCCGGTTGAAAGTGTGGCTCCAGTTGAAAGTTTGGCCCCAGGAAAAAATGTCGCCCGGTCTCAAACCGCGATGCGAACCGGAGTGAAAAGGCCCTCTTTGTTGTCCGGGCACGTCACAATCGTGCGATTTGCCCCCGATGTCCGCATCTGTTCCCCGATCCAATTGTGACGCTATCGCCATGTCTGGGTGCTCGCAACTGAACCCGGCGACAACCCCTTGATGGTCAGCGAGGCCCTTAGCCAGCGCGTCCACCTGCGAGGTGGTCAGTGATCCGTCCGCGGCAGAGCCTTCTGAACCGCGAGAAAATCCGCCCAGGCCGCCCGTTTGCCTAAGGGGGAGCGCAGCAGATAGGCCGGGTGATAGGTTGCCATCACCTGGACGGCGTGGCTGCCGAAGCGGCATTCATGCCAAGTGCCCCGCAGCCGGTGCATGGGCGCATCCTGGCCCAAAAGATGCTGGGCCGCCGTGCCGCCCAGGGCCAGAACGGCCTTGGGCGCGGCAAGCTCGATATGGCGCACCAAAAACGGCAGGCACATCTGGATTTCGGTCAGTTCCGGCTTGCGATTCAGGGGCGGCCGCCAGGGTAGGATATTTGCGATATAGGCGGATGTCCGGTCCCGTCCGATGGCGGCGAGCATGCGATCGAGAAGCTGACCTGAGCGCCCGACAAAAGGCAGGCCCTGGGCATCCTCCATCTGGCCCGGCGCTTCGCCGACCAGCATCAGGTCAGCATCCGAATTGCCGTCAGCGAACACAAGGGACCGGGCGCTTTGCTTGAGGGGGCACTGCTCGAAGCCCTCCATGGCTGCCCTCAGCCCTTCAAGGGTGGCGGCGCCGGCGGCGAGGTCCCGCGCCGTGCGGATGGCCATGTCAGCGGCCTGGGCGGCCGGTGCTTGTATCTGTTCGCTGGGCCGCGATCCGCGTGGGGCCGGAGCGGCGCTCTGGCCAGCGGCGCGGGCCCGCTCGGCCGGCTTTGCCCCCCGATGGCGCACCGGAGCGATGCCGATCACATCCTCAACGCCCATGGCCGCATACCAGGACAACAGGGCGCGTAGACCGTGGCGCGTGGCGGCGGAGTTGTCCGGCGGCAGGGTCATGGTGCAGACTCCTCTGCGGGATCGTGTCCGAGGACGCTGGGGCGTTTGGTTGGCTTAAACCTTAGCCAAGGACCGCAGCCTAGAGTGCACGCGCCCGCCCTAACTGTGCCGCGGCCGGGCGGTTGACCGGCTTCGCGGGACGCCCGATAAGGCGAGGCCAGATTTGCCCGGCGCCGTGGAGACGCGGCGCCGGGGATACGCGACGAAAGGGTGCGGTCCACCGCCCAAGAGGTGATGGTATCACGCGGCCCATAGGGGAGAAATGGCGGGTTGCCTACAAGGGTGAGCGCCGCCGGTGCTGAGCAGCTTGGGAGGACGCGATGGACCGCGAAGCTATGGAATATGATGTCGTGATCGTGGGCGGCGGACCGGCTGGTCTCAGCGCCGCGATCCAGTTCCGCAAATTGTGTGATGCCGCCGGCGCCGACTACTCCATCGCCGTGTTGGAAAAAGGCTCCGAGATCGGCGCCCATATCCTCTCCGGCGTGGTCATGGATCCCATCGCCCTTGATGAGCTGATCCCCGACTGGAAAGAGCAGGGCTGCCCCCTCACCGTTAAAGTGACGGATGACCGCTTTTTGTGGCTGACCAAGAAGGGCGGTTTCCGTATTCCCAACTGGCCCATGCCGCCGCTGATGAACAATCACGGCAATTATGCAGGCTCGCTTGCCAATGTGACCCGCTGGCTCGGTGAGCAGGCCGAGGCCATGGGCGTTGAAATTTATCCGGGCTTTGCTGTCTCGGAAGTTCTGTTTCATGACGATGGCAGCGTGAAGGGTGTCGCGACGGGCGATTTCGGTGTCGCCGCCGACGGCTCCCAGAAGGAGAGCTACACGCCAGGCATCGAGCTCCATGCAAAATATACTCTGTTCGCGGAAGGGGCCCACGGCTCCCTGACAAAGGGCCTGAAAAAGCATTTCGCACTCGACAAGGATTGCGAGCCCCAGAAATACGGCCTTGGCGTCAAGGAAATCTGGGAAATCGATCCGGCCAAGCACCAGCCGGGCCTTGTTGTGCACACCATGGGCTGGCCCCTTGATGATGAGACCGGCGGTGGGTCCTGGATGTACCACATTGAGGACAATCAGGTGTCCATCGGTTTTGTGGTGCACCTGAACTATAAGAATCCCTACCTCTCGCCCTTTGAGGAATTTCAGCGCTTCAAGACCCATCCCAAGGTCCGCCACTATCTGGAGGGCGGCAAGCGGATCGCTTATGGCGGCCGGGCGATTACCGAGGGCGGCTTCCAATCCGTTCCCAAGCTGACGTTCCCGGGCGGCGCGCTGATCGGCTGTGCAGCTGGTTTCGTCAATGTGCCCCGCATCAAGGGCAGCCACAATGCCATGAAGACTGGCATGTTGGGCGCTGAGGCCGTGTTTGAGGCGCTCCAGGAAGGTCGCGCCAATGACGAAGTGACGGCATATACGGAGAAATACAAGAAATCCCACGTCTACAAGGACCTGAAGCGGGTGCGTAACGTCAAGCCGCTCCTGTCCCGCTTTGGTACCTTCCTTGGCATGGGGCTCGGCGGCTTCGACATGTGGATGAACACCCTGTTCGGCTTCTCCCTGTTCGGCACTTTGGGCCATGGCAAACCTGACAGCGAAACCCTGCGCCCGGCGTCCCAATCCAAGCCGATCGACTATCCCAAGCCCGATGGGGTGCTGACCTTTGACCGTCTGTCCTCGGTCTATCTCACCAACACCTATCACATGGAAGACCAGCCGGTTCACCTTCAGCTCAAAGATGATACCGTGCCTGTGGGGATCAATCTGCCCCAATATGCAGGACCCTCCTCGCGCTATTGCCCGGCAGCGGTCTACGAGTTCGTCTATGACGAAAACGGTGAAAACCCGAAATTCGTGATCAACTCGCAAAACTGCATCCACTGCAAGACCTGCGACATCAAGGATCCGAGCCAGAACATCAACTGGGTCGTGCCCGAGGGCGGTGGCGGTCCGAGCTACCCGAACACCTGATCCCTCAAGACCATACCCAAAGGAAGGCCCCGTGCTGACCAGGACTTTTCTGACCAGGGCTTTGTTGCCCGGGAAACCGGTCGTGCCGCCCATCTGCGCAGGCGCCGTGCCCGCGGCCATGCGCCTTTTGTGCCTGATGGTGCTGTCACTGGCGGCCGCGGGATGCGCCACCGCGCCCATGTCCGGGCCCTTGATCGGTACCCAGACGACATTGGCTGGCGACTATCTCTCCGCCCGCCATGCCGGCAAGATCCAGGACACACCATCCGCGGCGCGCTATTACGGCCGTGCCCTGGAAAAGCGTCCCATGGACCGGGCCATTCTGGAGCGGGCCTTCCTGCTCGACTTGAGCAGCGGCCAGATTGGTAACGCGGTGGTCCTGGCCGAACGCATTGTGGAAAGCCGCAGTGACGATCGCCTGGGCCGGCTGGTCCTCGCCGCCCATGCCATGCGGAGCGGCGCATTCGGAACCGCGCGGGCCCATGTGGATGGCGCGGGCAGTGGACCCCTGACGGACCTCATCAATCTCCTCATTGAGGCCTGGTCTCTGGCCGGCAATGGGCAGCCCGATATCGGCGTCGCCCTCCTCTCGCGACTTGGCGACGGGGGCGGCCTCAATCTCTATCAGGCCTATCACGCAGCGCTCATCTATGATCTGGCCGACGATAGGCTGAGGGCGGAAAATTACTATACGAAATCCATGGAGCTGTCCGGTGGTGCCAGCCTGCGCGTCGCTGAGGCCTATGGACGCTTTCTGGAGCGGGCTGGACGGCGCAATGATGCGTCCCGCGTCTATCGGACATTTCTGAACGAAGTGGGTGCCCATCCTGCCATTGGCTCAGCGCTCTTCCGGGTCGATCGGGGCCAGCCCGCGCCGGCCCGTCTTGTTCCCACGGCCCAGGCCGGTGCCGCCGAGGCCATTTTTGCCTTTGCCGGCGCCCTGGCGCGGGAGGATGAGCGGGCCCTTGATCTGCCCATCGTGTATTTGAACATTGCGCTTTATCTGCATCCTGATTTTCCCGTTGCCCAATCCCTGCTTGCCGAGATCCTCGACAATGCGGGACGCTATGACATGGCTGCGGATGTCTATTCTCAGGTGCCGCGCAGCTCCCCCCTATGGGCCAATGCCCAGATCCAGATTGCCCTCGGTCAAAGCCGCCAGGATCGCACGGACGAGGCCATCGAAACCCTCAAGGGGGTTATCAAGATTGCGCCGGAGAATATCGACGTGCTCGGGTCCATCGGCGACCTGTTCCTCGCAGATGAGAATTATGGTGCGGCGGCGGAATATTATGGCCGGGCGATCCAGCAGATTGACGGCGAGCCACAACGCCAGCACTGGGCCCTGTTCCACCAATATGGCATCGCCCTTGAACGTTCAAAGCGTTGGGACGAAGCAGAAGCGGCCCTGAAAAAGGCGCTGGCTCTGGAGCCCAACCAGCCCTTCGTGCTCAACTATCTGGGCTATTCCTGGATCGACCGGGGCATCAATCTTGATGAGGCCATGGCCATGATCCGTACGGCCGTGAAATTGCAGCCGCGCAACGGGTTCATCATCGACAGCCTTGGCTGGGGCCTTTATCAGCTTGGTGATTATCAAGATGCGGTGGTGCAACTTGAGCGCGCCGTGAGCCTGGAGCCCGGCGACCCGGTCATCAATGATCATCTTGGTGATGCCTATTGGCAGGTGGAACGGCGCATCGAGGCCCGCTACCAGTGGAACCACACCTTGCGCCTTGATCCGGAGCCGGGTCTCAAAGATCAGGTGAACCGGAAGTTGGAACTTGGGCTCTTGGACGAGGCGGGATCATGAGTGCGCCGCTTTCGCTTTATGCGCCGGCCAAGGTCAATCTGTTCCTCCATGTGCTGCGCCGGCGCGCGGATGGCTATCACGACCTTGAAAGCCTCATCGTGTTTGTCGATGTGGGCGACCGGATCTCGGTCACTCCGGCAGATGATCTGTCTCTCGCCATTGAAGGCCCTTTCGCCCCTTTGCTGGCCCATGAGCCGGTGACGGACAATCTCGTGTTCCGGGCCGGGACGATGCTGCGAGACAAGGGGGGAGCGCATGGTGGGGCAGCCCTGACACTGGAAAAGACACTGCCCATCGCGGCCGGTTTGGGCGGCGGCTCAGCCGACGCTGCTGCGGCCCTGCGCCTGCTGATGGCCCATTGGGATCTTGATGTTCCTCATAATGATCTTCACGCTCTGGGTTTGGCACTCGGCGCCGATATCCCGGTGTGCATCGAGTCCCGGCCTGCTTTCGTCGCCGGTGTGGGCGAAGTTTTGACGCAAACCCCGCGCCTGCCGGATCTTTGGGCCGTCCTTGTGAATTCCGGCACCCCGGTGCCCACGGGGAAGGTGTTCAAAGGCCTCGACCCCGACGCCCTGACCGGCGTTTCAGGGCCCATGGTGCCCGATGAGGCCTTTGGCGAGCCGCGGGCCTTCGTCGATGCCCTCGCCGCGACACGCAATGATCTGGAGCCACCGGCCCTGAATGTCGCACCGGATATCGCGGAGGTGCTCACCGTGATTGGCGGCCAGGCCGGCTGCCTGATGGCGCGCATGTCTGGCAGCGGCGGCACCTGTTTCGGTCTTTTCGCGCGGGAAGCGCATGCCGAAGCGGCAGCCCGCACAATCCTCGCCGAGCGCCCGGGATGGTGGGCGCGCGCGGGCGCCCTCCTCCAAGCCGCCCCAGCCATCACGGCTCCAGCGTCGACGAAATCGGCCTGATCGCCTTCACGTTCCACGTAATTCTTACCCGCCACGCAAGTCTTCCGTGCCACGTAAGTCTTCCGTAATCGACGGGCGTGATGGCCTCCGGTATCGTTCGCTCCGGTATAATGGAAACACGGGGAAGGTGGCCATGGCGGAATGGTGGGCACGCGCAGCCCTGATTGCGCTTTTTGTGTCCGGGGTGACGCCCCTTTTTGCAGCGGACGATTTTGCAGCGGACGATTTTGCAGCGGACGAT
>CAYUYV010000018.1:33473-38082 GCA_964449455.1 uncultured Alphaproteobacteria bacterium | reverse complement strand
TTTTGCAGCGGACGATTTTGCAGCGGACGATTTTGCAGCGGACGATGATCCGCACAAGCAGGCGGTTATCGAGGCGGGCCTCATCCGGCCTGTGAGCGTGAAGGGCGAGACGCCCCAGACCTTCACCATCGAACAGCGGATGGGCCAACGCCTTGTCCCGGCCGTCTCCGTGGCCGTGGCCCGGGAGGGAAAATTTGCCTGGGCGGCGACCTATGGCAAAGGCGTGACCACGGACAGCCTGTTCCAGGCTGCGTCCCTGTCAAAGGCGGTGGCGGCGGCCGGTCTTGTCCGCTTTGCCGAGGAAAAAGGCATTGATCTTGATGCGGATGTCACGCCGTTGATCACGTCCTTCGACCTGAAGACTGCCAATCCCAAGGGACTTCCCGTCACCTTGCGCAAGCTCCTGTCCCATACGGCGGGCGCCACTGTCGGCGGGTTTCCAGGCTATGCCGCTGGCGTGCCCATTCCGAGCAATGTGGATGTGGTTCTGGGGCGCAATGGCGCCAATACCGATGCCGTGAGGATCGCGCCCGATCCGGAACGGGCGTTCCGCTATGCCGGCGGTGGGTACCAAATCGCCCAGGTGGTTGCCGAGGACCAGTCCGGTCAGAGCTTTGCGGATTTGATGGCTGAGCAGATCCTGAAGCCCTTGGACATGACCAGCAGCACCTTTGTTATCCTGGACTCAATGGAAGAGGGGCTTGGCACCCGGATCGCTCCGGCCCATGACGGGGCTGGCAAACCCATTGCTGGTGGCTGGCACCGCTATCCGGAAGGCGCAGCAGCGGGTCTTTGGACCACGCCGACGGACTATCTGAAATTCGTGCTGGCCCTCATTCCGGAAACCTCCGGGGTAAGCCATCTCAGTGCCGAGACCATTGCTGCGATCCGGACCGCACCGTCAGACGGCTATGGGCTGGGCATTGGCATCCGGAATGCCGAAGGCGACCTGCAACTGCGCCATGGCGGGGCCAATCGCGGCTATCGCTGTTTCTTTGTCGCCTTTGCGAACCGCGGTGACGCGGCCGTGGTCATGACCAATGCGAGTGGTGGCAGTGGTCTGGGGACTGATATTCTGCGGTCGATGGCCATGGCCTATGGCTGGCCCATCGAACCCGTCAAGGAAGTGGAGGAGGTGGTCCTTGACGCCAGTGTTTTGGCCAGCTTTGTCGGGGACTATGCCTTGCGCGGCGCAACGGACATCGCCTTCACCGTCAAGGTCGCAGGCAGGCGCCTGACCGGCGAGGCATCCGATGGTGTGCCCTTCACCCTGGTCCATATCGGCGACAACAGCTTTATCGATCTGGATGATGCCCAGATGGTGAGTTTCGTCACACAAGAAGATGGCACAATGGTCGCCAAGCTTGGCCGCACTGCATTCGTCCGGATCACACCAGAATAATCCGCATCTGTCATGCAGGGTGCGCGCGGCGCACCCTGCATGGCCACAGATCAGGGCGTCAACTTCATGACGATGGGAAAGTCCGTCTCTATAGCCTCCACGGTCAGGGGCATGCGGATATAGTCCCCGTCCTGCCACATATCCACCTGATCCGAGAAGGTTGACGAGTTCAACCACCCGTCCTGCCCCCCGGCCAGGAGGAAATAATTGGCATCCGGATCGCCGAGATCGGAAACATGGCGGGCCTGGGAGCCATAGCCGGCCTGATGGCGCTCCCGGGTCGGCGGATGGGACGTCTTCTGCAGCGTTTCGGAACTGCCGCTTGCCGGCAGCTCGACCACTGGGAACTTTGAGCCGACCACGGGCACAAGCGCCAGCGGATGCTGGAGGGCGAGGCGGTGCAGCGCACCCCAACTGTCGAAATTGTCCGCCGTCTCAACGGCTGTTTTGAGGGCCGGCCGGGCCGCCGCCAGCAGTACGGTTTCATCGGTCTGCGCCAGGGCTTTGCCCAGGCGCTTCTTGTAGCGATTGGTGTCGCTGGTAATGCGGTCGGACAGATCCTCCGCATCGGGCAGAAGCCGGGCGCCGAGATCGACAAGGAAGGCTTCGAAGACCACAGGGCCCAGGGCGTCCCGGCCATAACGGCCGTCCCAGTCCTTCAGCGTGCCCCAGATCCGCGCTTCCTCATCCGTCAGACCGGCAAGACCGGCGTCCAGCCGGGCGACAATCTCGTCCTTCAGTCGAAGAGCCGTCGCCGAGATCACATCGAGCTGGACCGCCATGAGATCGCGTTCGGTCATGTCCTGCGCCGCGGATAGCAGCTCGCGGGCCCGCAGGAACCGGTCCGGCTGACCGAAGAAGAAGCCGACAGGCACATCGGACGGTGTCGGACGATTGTTCGAAGAGGCCAGAAAGCCTGCCTCAGGATCCTGCGCGAAGGGCAGGGCAGTGGCATCAAAAAGCTGCGCCCAGTCCCGGTCCGCCCGCTCCGGCGAGATGATGAGATCGCCGGGGCGCTCATTTGCGCGGGCGGGAACCTTGGCGGCGAGGATATGTCCGATGCTGCCATTTTTATCCGCATAGAGCATGTTCTGGCCGGGAAGGGCAAAGCCCCCAAAGGCCGCGCGAAACTCCTCGAACCGGTCCGCTTTCATTGCCCTCAGCAGGCTGGTGATTTCGTCACTGGGCAGATGACCTGTCCAGCGCAGAGCCCACACGGTGTCATCGTTCTTTTTGATGCCCAGGGCCTCGCGAACAAGCTCCACATCGGTGATCACGGGGCCATAGGGGGTAAGCCGGTTCTCGGCCGTCTTGTTCTTCCAGGCGCGCACGGTGATCTCATGGCGCTCCGTCGTGATCTCAGCCGGGTCGAGGTCTGAGACATCGACGAGATCGCTGCTTGCTGCGTGGAGATTGGTGCCACCCCAGGCAATATCCGGTGTGCGCCCCAGAGCGAAGATGGGCAGGCCCGGCCCCATCAGTCCGACAACGGAGAGCTCCGGGGTCTTCACGCCGGCCATGAGCCAGATATTCGGCAGGACAAAGCCCAGATGGGGATCAGAGGCGATCATGGCCGCGCCGCTTGCCGATCGGCGAGCGCCCACGACCATGCTGTTGCTGCCCCGCTGTTTGAGGGCCTCAAGCCAGCCCGCAAGTCGGCGTCCTGCAACGGTGGCCTGGGGTTGGCCGGCATCGGAAGGCGTGCGGGCTTCTACGATCTCTGCCCCGAAACTGACCGGATCCTCAAAGGCAGGGGCCAGGGCGGCGGACAGAATGTCCGGCCAGTCCCCATCGCCCCGGGAGGGGAGGAGCCGGAGCCAGTCGAACCAGCTCACATCGATGGCGCCGAGCCGGCCAATGGCGACCACATCTTCGGGCACCCACGGCGTGTCGGTCTTGTCAAGGAGCAGCGCGCGGACCTCATAGGGCTGGGTCTCAATCAGCGCCTTGTAATCATTGATGCCTTCAACAAAACGATCGACCCAGGCTCGGGTTTCGGCCGGCATCGACGCCACGGATGCCTCGGCTGCGCGGTAAAAGCCGACCGCCCGGATGGCGGCGTCGAATTCGACCGCCGGCGGACCGGCCATTTCTGCAATCCGGCCCTGCACGATCCGGCGCAGCATCTCCAGCTGGCCAAGGCGCAGATGGGCATGGACAAGACCGAGCGAATAGGCTGCATCGGACTGTGAAGAGGCCAGGATGTAAGGCACCTGGTGGCTGTTCCAACGGACTGTGACCGGCGCCTCAAGGGCGAGGCCTTCGGTGGGCATCATGGCCAGGCGTTCGTCGAGGTCCGTGGCCTCGGGCAGCGGGCCCAGCAGACGGCAGCCTCCCAAAATCAGGGTGGCGGTCAAAGCCAGAACCGTGGTCAATCCTCTGGGTCGCTGCACGCGCACCTCCTCTTCCGCTTTGATAGTTGTGGCTGCACCTATCGGCGCGCTTGATGTGGTACGCGCCGGCTCTGGAATCGGTTGACGGGCCTTGCCGTGCCGTTGCGGCCTGGAAAGGGGCTTGTTAGGGTCCGCCGTCAAATTACGGCCCGGTGCGGCGCCCTTCGTGGCGGCCCCAGGCAAGTCAATCAAGGATCCGTGATGAAAATAAACGGCAACGAAATCCGGCCCGGCAATGTGGTCCAGCATAAGGGTGGCTTGTGGGTCGCTGTGAAGACCATGTCCGTGAAGCCGGGCAAGGGCGGTGCGTTCAATCAGGTTGAGCTGAAAAATCTCATTGATGGCACGAAGCTCAATGAGCGTTTCCGGTCTTCTGAGACGGTGGAACGGGTCCGCCTGGAGCAAAAGGATCACCAGTTCCTGTTTGAGAACGGCGAAATGCTGACCTTCATGGACATGGAGTCCTATGAGCAGATCGAACTCCAGAAAGAATTCGTCGGCGAGCGCGCCGCGTTCCTCCAGGAAGGCATGAAGGTCACGTTGGAATTCCACGAGGAAAAGCCCCTCGGTATTGCCCTGCCCGATCAGGTGACCCTTGAGATCACCATGACCGAGCCGACCGTGAAGGGGCAGACGGCGACTGCGTCCTACAAGCCCGCGACATTGGAGAATGGTCTGCGCGTTATGGTTCCGCCCTTTATTGAAACGGGCGAGAAGATCGTGGTCGACACGAATGAAGTGACCTATATCCGCCGCGCGGACTGATCGGCGGCCGCTTTTCTGTCGGCTGAAAGACGCCTGAACATCGCCCCTA
>CAYUYV010000018.1:3125-33373 GCA_964449455.1 uncultured Alphaproteobacteria bacterium | reverse complement strand
GGCCAAGACGCTCAGGATCGCCACACCGCTGCGCGCCTCCCGGTGACGTCAATATGGTTCTGCCCTAAGATTGGGTGGATCCCGAACGCCATGTGCATGTCTTTTCCCGCATCGAAAGTGATCCGTCTATGAACCCGTCTCCGGTCATGAATGTCATGGTGAAAGCGGCCCGCCGGGCCGGCCGGGCGCTGATCCGTGACTTCGGCGAAGTCGAGCAGCTCCAGATCTCAAAAAAGGGGCCGGCGGATTTTGTGACCGCTGCCGACTTGAAGGCGGAAAAGACCCTCAAGGAAGATCTGTCCAAGGCCCGTCCCGGCTATGGCTTCCTCATGGAGGAAAGCGGCGAAGAGGTGGGCACGGACAAGAGCCACCGCTGGATCGTCGATCCCATCGACGGCACCACCAATTTCGTCCACGGACTGCCCCAGTTCGCGATCTCGATCGCGCTGGAGCGGGACAGCCAGCTTGTGGCCGGCGTCATCTACAATCCTATCACCGATGAAATGTTCTCTGCCGAGAAGGGCAAGGGCGCCTATCTCAATGATCAGCGGCGCCTGCGCGTGTCTGCCCGAACCAATCTTGAGGAAAGCCTGATTGCGACTGGCATTCCGTTCAAAGGCAAGCCCGGCTTCGATCAGTTCGCACGGGAACTTGACGCCGTGATGCCCATGGTTGCTGGCATTCGCCGCTTCGGCTCGGCGGCCCTCGATCTTGCCTTTGTGGCCGCCGGACGGTTTGACGGTTTCTGGGAGCGCGACCTCAAACCCTGGGACATGGCGGCGGGCATTGTGCTGGTGCGCGAAGCGGGCGGCCTCGTCCATGACCTTGACGGCGGTGCGGATATGCTCACCAAAGGGACGATCCTGGCGGCCGCGGGCGGCCTCGTCCGACCGCTCCAGAAGCTGCTTCCGGCAGCCGCAAAATAGCCCTCTTCCCCCTTCAAAGATCCTTTACGGTATTTTGACCGTTGACATGGTCTGCTTTCATTGGCGAAACAGTGCTTATAAAGCATTGTTTATGAGGAATGGCTGTATCATTTTGAAGCAACTTGTGTGGGACAAGTCTTCATCTTTAGCAGCTTGGTTACGTCTTTGGTGCTTGCTCTCAACCCAGAGGGGGTCTGGCGCCGCAGTATGGGTCCCTCGATGGGCGGGAGAGTCGGCGAGAGGCCGGCACACGGTCCTTCTTTTATCGGGCCAGCAGTCAGGGGCATGAAAAGGGCCTGAGCATGGCGCGTATCGCCAAAGGTCAGTTAAAGCGCAGGAGTTCGGGACGGAACAGGGCGTTCCGGCGCTCACGGACCATCTCCCGAGGGATTGTTTCTCCGGAAACCGTTGGACCGGTTGCGGGTGTTCGGCGCGAGAGCCGGCGCGGATCCATCCGCAGGCCGACCACGCTTCTCCTCGCGGTGAGCTTGGGCGGCGCTTTCCTTGGGCTCGGGCCACAGATCTGGGCGCCCGTCTGGGCCGCCGCCGGTCTGCTCTCCGTGGATGAGGAGGGGCTTCATCCATCCCGCAAAGAGGCCCAAACGCCCGATGGCATTCCTCCAGTCGTGCGGACAGCGGCTGAAGTGCAGGCCTGGATCCGTTCCCGGACAGCCGCATCGGCCTCAATGGTAACGGCCCTGTCTTGGACGGCGCCCCCAACGCCCAAAACAACGCTCGCAGCGTCACCCCCGGCGCGTCTGCCCTTCCGTCCCATGCGCCAGAGGGGTCTGCAAGCGACCGAACTTGACCCAAAACGGCACATGCCTTTCGTGGACGGCCTTGCCATCGACCACCGTTCGATTGCTTCCATTGCCATCGGGCCATTATCGGCGCCCGATGGGGCCATCCGGACCGCCTGGAGCGGTGCCACGGAAGTCGATTGGATGACGGCCTTTCCAGGCAGAATGGAATCGCAACGCGATGGAGGACGTATCAGGCCGGCCGAGCCCCCCGCCCAGCCCCTTGCCGCGAACTGGACCGGTGCGCTTCAGGATCCGCTCAAGGAAGCGCCCCGCAAGACCCTGTATCTCGCCTCAGACGGGATTTCCCTTGATGCGGACACCTGCCGGGCCCTGGATCGGCTGGCGGCGCGCATGAAAGCCTATGAGGGCGCCCTGATCATCCGTTCTCATGCAGCCCACAGCGAAACGCCGGATATTGCGCGGCGCCGGGCGCTCGGCGTTCGGGCTTATCTTGCCCGGCGCGGTGTTGCCGTGGGCGCGGTTCAACTGGCCTGGCTTGGCGGCGACGAAGCCAATCTTCTGCAACGGCACGCCCTTCCGGCCTCCTACGGCCCTGAAGACCCCTCCAATGCCCTTCCCCATGTCCGTTCGGAAGCCTTGTCCGCCGTCGGCTATCACGGCAGGCTGCTGTCACGCCGGGTGGATCTGATTTATTCTTCAGGCTAGCAATACGGTCGACTGCCCGGTATGGCACAAGGTGTGCTTGCAGCGGACGGTGAAACCTCTGTCCCGAGACGGGTCCGTGCGCGTTGGGCTCTGTGGGGGAGGGCGACACCGCGGCGCGCTCCAGGCACATATCGAGCTCAAAAGTGGGCCCGAGCTCAAAAGTGGGCCCGAGCTCAGAAGTGGGCCCGAGCTCAAAAAATGGGCCGATCGAGCTGAAAAATGGGCCGAACGGGATCGTGGCAGGGGACTGACCCAAAAAGACCGGCAACGGCGTCATTTTTCCGAATATTGCCCCATCCTGGCCATGGCCCCGTGACATTGATCAGGGCCTTGTGCATCAGATGACGGGTGGACGGGACGGATTTGGCGGCCGACAGCCCCGTCAGGTCTGGACGCGATGGGACCGGGGGCGGATCTTGGGCGCGTTCGGGTTCGATACGGGGCCTAGGGGAGACAATTGGGGCGGAAATGAACACAACGGACGAAATGCCCGCCGACATGCAATCGGCAATGACCGCACCGGGACGGTTCCTGTTCCGCATGGTGCTGTTCCTGATCATCGTGATTATGGTCGCCTATCTGGTGCGCGCTCCGATCGCTGACGCCTATCTCGGCAACCCTGTCATCAATACCCTGATCCTTCTGGTGATGATCCTGGGGGTCATCTACTGCATCACGCGGGTGATGGCCTTGGGACCGGAAGTGCGATGGGTGCATGCTTTCCGCCGGGGCGATCCGGAACTGACCATGCCGCGGCGCACATCTTTGCTGGCGCCCATGGCCAGCATGCTCAGGGATCAGCAAGGGCCCGTGGCAATCTCGGCCACGTCGAACCGGGTTATTCTGGACTCTATTGGCGCGCGGCTTGATGAATCCCGGGAGATTACGCGCTACACGTCCAACCTGCTCATCTTCCTGGGCATTCTGGGTACGTTCTGGGGTTTGTTGCAGTCCACCGGCGCCATCCAGGGGACGCTGGAGTCGATCAGCGTGGGGGGCGGCTCGCCCGAAGCAGCATTTGAAGATTTGCAGGAAGGCCTGACCGGACCCCTCGCGGGCATGGATACGGCGTTTTCCTCATCCTTGTTCGGGATCTCGGGGTCCTTGATCCTGGGCTTCCTGGGGCTGCAGGCCGCCCAGGCGCAAAACCGCTTCTACAATGACTTCGAGGAATGGCTCAGCACCATCACCTATATCGGTGGTGCCGGCGGATCCGCTGAGAGCCCCATGGCGGCGACGCCGGACATGATGGGCATGCTCGACGCCAATATGCGCCACATTGACGCTTTGCGTCAGACCATCGCCCAAGCGGAGGAACGGCGGGCCGCGACGGAGCAGTGGCTGGTTCAGACAACGCAAAATCTTGCGTCCATGGACGAAGTCATCCAGTCCCAGCGGGAGCTGATCGGCGGTCTTGCCGCGTTGGCGAAGGATCAGGCTGTCCAGGCCGATGACCGGCATCGTCAGCATATGGAAATGCTCCAGGCCATTGCGGTCGCAACCCGTCAGACGGCGGAGCACGGCGGCGGCGCAGTGGCCGCGCCGGCCGCTGGCGGTGGCAGCGGGGTCAATCTCAGTGGCATCGGCCAGGCGCTGACCCAGCTCGCATCGGCGACCCAGCAATCGGATGAGAAACTCGGCAAGACCCTGATGTCCTTGCGGGAAATCGCAGCCCGCCTGTTGCAGCATGCGGAGAAGGGCACGGGCGAGCAGACCGTCCAGGCCCTGAAGGACCTCAACACATCCATGGTTCACCTCGTTTCGGTGTCCCAGACCCAAGGCGGCGTGGTTACGGCGGATCCGGAAGGCGGTGCTGCGGCGCCCGTGGCCCTGGCCCCCATGGATCCCTCTTTGCTGCGCGAGCTGAATGCCCGGGTCGATCGGCTGGTGGCCCGTGCCGATCAACAGCATGAAGCAGGCGTCGACAAGGCCAGTCTGGAAACGCTGCGCAGCCTGGACAAGACGGCGACCCGCCTGCTCCAGAGTGCCCAGACCCTGGTCGACCAAAGCCAGTCTGGCGGCGGCAACGGGAATGGCAATGGCAACGGCCGCCATGATCTGCAGCCCTATCTCCAGGAACTCGTGACCCATGCAAGGGGGTCCCACGAGCGGGAAATCCTTGAGGCCCTGCGCAGCATCAACACCATTGCCCATTCTCTGCGCGAGACCGCCGAGGAAAGCCGCTCGGACCTGCTCAAGGAACTGCGCTCGGAAATGAAGATCCTGACCAAGACCATCGCGGCCCTGATCATCGAGGGACGGCGCGGCGGCGATGGTACCGGGTCCACCCGTAACGACAGGGGGTGAGCCCCATGGCCGGTCGCTACTCCCGAACCCGTGACACGTCCGGAGACTATTGGCCGGGCTTTGTCGATGCCCTGGCGACGCTCGTGCTGGTCATCACTCTGCTGATGACCTTGTTCGTGCTTGCCAAATATGTCCAAGACCAGTTCGCCTCACGCCTCGACACGGCAAATCAGCGCCTTCAGGAGCAGATTGCCCAACTCAGCAATCTTTTGAGCCTGGAGCAGCAGGAAAAAGAAACGCTGAGCGCCCAGATCGCGGAATTGCGCGCGACCCTGGCCGAGCGAACCATCGAGACCGAGACCCTGTCAGCGCAAATCGCGGAGCTTCAGGGACCGGACGCGGAACCGGATGTCTTTGGGCCGTCTCTTGTTCTGCCGGAGCCGGCGGCTGAGCCGGGTCCGGAACCGGGCGCAATAGGCGCGCTTGAAACCCGGGTCACCGAGCTGCGCACCCAACTTGACGAGGAGCGGCAGGCCAAATCGGCGGCGGAAGCCCAGCTTGCGCTCCTGAACCGTCAGCTCGCGGCCCTTCGGACCCAGATCGCAAGCCTTCAGGCCGCCCTTGATGCCGCCGAGGAGCGGGACCGGGAGAACAAGGCCACGATCGCCGATCTCGGCAAACGCCTGAACACGGCGCTGGCCCAGAAAGTCCAGGAACTGGCGAAATATCGTTCCGAGTTTTTCGGGCGGCTGCGCGAAGTGATGGCCGACCGGGACAATATCCGCATTGAGGGCGACCGCTTCGTGTTCCAGTCGGAGGTGTTGTTCGGGTCCGGCACGGCGGAGATCAATGCGGAAGGCAAGCGCCAATTGCGCAAGCTCGCCGCCGCCCTGCGTCAGCTTTCGAGCGATATTCCGGATGGCTTGCCGTGGGTGCTGCGGGTTGATGGCCACACGGATGCCCGGCCGATCCGCACCACGCAATATCCCAGCAACTGGCACCTGTCCGCAGCCCGCGCCATTTCCGTGGTCGAATTCTTGCGCAATCAGGGCGTCGCGGGCGAGCATCTTCTGGCCGCCGGTCTCGGGGCTTTCCACCCGTTGGACCAGGGACAAAGCGAGGATGCCTATCGCCGCAATCGCCGGATCGAGCTGAAACTCACCCAGCGGTGATTTTGTCTTTGCCGGGAGTAAAGCGACGAAGCAGTCCAACCGGATTGTTTCGTCGCGTTTGCAAAGGCTGTGTCCCAGGCGTGTCTTGAGCGGGTCATGGTTCTCCCAGCACGGACCGATGGGCGATCAAACCTGTCACCACGCCGTGGATAGGCGGAAGCCAAGCTGGCGCGGCGCCCCCAGGCGAACGCGTTCATCGCCGCCCGACGCAACAAATTCCTCATTGAACAGATTGCGGCCCACAAAGGCGAGCGTCACGCCCCGGAATGTGTACCCCGCTGTCAGGTTCACAAGAACCCGCGAGTCGTTGTTGAGGAAGGTCGGCGAGCCGCTATTGGCATTGTTCACGAAAGACTCGCCTTCATAGGTGATGCCAAGCACCCCGAACAGGCCATTCGCCCCATCATAGCTGATCCGGAAGGCCCCGCTCCAATTCGGCGCGAAGCCGAACTCCTGCCCATCAAAAGCGGCCAGGGTTTCCTCCAGATCGATTGGTGCCGTGACATTCTGGGCCTCGATGAGCACTTCTGCGAGGGAGGTGTCGAAATCCTCAAACTCTGTATCCGTGTAGCCGAGCACGCCCTGGATGCTGAGGAAATCAAAAGGCTGCCAGACCGCATCGATCTCGAAACCCTTCAGGGTCGAGCTGCCCACATTGAAGCCCACCTCGTCCTGCTGAAGCGTGGACAGGCCAACGACAAGCTGCTGGTCCGTCCAGTCCGTGTAGAAAATATTGGCGTTAACCCTCAGGGTACGGTCAAACCAGAAGGAGCGCAGGGCCAGTTCGTAGTTCAAGGTGAATTCCGGGTCGAACTGGGAGACGAATTGGCGCGGGATGTTCAGATCCGAGCCGCCCGAGCGATAGCCCCGCCGAATGGAGAAGCTCACCGACCGGTCATCATCAATGTCATAGCGCACGAAACCCGACGGCAAGATAGCATCGAAGGTCTGGTTCGCCGAAGTGGATGCCTCCGCCAGGGTCGCGTCGAAAAAGCCGTTCACCAGCGCGAGGGAGCCCTGCACCACGGGAACAAGGGCGGGCGAGAAGCCTTCCGGGATAAAGGGGGCGGCCGGGTCCGGCGTGCCGACGGTGTCACCGCTCAGCGTGAGGCCTTCGTCCTGCTCTTCCCGGTCATAGCGCAGACCGAAACCCACCGTGAGCTTGCTGGTGACGTCAAATTCGCCGCTGAAATAGAAGGCGTAGTTGATGATGTCGAGGGGTTCGCTCGTCAGGGCAATGAAGGTTCCGATATCACTGTAGTTGGCCAGGATCACATCCACCGTGGCATCGGTCGCACCGGCGATGAACGCGTCAAAGAAGGGATCGCCTTCGGGCCCTGGCGGAATATCTGCAACCGGATTGCCCGGGGCCGGAATGCCCCGGAGGGGGCCAAGCTCATTGATCAAGGTTGCCTCGACTCCTGGCCGCGTCGCGTCCTCCACGACACCGAGGATCCCTGTCTGGATGCCCGGAGTGAAATTGAACTCATCCTCGCGCGCATCCACATAATAGGCACCCAGCAGACCCCGGAATCGTCCGCCGGCATTGTAATAGGCGGTCACTTCCTGGGTGAAGATGGTCTGGACCTCAAGCTGCTCGCCTGCCGGTTCAAAGCGCGGGATCGAGGTCGGCACATTGGGAATGTCGAAGGGGTTGTTGATGAGGATCGGGCCATCGGCAAACTGGGCCGGGTCGAGATTGGTGCCATCCGTATCAAGAAGTTCATCATTGCGCGCTTCACTATAGGTCGTGATGGAGCTTAGCGTCAGATAATCCGTAACGTCCCAGCTTGTGTTGAGTGAGTAGTTGAACTGGGTGTTCTCGTTGAAGTCCGGCACATTCTCGAAATTGAGCCGCAGGGACTCGTTGCCGGGCACAACATCCGTGAAATTCACAAAGCCATTCTCATCGCGGGAGCGCCGGTCGGAAACGGCACTCGCGACCCGCGCCTGGACATAGGAGAATGTAAACAGGCTGCGCACTTCCGGGATCGGCTCAAAGAGCAGTTTGATGCGCCCCTGCCACTGATCATAGAAGTCATCCCCTGCCTGACCTGTCACTGGATTTGAGACGAACCCGTCGCTTTCGCGCCTTTCGCCTGCGACCCGGAAAGCAAGCTTATCGGCAATCAGCGGGCCACCGAATGCAAGGGCGTAGGAATATTCATCGCCGCCTTCGGCCGCGTTCAGATAAACCGCACGGGCCTTGCCCGTATACTCGTAAGTGGGATCCTCGGTCCGGATGATGATGGCGCCGGCGAGGGAGTTTCGTCCCTGCACGGTGGACTGCGCGCCGCGCAACACCTCGATCTGGGCCAGGTCCCAGACGGACTCCGCGCCGAACCGGGTCGTCTGGTCACCGAGCGTCACATCATCCACATAGATCTGCGCAAGGGGTGACGAGCCGGCCCCAAGCAGATTGTCAAAGGGAATGCCGCGAATCGAGAAGCCACCATCCGTGTTCCCCAGATTGACATTGGCAATATAGTCAAAAGCGTCTGACAGGGACACGATGGTGTCGACTTCGAGCTGATCGCCCGAAATGAGGCCAACGGATGTGATTGTTTCCTGCAGCGAGCGCTCGACCTTTTCGCCCGTCACCACGACGACCTCCAGGCCCTCACGTTCGGCCTCGGCGCGGCTTTCGTCCGATGGACCCTCCGGGGCCGGGTCTGCGACAGCCGGTCGCTGGTCTTGGGCAAGTGCAGGCAGCGGATTCACCACCGGTGCCGCCAATAGCAGTGCCATGACCGATGTTGTCGACAAGAGATTGCGCGTGTGCATGACTCATAGCCCCCAGATCTGTCCCAAGCGGCAAGCGTATTGCCTTTGTGACAAGATTAGGGCTCCGGGCAGGGCTGGTCCCGTGAACTTTTTCTGTCGGCGGCGAGCACAGGCTGGGCGCAATACCCTTGTCACATCACGCATCTACAAGGTTGTGTGAAGATTTAAGGGAAGGAAACACTGACAATGGTTCGGATCATCCTGGCTGCGGCGGCCTTGGCTTTCACATCCTTTACAACGCTCAAGGCGCAGTCCTGTCCTCCGGGGACGGATCTTGAAGGGCCGTGTACGGTCTCTGGCGAGGATCTGAAGCTCAATGATCTCCAGGCCGTGGGCTCCCACAACAGTTACAAGCGTTTCATTCCGGCGCCGGAGCTCGCCATGATCAAGGCCACTTCGCCCGATGCGGCGATCGCGCTCGACTATGGTCATCGTTCCCTGACGGAGCAGCTTGATCTCGGCATGCGCCAGATCGAACTTGACCTGTTCTATGATCCCAAAGGAGGGCGCTATGCCGATCCGGCCTTGCCCCGACGCGCGAAAGACATGCCGGGTGCGGCCGACTACGACTCTGCACCCATGGCGGCGCCGGGCTTTAAGGTGTTCCACGCCCAGGACGTGGATGTGTACAGCTCCTGCCCGACCTTCATTGCCTGTCTGACGGAGATTAAGGCCTGGTCCGATGCCAATCCCAGTCATGTCCCAATTCTGATCATGATGAATGCGAAGGATGCGCCCATCGACAATCCGGAGGCGGTCGTTCCGCTCCCCTTCGACGCGGCAGCCTATGATGCCCTTGATGCGGAGGCCCTCAGCGTGTTCGGACGGCAGCGGATCATCACGCCGGACGATGTGCGCGGGGACCGGCCAACCTTGCGCCAGGCTGTGCTGGACGGCGGCTGGCCGACGCTCGATGCCGCGCGGGGCAAAGTGCTGTTCGCCCTTGATGAAGGGGTAAAGAAAGTCGCCATCTATCGCCGCGGCAAGGCCTCCCTTGAAGGCCTGCCCATGTTCATCAATTCCGGCGATGAAACTGCGCCCCATGCGGCCTATTTCACGCTCAACAATCCCTTGAAGCAGATGGCGCGGATCAAGACGGCCGTGGAAGCGGGTTTCCTGGTGCGCACCCGGGCTGATGCCAATACCCTCGAAGCGCGCGTGAATGATACGACGCGCCGCGAAGCCGCCTTTGCCTCGGGCGCCCAATATATTTCGACGGACTACTATCTGCCCCGTGAAGACTTTGGCCCCTATCAGGTGCGCCTGCCAGGCACGGTCCCGGCCCGCTGCAATCCCGTGCGCCGGGACGAGGAGTGCAAGGCACGGTGATGGGGATTGCACTCGTCAGTGTAGGAGGGGTCTTAATCCAGAATTTCTCTCCCGGCATGGATACGGAATGCGTGGCCGGGCTCACCGGTGGGTCAAGACTCACCTTGCGGAATGTTCTTGCAGTGAAGGGTCATCACCATGTTCAGGCTGTTTTTCTCGGTGATCATCGTCCTGGCTCTTATCTATGTCGTTCTGTCCTTCATCCCGGGGCCTGATCCGGTCTCCCATCCTTATTTTGATGGCGCGCCGAAGGGCCGTGCCGAGATTATTGCCCATGGCGGCGGGCTTGGGGTGCGGCCGGCCAATACACTGAGCGCCCTTGATGAAGCGGCACGCATGGGCGCGGATGTTCTTGAGGTCGATGTCCAGCAGACGGCGGACGGGGTCTTGATCCTGCTCCATGACGCCACCTTGGACCGCACCACCGATATGACCGGCGCCGTGGCTGATATGCCGTATAAGGAAGTCCGCAAGGCCGATGCGGGCGCCGCCCGGGTCGAGGCCGGTGGCGACTTCACAGGCCAGGGGATCTTTGTGCCGACCCTGGCGGAAGCTTTTGCCCGGCATCCGGATGCCCGGTGGGTGGTCGAGATCAAACCGAATACGGAGCGTGCCGCGCAGACCATGTGTCGGGAGATCCGCGACGCCGGCACCGAAACCCGTGTGCTGGTCGGTTCTTTCCACGATGATGCCATGACCGCATTCCGGGCCGCCTGTCCAAATGTGGCGACGTCCATGTCCACAGGGGAGGTGACCAGGTTCGCCCTCGCGGCCTATGTGGGTCTTGCCCATCTTGTGCCCACAGAAGCCGTCGCCATGCAGATCCCGACGCGGTCCTCCGGCATCACGCTTGCCCATCCGCGCATCCTGCGGGCGGCGCGGGCCCGCGGCTTCAAGGTCCAGTTCTGGACCATCAATGACAGCGCAGCCATGGACCCGCTCATCGCGCTGGGGGCCGATGGGATCATCACGGATTATGTGGAGCGTGGACTGACGGCGGTCTCTGCGCAGCCCTGATCGCTCGCCTGGTGCCTGATGTGACCAGTGGGCGCGGGGATAAGATCAGTGGGCGCGGGCGATCGCGAAATCGACCACGTCGAGGAGTGCCTGGCGGTGGGTGTTCGCCGGGAAAATCGCCAGGGCGTCCCGCGCAATGCGGCCGTAATGGTGGGCCCGGTCGATGGTGTCCGCCAGGGCATTGTGCCGGCGGATGAGATCGATGGCTCGGGTCAAATCCGTATCCGTCACATCACCATCTTCAAGGCAGCGCTTCCAAAAGGTCCGCTCCTCCTCATCGCCCCGGCGATAGGCCAGCACAACGGGCAGCGTGATCTTGCCGTCCCGGAAATCATCGCCCACTGCCTTGCCCAGATCCTCCTGGACACCGGAGTAATCGAGAGCGTCGTCAACAATCTGGAAGGCAATGCCAAGATTGCGTCCAAAACTGTCGAGCGCCACTTCCTCCGGCCCGGGACGACCCGCCACAACAGCACCAACGCGGGCGGCCGCAGAAAACAGCGCCGCGGTCTTGGCGGCGATGACCTGCAGATAGGTGTCTTCCGTGGTGGTCACATCATGGGCGGCAGCAAGCTGCATGACCTCGCCCTCGGCGATCACGGCCGATGCGTAGGACAGGATTTCAAGGACCTTCAGGCTGTCCGTTTCCACCATGAGTTGGAAGGCACGACTGAACAGGAAATCGCCAACGAGGACGCTGGCCTGATTGCCGAACACGATATTGGCTGTGGGCTGGCCCCGGCGCAGATCGCTTTCATCGACCACGTCATCGTGAAGCAGCGTGGCGGTGTGGATGAATTCGACGGCAGCGGCGAGTTTGATATGCCCATCACCCTCATAGCCACACATCTGCGCGGCGGCGAGGGTCAGCATGGGCCGCAGGCGCTTGCCGCCTGAGCGGACGAGATAACCGGCAAGCTGCGGGATCATGGGCACGGAACTGCCCATCCGGTCCACGATGGTCGTGTTGACCCGTTCCATGTCCGCCTGGACCAGAGCCTGGAGACGGTCGATGGCGGCGTCCACGCGGCGCCGCTCGTCTGTAAGGGGTACAACAACGGCCAAAGGCCGATCCTCCGTTTCGTGTCTGAACGCCGGTCTTTTAACAGCCGTTTCCCCGGAATACGATACCTAAACGGGTGGGGAAAGGGGTGAAGTGCCGCACGGAACGCACAATGACCCGTGCGCAGGACAACTTTGCAGGGTATGCGCTGGGCGGCTGGGATGGACGCGGGTCATGACCACTCTCGTATCAGGGTCGGGATCCGGGAGGGTAGGACGAGCCGCCAGGCCCCGAATCCGTCCGCGGCGCAAGCTGGGCGGGGCCCAAAATCTTGCGGGCCGGCCCAAAATCCTCCAGGCCAAAGAGGCGTGAGTTCCGGAAACAGGCCCCATGATCGAACTTCTGCGTACCAATGATACCGTGTATTTGTCCTTTGCGAGTGCCGTGCTTAAGGATGCCGCCATTGAGGCCGTCGTCTTCGATGAGGGCATGAGCACCGTCTACGGCAGTCTGAGCATTCTCCCAAGGCGCCTTCTGGTGGACGAAGACAAGCTCGATGCGGCGCGGCGCATTCTCATCGAAGCCCGGTTGATGGACGAGGCCGGAATGCCCATGGGCCTGCCGTCTTCCACCGCGGATGATGCGCCGTGAGTGAAGCGCGCCTTTCAACCGATTCCGGCATCGGGCCGGGGGCGGATGCTGAGAACGTCACGCTCGATGACTTCCTTGGGGGACAGTTGAAGCTGTTGCAGCCCGCGCGCGGCTTCCGGGCAGGCCTTGATTCGGTCATCCTCGCCGCGGCCGTCGAGGCTCGCCCTGGTGATGTCTTGTTCGAGCCGGGCATGGGGGTCGGGGTGGCGAGCCTGTGCGTGGCACGCCGATTGCCGGGCACACGAATCATCGGTGCCGAGATGGATTCGGGCGCCGTGGCGCTCGCACGGAGGAACATTCGCGGCAATGCCATGGCCGGCCGTGTCGAGGCTGTGGAGGCGGATATCACGGCGCTGCCCCCAACCATCGCCCATGCCGAATTCGACCATGTGTTCCTGAACCCGCCCTTTATTGCGGAAGGCACGGGCACAGCCCCGCCCGATCCTTATCGGGCGCGCGCCCATGTGGAAGAGGTCGGCGTTCTGGAGACCTGGCTCGGCGTCGCGCTGGAGCGGGTCAAACACAAAGGGCGGGTCACGCTTGTTCATCGGGCGGACCGGCTGGACCGGATCCTGGGGCTGCTGGGCGGTGCCTTGGGCGAGATCATGCTCCATCCGCTTTGGCCCATGGCCGGACGGCCGGCGAAACGCTTTTTGCTTACAGGACGGCGGGGCGTGCGTGCGGGTGTCACCCTATCGCCGGGCCTTGTCCTTCATCTTCCGGATGGACGTCCAAGTCCGATTCTCGATGCCATTGCGCGCCATGGGGCCGCATTTGAGACCGATGGCGGGCCACCCGCGGCCCTTGGTCCAGCGCCCAAACGCCCCGCCGGCATGGGTCCGTCTTGAGCTAAGCCTGCCTGCCGATTATGTAAGATCCATGTTTGAGACACTTAAAAAATCATGGCCTGCGGGGCAGGACAGGCCGGCCATTGTGCCGGTCATTCGCTTGTTCGGGCCGATCGGCTCGGACGGGCAGTTCAGCAATAATCTGAATATGAGCAATGTGGGCGGACTGCTGGAGGCCGCCTTCTCCACCCGGCGTGCATCGGCCGTTGCCCTGGTCATCAACTCTCCGGGCGGCACACCGGCACAGTCCGCCTTGATTCATCGCCGGATCCGAGCGCTCGCCGACGAGAAATCCTTACCCGTGTTTGCGTTCGTCGAGGATGTGGCGGCATCCGGGGGCTATATGATCGCTTGCGCCGCCGATGAGATCTACGCCGATCCCTTTTCGGTGGTCGGGTCAATCGGCGTGCGTATGGACGGTTTTGGGCTCCACAATGTGTTGGAAAAGCTGGGGGTCGAGCGCCGGCTGTATTCGGCGGGCGCCAACAAGGCGCGGCTCGATCCGTTCAAGCCGGAGGATCCGGCGGATGTGGACTGGGTCCACGACCACCTGCGCGAAGTCCATCGCCTGTTCATCGAAATGGTGACCGCGCGTCGGGGGGAAGCCCTGACCAAGGCTGGCGATACGGATCTGTTCACGGGCGATTTCTGGCATGGCGAGCAGGCGCTTGGGCTGGGGCTGATTGACGGCATCGGCGATGTGCGCAGTGTACTGAGGGAGCGTTTCGGCGAGACCGTTGCCACGCGGGTTCTGGTCCGTCGCCGGCCCTGGTGGGAAAGCATGGTGCCCTTCAGCCGTGACGGGGATACGCCGGCAGTCTTAACATCTGCGCCGGACCTCAGCGGTGGCCTTGACCTGAGCAACGCCGGTGTCGGCCTCGTTGACCCCGACGCGGCGGTCCGTACGCTTGCCACCCGATCACTCTGGGCCCGCTACGGCCTTTAAGATCGAAACCCTTTGAACCTGGACGTGGATCGGATTTAAGGATCGCAATCCCGCGGCTCGGCAGGCAAACGCGAAAAGGTGGTTCATGGGCAAGATCCTGGTCTTTCTGCTCCTCGCCATGACCGGCTATCTGCTTGCCCGACGGGCTTTGAGCCCAAGCCAGGGCGGGCCGGACCAGGCCCGGGATCAGCGGCCCGGAGGGGGGCGTGCCTCGTCGGTTGAGGACATGCGTGAATGCGCCACCTGCGGCACCTTTCGGCCGGCAAGCCTGCGTACAGCTTGCGAGCGGGATGATTGTCCGTTCACGACACGCCGGCCCTGAGTGTCTGGGCAGGGTCGGATAGGGCAGATCCGCCAAACCGTAACGTCATTGACCCTTTAGATGCCGCTGGCTAGGGTCCTGCGGTGCAGCATGCACGGGTGAACCCGTCGGAGACTCCGGCATTTCTTTCCCCGGGCGCCGGCGACCGACGGTTCCCGCCCCAACAGCCATGGCTGATCATTTGATGCCCAGCGCCAAGGACAGTGATTCACCATTGGTGTCCTCCCAAAATGAGGACCGTTCGTTCCAGGGCCTGATCCTCACCCTGCAACGGTTTTGGGCCCAGCAGGGCTGCGTGATCCTCCAGCCCTATGACCTCGAAATGGGTGCCGGCACGTTCCATCCGGCCACGACCTTGCGCTCTCTGGGGCCAAAGCCCTGGCGCGCAGCCTATGTGCAGCCATGCCGCCGGCCCACAGACGGGCGTTACGGGGAGAACCCGAACCGGTTTCAGCACTATTACCAGTTCCAGGTCATCCTAAAGCCCTCACCGTCGGACATTCAGGACCTCTATCTGCGGAGCCTGACGGCCCTCGGCATCGATCCCTCCCTCCATGACATCCGTTTTGTGGAAGATGACTGGGAAAGCCCCACCCTCGGAGCCTGGGGGCTTGGCTGGGAAGTCTGGTGCGACGGCATGGAAGTGACCCAGTTCACCTATTTCCAGCAGGTCGGTGGCTATGACTGCAACCCGGTTTCCGGCGAACTGACCTATGGGCTTGAGCGTCTCGCTATGTATGTGCAGGGCGTCGACAATGGCTATGACCTCGATTTCAACGGCGCCGGCGTGACCTATGGGGACGTGTTCCACCAGGCTGAACGCGAGTTCTCGGCGTTCAATTTCGAGCATGCCAATACGGACGTGCTCCTCACCCAGTTCGCCGACGCTGAAGCCGCCTGCAACCGCTTGATTGAGGCGGGGTTGTCCTTGCCGGCCTATGACCAGTGCATCAAGGCGAGCCATGCCTTCAATCTGCTCGACGCACGGGGTGTGATCAGCGTGACCGAACGCCAGGCCTATATCGGGCGCGTCCGGGCTTTGGCCCGCGGCTGTGCCGGCGCTTGGCTGGAAAGTCCGCAAGGGCGCACCCCCGGTGCAGGACTGGGCGGCATGGCAGACGCGAACGCGGAGCCGGCCCTGAACCGCAAGCCGAGCGCCCCAGCGCCATCGGCCGGTGCGTGAGGGCGAACATCATGGGCGACGTGCTTCTTGAATTGTTCAGTGAGGAAATCCCGGCCCGGCTTCAGGACGGCGCCCGGGCGGAGCTTGCGCGTCGGCTGGGCGATGGGCTCGCCGAAGCCGGCTTTGAGCGGCCCTCGATCCGCACCTTTGCCACGCCGCGGCGCCTTGTGGCTCTGATCGAAGGCCTCCCGGCGCAACAGCCGGACCGGCGCGAGGAACGCAAGGGGCCCAAAGTCGGTGCGCCTGAAAAGGCCGTGCAAGGATTTCTTTCCTCCGTAGGCCTCACCCTTGATGAGGTGGAAAAGCGGGACACGGACAAAGGGGCGACCTATTTCGCCGTCGTCGAGACCAAGGGCCGTCCGACGCCTGATGTTCTGGGCAAGCTGGTGGCCGAGACCGTGGCGCAGTTCCACTGGCCCCGGTCCATGCGCTGGGGCTCGGGAAGTCTGCGATGGGTCCGGCCGCTCCACAATATTTTATGTCTGTTCGACGGCAAGCCGGTTCCGGTCACCCTCGAGGGCGTCACGGCCGTCGCTGAAACCAAGGGCCATCGCTTCATGGCACCGGGTAGCGTGCCGGTCAGCGACACCAAGGGCTATCTGGCGGCCCTTGAAGGCGCCAAGGTGATGCTGGATCAGGACCAGCGCCGGGCCAAGATCGAGGCCGATGCCAAGGCGGCAGCCGCAGGTGCCGGATTGGAGGTGGTGGAGGATCCGGGTCTCCTCGCCGAGGTTTCGGGGCTTGTGGAATGGCCGGTTGTGCTCATGGGCCGGTTCGATGACGCCTTTCTCGCTCTGCCGGATGAAGTGCTGGTCAGCGCCAAGCGCGGGCATCAAAAATATTTCTCCGTGCGCGACCCAAAATCGGGCCGGCTCGCCCCCCATTTCATCACCGTGGCCAATCTCGAAGCCGCTGACGGGGGCATGCGGATTATCGAGGGCAATGAGCGTGTGCTGCGGGCTCGCTTGTCCGATGCCCGCTTCTTCTGGGATCAAGACCGCAAGCGGCCTCTGGCGGAGCGCGCACCCGGCCTCAAGGATGTGGTGTTCCACGCCAAGCTGGGCACCCTTGCCGACAAGGTCGACCGCCTGGCGGCGCTCGCCAAATATCTAGCGCCCATGACCGGTGCTGATCCGAAGGACGCGGAACAGGCGGCCCGGCTTGCCAAATGCGATTTGCTCACAGGTATGGTGGGTGAGTTCCCGGAACTCCAGGGTCTTATGGGCCGCTATTACGCCCTGGCCGATGGCGCGGCGCCGGGCGTGGCGGAGGCTGTGTACGACCATTACGCCCCCCAGGGCCCTCATGACCGCTGCCCGGACAAGCCGGTCTCCATGGCCGCAGCCCTGGCCGACAAGATCGACACCCTGACGGGCTTCTGGCTCATCGGCGAAACGCCGACGGGCTCGAAAGACCCCTTCGCCCTGCGCCGGGCTGCTTTAGGTGTCGTGCGCATTGCCCTCGAAAACGCGCTGCGCCTGCCCTTGTCCGAGATTTTCGCTCGGGCCGCCGATGGCTATGGCGATATCGGCGGAAGCCGCAGCGAGGCTTTGGCGGGCCTGTTGGCTTTCGTGGCGGACCGTTTGAAGGTCCATCTGCGGGACCAGAAGCGCCGCCACGACCTTATTGATGCGGTCTTCACGTTACCGGGTCAGGATGACGTCGTCAGCGTGGTCCGCCGTGTTGAAGCGTTGACTGATTTCCTTGCCACGGAGGACGGCGCCAATCTCCAGGCCGGGGTCAAGCGTGCGGGCAATATTCTGCGCATCGAGGAGAAAAAGGACGGCAAAGCCTATGACGGCGCCGCCGATCCGGCTCTCCTGAAACAGGACGAGGAACAGGCGCTGTTCGAGAAGCTCGGCCCCGCCCAATCAGCCGCTGCCAAGGCCCTTGCGGCAGAGGACTTTGCCGGCGCGATGGCTGCCCTTGCGCCCTTGCGCGCGCCCGTGGATGCTTTTTTTGAAATGGTAACGGTTAATGCACCGGAGGCGGATATCCGGCATAACCGGCTGCTTCTGCTCAGTCAGATCCGCGCGAGTGTGAGTGGCGTCGCGGACTTTTCCAGGATCGAAGGCTGAAGGCCCGCGGTCGGGCGACCAGTCAGTGTGCGGAGAACCAAACATGACGCAATGGGTCTATCAGTTCGGCGCAGCCCGCAATGATGGGTCGGCGGACCAGCGCAATTTGTTGGGCGGCAAGGGAGCCAATCTCGCCGAGATGAGCCGCCTTGGCCTGCCTGTGCCCCCCGGCTTCACGATTACCACGGAAGTCTGCACGGCCTTCTATGACAATAACCGTCAGTATCCAGATGGTATGATGGAGCAGGTGGCCGATGCCCTGAAAGGCGTTGGCACCCATCTGGAAAAGCAGTTCGGCGATTCCGGCAATCCCCTGCTCGTCTCCGTGCGCTCCGGCGCACGCGTTTCCATGCCCGGCATGATGGACACGGTGCTCAATCTGGGCCTGAACGATGAGACCGTCGAAGGCCTTGCTGTGCTGTCCGGGGACCGGCGCTTTGCTTATGATTCCTATCGCCGCTTTATTCAGATGTATGGCGATGTGGTGCTCGGCGTTGATCACCATGCCTTCGAGGATGCCCTTGATGATGTGAAGATGGATCGCGGCGTCACCCAGGATACGGATCTGACGGACGAGGACCTGTCGCTTGTCATCCAATCCTACAAGAAGCTCGTGGAGCAGGAGCTGGGCCACAGCTTCCCCCAGGATCCGGGCGAGCAGCTCTGGGGGGCCATCGGCGCCGTGTTCGGGTCCTGGATGAATGCCCGCGCCGTCACCTACAGAAAGCTGCACAGCATTCCGGAGGAATGGGGCACGGCCGTTACGATCCAGGCCATGGTGTTCGGCAATCTGGGTGACGAGAGCGCCACGGGGGTTGCCTTCACCCGCAATCCGTCCACGGGCCAAAACCGTCTCTATGGAGAATTCCTGGTCAACGCCCAGGGTGAGGACGTGGTGGCCGGCATCCGCACGCCCCAAAGCCTGTCCAAGATCGCCCGGGAGGAAAGCGGCTCCAACCTTCCGTCTATGGAAGAATGCATGCCCGAAGTCTTCGGCGAACTTGTCGACGTGACGACCCGGCTTGAAGACCACTATCGCGACATGCAGGACATCGAATTCACTGTGGAACGGGGCAAGCTGTGGATGCTCCAGACCCGTGCGGGTAAGCGGACCGCGCGGGCCAGCCTGAAAATCGCAGTGGACATGTGCAATGAGGGGCGGATCAAGGAAGAAGAGGCGGTGCTCCGCATCGATCCCAATTCCCTTAACCAGCTCCTGCATCCGAGCCTCGACCCCAAGGCCGAACGGGACATTCTCGTGACCGGTCTGCCCGCCTCTCCCGGTGCGGCGAGCGGCGTTGTGGTGTTCCAGGCCGAAGACGCCGAAGCCCATGCAGCCAATGGTGTGTCGTCCATCCTGGTGCGGAACGAAACAAGCCCAGAAGACATTCACGGCATGCATGCCGCCACCGGCATTCTCACGGCCCGGGGCGGCATGACCAGCCACGCGGCCGTGGTCGCCCGCGGCATGGGACGGCCTTGCGTGACCGGTGCGGGCGCCATGCGCATCGACTATGGCAAGCAGACCTTCACCGTCGGCCCGGTCACCGTCAGCAAGGGCGATGTGATCACCATTGATGGCGCCACGGGGCAGGTGATGCGCGGCGAGGTGCCGACCATCCAGCCTGAGCTTTCCGGTGATTTCGCAACCATCATGGCCTGGGCCGATGCCCGCCGGCGCCTCGGTGTGCGGGCCAATGCGGAGACCCCGGACGATACCAAGATGGCCCGGGATTTCGGCGCTGAAGGCATCGGTTTGTGCCGGACGGAGCATATGTTCTTCGACGCGACCCGCATTCAGGCCGTCCGGGAAATGATCCTGGCAGAGACGAAAGACGGTCGCCGCGCTGCGCTGGCAAAGCTCCTGCCGTTCCAGCGGGCGGACTTTACGGAACTCTTCACCATCATGGCTGGCCTGCCGGTGACGATCCGCCTGCTCGACCCGCCGCTGCACGAATTCCTGCCCCATGGGGAAGACGAGATTGCCCAAGTGGCCGAGGCCATGGGCGTCGAGCCGGCGAGGCTCAAGGATCGCTTGAGCGAGCTGCACGAAGTCAATCCGATGCTGGGCCATCGGGGATGCCGTCTCGGGATTTCCTTTCCGGAAATCTATGAGATGCAGGCCCGCGCCATCCTGGAAGCGGCGAGCGACGTCTCGGACAAGACCGGAAACGCGGTCGTGCCGGAGATCATGGTGCCCCTGGTGGCAAGCCATGCGGAACTCGAGATCATCAAATACCGGATCAATGCGGTGGCGGATGCCGTCGAGGCTGAGAAGGGCAAGCGGGTCACCTATCTCGTGGGCACCATGATCGAGCTGCCCCGTGCCGCGCTTCAGGCCCATGAAATCGCGGCCTCGGCGGAATTCTTCAGCTTCGGCACCAATGACCTGACCCAGACCGTGTTCGGTATCAGCCGGGACGATTCGGGCCGCTTTTTGGGGGATTACATCTCCAAGAAGATCCTGGATGAGGATCCCTTCGTGACCCTGGATCAAGAAGGCGTCGGCGAATTGGTGCGCCTCGGTGCCGAACGGGGCCGCACCCGGCGCAACGATCTCAAGGTCGGCATTTGCGGCGAGCATGGCGGTGATCCGAATTCAATCGACTTTTGCGAAAGCATTGGGCTCGACTATGTGTCCTGCTCGCCCTTCCGCGTGCCCATCGCCCGCCTTGCGGCTGCCCAGGCTGCCATCCGCCGGACAACATGAGCGTGGCGCTCCCCGGCTTTGAGGCCCTCTCCACGGGCAAGAAGGTCATTGTGGCCCGGGCCCTGGCCGGCCTTGAGACCCATAGTGATGATCCGGCCCTGATTGACCTTCTGGACGCGGCCTGGGCTGCGCCCAAAGGCCATGTGGTCGGCATCACCGGGCCGCCCGGGGTGGGCAAGTCGAGCCTGATCCATGCCTTGATCGGCCTATGGCGCTCCCGCGGTCAGACCGTTGCCGTGGTGGCGGTCGATCCATCCTCACGGCGTACAGGCGGCGCGTTGCTGGGCGACCGGACCCGCATTACGGCGGATCCGGAGGATACCGGAATTTTCATCCGCTCCATGGCGGCGCGGGACAGGCTGGGCGGCCTTGCCGACCTCACCTTTCCGGCCACCATCCTGCTGCGCTCGATCTATGACCGGATCATTGTGGAAACGGTCGGGGTTGGGCAGTCCGAAACGGAAATCGCCGATATCGCGGACACGGTGGTGTTCTGTGTCCAGCCCGCGTCGGGTGACGCGCTCCAGTTCATGAAGGCGGGCATTGTTGAGGTGCCGAATATCGCGGTGGTGACAAAGGCCGATATGGGCCGGGTTGCTGAACGGGCCAAGGCCGATTTCGAAGGCGCCCTTGGCCTTGCGGCCCAAAATGAGGCGGATTGGCCCGTTGAAGTGGTCCTGGTCTCGGTCCGCCAGTCCTCGGGCCTTGATGCCTTGGGCGATGCCGTGGAGCGTCACCGTTCCTGGCTTATCGGGGATGGTGCATCGCGCCTTTCATCCCAGCGCGTGGCTCAGGCCCGCACCTTCCTGATGCAGACCATCCAGGATCGTTTCGGCCGCGAAGGGGTCGCCTGGGCCCGCCGGCAGGGTCGACTGACATCGACAACCCAGCGTTCCCCCTTCCGCATTGCCCGCGACGTCGCGTCCGACCTTGCGGCCCGGTTCCAGTAAGAGGCGCAAGAGGGTTGTCCGGATCAGCGGACCGCGGTGAGTTGGGCGGTGCGCTCGGCGGCGAGGCGATCGCCTTGCTGGCGTTGTTCCTGGGTCAGAGCCTGGGCCAGTTCCTGGCGCAGTTGGGGGTCGTCACGGCCCTGACGGCTGGCGAGAGAGAGCCAGATATAGGCCTCAAGGGCGTTCACCGGCACGCCTTCGCCAAAGTGATAGATCCGGGACATCATATATTGGGCTTCCGGGTGGCCCTGCTCGGCGGCATTGCGGAACAGGCGGGCGGCCTGTTCCAGATTGCGCGGAATGCCTTCGCCCCGATAGGAGAGAATGCCAAGGCCCCATTGGGCATCGGCCAGGCCTGAGTCGGCAGCCTGCTGAAGATAGGAGGCGGCAATGCCGAAATCCTGCGGCACACCGATACCGTTGGTGTAGAGCACGCCGAGATTGTACTGGGCATCGACCTGGCCGCTTTGGGCCGCCAGCCGGAACCATTCGAGGGCCTGGTTCTCATTGCGCTGAACGCCGTCACCGGTCATGTACAGCACACCCATATTATACTGGGCGTCCGGGTGTCCTTGATGGGCAGCCTTGGAGAACCAGAGCGCAGCCTTGTTCAAATCCCGCGGCACATACCGGTCTTCCGCGTAAATTGTTCCAAGATCGAACTGGGCGTAGAGATGCCCCTGATTGGCGGCGACTTCGAGCCAAGCCAGGGCCGTCTGGAGATCCCGTTCCGCACCGCCAATGCCCTCAAGCGCGATCAGGGCAATGGAGTACTGGCTGTCCGTATGGCTCTTTTCGGCAGCAGCGGCGAGCCAGCCGATGGCTTCAGAGACGTTCTGTTCAACGCCCTTGCCTTCGACATAGAGAATACCGAGCAGATGCTGGCTGCGCGGGTCGCCCGCGTCCGCACCGGCACGGAAAAAGGCCGCTGCATCCTGATAGCGGCCGGCCTCATAAGCTTGCAAGCCGTCCTCATAGGGGCCGGCGAGGGCAGGGGAGGCGCCAAAAAGCAGCCCGACCGCAAGGCAGGTCGCGGCGAGTGTGTGTGTAACGGGTTTACGCTCGGCGAAACAGACGGACGGGACCCGGGATTGCGACGCTCCGCGGGGCGTGGGGCTCAACTCTGACATGCTGGGTTATCCATATCCTTCAGGTTACGTCCTGCCGGGACCCCCAATGCTCCCGTCGAGAAGGGCCGTGAATGCGGCTACCGCTTCAGCCGGACCCTTTTGGTGAGACCACACGCCGCCTGCGACTGCCAAGAAATCGGCTCCCGCTTGCACTAAGACGGGAGCATTTTCAACTGTGATTCCTCCGATTGCGACACAGGGAATCTCAAAAAGGGCCGTCCACCAGGTCAAAATCTCCGGATCGGCCCGGGTGGGCGCGTCTTTGGTCTCTGACGGGAAGAAGGCGCCGAAGGCCACATAATCTGCGCCCCGTTCGCCCGCCTCCATGGCAAGATGCCGGGAGTCGTGGCAGGTAACGCCCAGAATGCGGTCCGGGCCGAGGAACTTGCGGGCTTGTGCGGCCTTCATGTCCTGTTGGCCGACATGGGCCCCGTCAGCGTCCCATGCGGCCGCCAGATCGGGCCGGTCGTTGAGGATCACAGCAACATCCCTGTCCCGGGCGATGGCGCCCAGACGATCGAATGCACGCCGAAGCTCCATTTCGGGTGCTTCCTTCAACCGAAGCTGTAGGCAGGCGACATCCCCGCCGTCAAGGGCTTCGCGCAAGAGAACCGCGAATTCCTCAAGGTCGTCGATCGTGGGTGGGGTAATCAGGTAGAGGCGGCAGCCGTCCCGCGCCGGAAGGCCGCCGCCCGTCATGTCGTGATCAGGCTCGCTTATGCGACCTGACGTTCCAGTTCTCCGGTCCATTCGCCCTTCGCCGCCAAACCATTCATGCGCGCCCGGTGACCGAACGCTTCGCGGGCCGCCGGCACATTTTCTGCCTTGCCGCCCCAAGCCTTAAGGGCTGCCTGTTGCAGCGCCCGGCCATAGGAGAAGCTCAGTGCCCAAGGCATGTCATAGCCCCGGTTCATGGCATCAAGATGGGCCGTTGCATCTTCGTCAGACTGGCCGCCCGAGAGAAACACAATGCCCGGGACGGAGGAGGGTACCGTGCGCTTCAGGCATGTGACGGTCTTCTCGGCCACTTCGTCAACACCGGCCTGGGTGCCGCACAGCTTGCCGGAGACGACCATGTTCGGCTTGAGGATCGAGCCTTCCAGCAGGACGCGCTGCTCGAACAAAGCCGCATAGAGTTCACGCAAGGTGAATTCGGTGACCTCAAAGCAGCGGTCAATGTCGTGGTCGCCGTCCATCAGGACTTCAGGCTCAACGATGGGCACGATGCTCGCTTCCTGGCACAGGGCCGCATAACGGGCGAGGGCGTGGGCATTGGCCCGGATGCAATAGGCGCTGGGCATGGCAAAGCCGCCCTCGCGGGAGATGTCGATCACGGCCCGCCATTTGGCGAAGCGCGCGCCCAGGGCGTAATACTCGGCAAGGCGCTCGCGCAGACCGTCAAGACCCTCGGTGATCTTCTCGCCCGGTGCGCCGGCCAGGTCCTTGGCGCCCATATCCACCTTGATGCCCGGAATGCTGCCCGTGGCCTGGAGCATTTTGACAAAGGGTGTGCCGTCAGCGGCGGACTGGCGGATCGTCTCGTCGAACAGGATCACGCCGGAAATGCAATCGCGCATGGCATCGGTGGTGCCGAACAGCATTTCGCGATAGTCACGCCGGTTCATTTCGGTGGACTCGGTATTGATCTGATCGAAGCGCTTCTTGATCGTGCCGGAGCTTTCGTCAGCGGCCAGAATACCCTGTCCCGGGGCCACCATGGCCTGTGCGGTCTGGACCAGTTCTTCCATCATGAGACCCTCCTGAGCGGGGATTGGGGCCGACACGAATGGTCGGCCGGGAAACGGTTTGGTGCCGCTGCCCGCCCGGGACGGCCCGGCCGGGGGCTGGGCTGTAAGGGTGCCTCAGGCGCGGTAAAGGATCTGCACGCCCGGAAGGCTTTTGCCTTCGAGCCACTCGAGAAACGCACCGCCGGCGGTCGAGATATAGGTGAAGTCGTCCGCCGCGCCGGCCCGGTTGAGGGCCGCGACCGTATCGCCGCCACCGGCCACAGAGGTCAGTCTGCCGGAACGGGTCAGCAGCGCCGCATGCCGCGCGGCCATATTGGTACCGTTGTCAAAGGGCGTGATCTCGAAGGCGCCCAGGGGGCCGTTCCACACCACGGTCTTGGCGCCGTCAAAGGCTTCGGCAATGCGCCGGACCGTGTCATTGCCCACATCAAGGATCATGTCGTCCGTGCCCACGGCCTCAATGGGAACCGTGCGTGAGGGGGCCTCGGCCTTGAATTCCCGAGCCACCACGCCGTCGGCGGGCAGAATGATTTCGCAGTCCTGGTCCTGTGCCGCCGCCATGATGGAGCGGGCCGTCTCAGCGAGCTCATGCTCGCATAGGGAGGCGCCCACGCCTGTGCCCTTGGCGGCAAGGAAGGTATTGGCCATGCCGCCGCCAATGACGAGCTTGTCCACCTTGGCGATCAGGTTGTTCAGAAGGTCGAGTTTGGAGGAGATCTTGGCACCGCCGACCACGGCCACCACGGGGCGCTCCGGCGCGGTCAGCGCCGCCTCAAGGGCGGCGAGTTCCGCTTCCATGGACCGGCCGGCATAGGTCGGTAGGTGATGGGCAATGCCTTCCGTGCTCGCATGGGCCCGGTGGGCCGCGGAGAAGGCGTCGGCCACGAAAATATCGCCAAGGGCGGCGAGTTCGCGGGCAAAGTCCGGATCGTTCTTTTCCTCGCCGCCATGGAAGCGGGTGTTTTCGAGGACAACGAAATCACCGTTATTCAAGGTGCTGATGACCGTGCTGGCCTTTTCACCGACGCAGTCCTCAGCGAAAGCGACCGGGGCGCCCAAAACATCCGCCACGGCCTGGGCCACGGGGCGCAGGGACATGTCCGGCACGATCTGACCCTTCGGGCGCCCGAAATGGGACAACAAGGCCACTTTGGCACCGGCGGCGGAGAGATCCTTCAGCGTTGCAGCGCTGCGTTCAATCCGTGTGCGGTCGCTTACCGCGCCCCCTTCCATGGGAACATTCAGGTCCAAACGGACGAGTATGGTTTTGCCCGCAGCCCCGCCATTGGCGGCGAGATCATCGAGCGTCTTGAAACGCTGTGCCATCTGACGAAGCCCCTCCATCGTCAATCCAATCAGTCAACCCTGTCACGCGGCCGAGCCCTGCAATGATCCCGCCAGACCCATCCGCGCACCCCATACGCGGACGGGTCAAGGTGGCATGGCTTAGAGCAGGCGTCCCATGGCGACGGCCGTGTCCGCCATACGGTTCGAGAAGCCCCATTCATTGTCATACCAGCTCAGCACACGGACCAGGCGGCCCTCAAGGACCTGGGTCTGGGTCATGTCAAAGGTCGAGGAATGGGAGTCGTGGTTGAAGTCAATCGAGACCAGCGGTGCCTCGTTGACCGCAAGCACGCCCTGGAGCCGGTTGGTCTGGGAGGCTGCCAGCATGGCGTTGTTGATCTCGTCGACGGAGGTTTCGCGGCCCGGCGTGAACACAAGATCGATCATGGAGACATTCGGCGTCGGCACACGGATGGCCGTGCCATCGAGCTTGCCCTTCAGTTCCGGCAGGACGAGGCCGACGGCCCGGGCCGCACCCGTCGAGGTCGGGATCATGGACTGGGCAGCCGAGCGGGCCCGGCGCAGGTCGTTGTGCAGGGCATCGAGCACCCGCTGATCACCGGTATAGGCATGGACCGTGGTCATATAGCCATGCTCGATGCCGACAGCCTGGTTGAGGACGTGAGCGACGGGTGCAAGGCAATTCGTGGTGCAGGAGGCGTTCGAGATGATCTCGTGACCCGCCTCGATCTTGTCGTCATTGATGCCGAAGACGACCGTCAGATCCGCATCCTTGCCCGGCGCGGAGATCAGCACTTTCTTGGCGCCGGCCTTGAGATGGGCGGCGGCCTTGTTCCGGTCCGTGAACAGACCGGTGCATTCCAGGGCCACGTCAATATTGAGCGCCCCCCAGGGCAGCTCTTCCGGGTTCCGGATCGCCGTCACCTTGATCGGGCCACGACCCACATTCATCGTGTCACCGTCGGTGGTCACGGTGCTAGGAAACCGGCCGTGCACGGAATCATATTGCAGAAGATGGGCGTTTACATCGACCGAGCCCAGATCATTGATGGCCACGACTTCAATGTCGGTCCGACCGCTTTCGATAATGCCCCGCAGGACGAGACGTCCGATCCGTCCAAAGCCATTGATTGCCACACGAACCGCCATAGGCCTTCTCCCTTCAATCAGGATGTGGGCCGGCTTTCGCTTTGGCCCATTGATTCAGATTCAAGACCGGCCGGTTGGTCATCCCCCGTGTCGGTCCTCGCATGCGCTTCCCGGGTGCCCGCTGGCCGGGGCACCCTCAACTTCCAAGGCGCCTGGGTATCCGACCATCGCGGAACCCGGGCCGCACCGTCACAGGCTGGCGCTGGGCGCCGCCGCGGGCGTCTTGGCCGGCCTGGTGCGGATCGCACTCCTGGCGGCGTCGACTAAGGCATCGGTTGTAATGTTGAAATGCTCGTAAAGAACCTGCGAGGGCGCGCTTGCGCCAAAGCCAGTCATGCCCACGAAGATGCCATCCGTGCCCAGATACTGATCCCAACCGAAGCGCAGACCGGCTTCCACACCGATCCGCACGCCGCCTTGCCCCAAGACCTTCGCTTTGTAGTCCGGATCCTGGGCGTCGAACAACTCCCAGCAGGGCATGGACACCACACGGGCTTCAACACCGAGGGTCTTGAGTTTGGCCCGTGCCTCGACCGCGAACTGAACTTCCGATCCCGTCCCCATGAGCGTGACGACATCGGGGCCGTCTTTGCCTCCTGGCGCGGGCAGGAGTTCATAAGCGCCGCGGGCCGTATGGTTGTCCGCCAGCGTGTCCACTGTGCGAAGCATGGGGATGGTCTGCCGGGTCAGGGCCAGAATGCTGGGTCCGTCCCGCCGCGCGAGGGCCGCCTGCCAGCACTCCACCGTTTCCACTGCATCGGCGGGGCGGAACACCGCCAGATTTGGCATCGCGCGCAAGGATGCGAGATGTTCCACCGGTTGGTGGGTCGGGCCGTCTTCGCCAACGCCGATGGAGTCATGGGTAAAAACATGAACCACCGGCAGCTTCATCAGCGCAGCGAGGCGGATCGATGGCCGGCAGAAGTCCGAAAACACCAGGAATGTGCCCGAATAGGGCCGCAGGGCACCGGACAGGGCCATACCGTTCATCGCCGCCGTCATGGCATGTTCGCGCACGCCCCAATGGACGAAGCGGCCCGCCGGACTTTCCGGTGCAAAGACTTCGTGGTCCGGCACCCGCGTATTGTTCGAACCCGTGAGATCTGCCGATCCGCCCACGAGTTCCGGCATATGACGGTTCAGCACCTCAAGGGCTTGTCCCGACACTTTCCGGGTTGCAACCGATTTCCCGGCGCTGATCAGACCTTCTTTGAGCGCCTTCAGATCGGCATCAAGACCTTCAGGCACTCCGCCGGTAATCCGCCGGTCGTAATCGGCGCGCAAACTCGGGTCGAGGGCGGCATAGGCACTGGCCCATGCCTTCCGGGTCTTGCCGGCCTGTCGGCCCGCATCGCGCCAGGCGGCGAGGATTCCGTCAGGCACGGCAAAAGGCTCATGGGGCCAGCCAAGGGCGGCCCGCGCGCCTGCGATTTCATCCGGTCCCAGGGCCGCGCCATGGCTGGCCGCAGTACCTTCCTTGGTCGGCGCGCCGAAACCGATCCGTGTGCGGCAGGCAATCAGGCTTGGCCGGTCCGACGAGCGGGCGCGGTCCAGTGCGGCGGCAATGGCATCGGGATCATGACCGTCCACGCGCTCGGCGGCCCAGCCATAGGCCTCGAAGCGGGCGATCGAATCGACGCTTTCGGACAGGCTTGTGGGGCCGTCGATGGAAATTTGATTGTCGTCGAACAGAACGATCAGCTTGGAGAGCTTATTGTGCCCGGCAATGCTCGCGGCCTCGTGGCTGATGCCTTCCATGAGGTCGCCGTCACTGGCCAACACATAGGTATGGTGATCAACCAGGGCTGAGCCGAACCGGGCTGACAACATGCGCTCCGCCATGGCCATGCCGACTGCCGTGGCAAAGCCCTGGCCCAGGGGCCCGGTGGTGGTTTCAATGCCTGGCCCTGCGCCATATTCCGGATGGCCCGGCGTCACCGAGCCGAGCTGACGGAAATTGCGGATCTCGTCCATCGAATAGGCCTCAAAGCCCAGAAGATGGAGCACCGAATAAAGCAGCATGGAGCCGTGGCCGGCCGACAGCACGATCCGGTCCCGATTGGGCCAGGCCGGATCTGCCGGATCAAGGCGGGCGAACCGCGTGAACAGTACCGTCGCCACATCGGCCATGCCCATGGGCATGCCGGGATGGCCACAGGTGGCCTTTTCGACGGCATCCATAGACAAAAAACGGATGGCATTCGCCATGTCCCGGTGCGAGACGCTGTGCCCGGAGACGGGGTGAGAAGCCGGGGTATCGGTCATTACTTGCGCAAACTCCCTGCAGGCACGGGGTGGAGGGCCTTGGGAGAAAGTGGTTGGACCGTCTCCCAGCGCGACTTCAACGCGGGGCCGGTGCAGAATCCTCTTGATGTCAAACCTGCCGGTCCGGTCTCCGGGGGCCACCCGCCTGTGGCATGGCTGTGCCGTTCTGTTGCCACGTTTTTCGAACCCTAAAAGACCCTGCGGGGAACGCAACGGTGCCGTCATCTTTTCAGGCGTCGCGAGCAGCCTGCGACCAGGGACTCCATGCCGCATGTGAACACACCGTGCAGGCCCCGGGGTCGCTGCGGATGATGAGCTCAGCCCTACTGCCCCGCCGAACCCGCCCCTTATTTGCGAGGCGCCCAGGGCAAGGAAAAGCTCTTATGCATTTGGCGCATAGCTTCGCCGCAAGCGGCAGTTCACAACCCCACCGATGACATCCTGCTGCAAAGTCCCGCTGTAGCCGGTCAAAAAAAATGGTGAGCCGTGGTCATAAAAATTGCGGACATATCGCCGGCAGGCCGAGACGTAAAATGGGAGCCGTTCCACGCCCTCGGCTCCCTGGTCGGGCCTATCCAGCAGGGGGCGTCCTGTCATCCCGGCCTTCGGTGACTACCACCACTGCGATGGGGCTTCAATGATGGCGGGAAACCCGCAGTTTCCGGGCCACTGAACCAGGTGAACCCACTATAGTGAACTGAACCTTTAGTACCTGGAAAAACCATCGTTTTCAGCCAATCCCGCCAGATCGCGTGGACATTAAAAATGGCGAAGAGCGCATGGTACCGACATCACGCGCCATTTTTTTTGACCGTTCACAAGTCCCGCCTTTGGACTCGTATCGGATGGCCATCGTTTTTTTGTTCGAAAGGGTCACCCCAGAAAGCGATGGCGGTGCTAAAGTCGGCCCTGACTGAAAGATGGTCGCATGGCGCGCCATGGGATTGCCCGTGGAGACATTGCCCGTGGAGACATTGCCCGTGGAGACCAGGACTTCCGAGGATTGCGGGTAT
>CAYUYV010000018.1:0-3025 GCA_964449455.1 uncultured Alphaproteobacteria bacterium | reverse complement strand
ATTGCCCGTGGAGACATTGCCCGTGGAGACCAGGACTTCCGAGGATTGCGGGTATCCGGTTTCAGGGGCGAAGACGCGGAGGAGGGGTGAGCAATGACTGAACTGACGTTTGCCATGGCACGCTTCGATTCGGCCGTCCAATCCCTGGAAACGGCTCTGGATCCAGTGCTGGCCCCTCGGCCCGATGCCAAAGGGCTTGGCCGGCTCGAAGCCGAGGTCGAAGCCCTGAAATCAGACCGCGCGCGCCTTGAAAACGATCTGGGCACCATGCGGGCCGAATTGGCCCTGCTGGAGGTCTTCACCGACCAGATTTTTGAAAAAGTGGACGGCGTCATCTTCGAGATCCGCGATATTCTCGAGGAATGAATTTTTAGGACCGACGGCGCCCCCGGGCCGGACGGGCCTTGGGCAGGGCAGCCCCGAAAACGAGACGGGAGTCGATGCCGATGGCCAATATCTCGGTGTCCGTGAACGGAAAATCCTACACCATGGCCTGCGGCGATGGTGAAGAGGAACATTTGCGTGCGCTGGCCAAGCATGTGGACCGCCATGTGCAGGAACTGGCAGAGGCGATCGGCTCGGTGAGTGAAAGCCAGCTCTTCCTCATGGCCAGTCTGACCGTGGCCGATGAACTCTCCGATGCCGTCGAGCGTTTGCGCCGGCTTGAGGACGAGGTGGCAGAGCTGCGCGAAACCCTGGGCAGCGCCCAGACCCAGTCCGCCGAACATCTGCGGCTTGCCGAAGCCAATGTGGCCAAGGCTCTTGAACAGGCAGCCGAACGCCTGGAGGCGATCTCCAAGCGGGTCACCGAACTTAACGATGGCGAGCCTGGCCCCGACGCTTAAGGCGGCAAGGCCGGCCAAGCGCTCAGGTGCTGGTTTTTGCGCCCGCCCGGCCCCGACGGGATTTCCGTCATCGACTTCCAAGACTTTGCCCCTACATAGTGATGTCCGGGAGCTGTCTGGTGCGTTAGGAGCGTGATACCCAGGGGCCGATACCCACCTCTTCGGGAGCTGTTCCTGTCCGGAATCGTGGTTTTGGACACACGGCGCCCACCTGCTTAGGCAGGCCACTGAGGTTTCCTTAGTCCGACGGCCAAGACGGCTCCCTCGTCTTCCGCGCCCGCCCAATCTTACGAGGGCCGGCACCTGAATCCGGACCACCACCATGCAGGATCTGAAGGCCGAACTGCGCAGGCACGCGAAAGCGACTCGCGCCGAGGCCTCATCCGGCACGCGTGAGACGGCTGGCGCTGCCCTTGCGGCCTCCTTTTTTGCCCGGGACGATGCTGGCGAAAGCCCGGCAGATGCTGTGGCTCCGGGCGTGTGTGTGTCCGGCTATGATCCCATCGGTACGGAAATCGATCCCGGCCCCCTGATGGCAGCGCTCTTTGAGCGAGGGGTCACCGTCTGCCTACCGGTCATCGATCAGGCGGGCGGCGCCTTGAGTTTTCGCACATGGCATCCGGATATGGTGCTGGAGCCCCATGGTTTCGGGACCTCGGTGCCGCCGGCCGATCAGTCCAGAAGCGTGGTGCCCGCCCTGCTGCTTGTGCCACTGCTCGCTTTTGATCGGCGGGGTGGGCGGCTCGGCTATGGCCAGGGCCATTACGACAGAACGCTCAGCGGATTGCGCGACGGCGGCCCAGTGCTGACCGTGGGGCTTGCCTTCAGTGCCCAAGAGATCGAGCGCGTTCCCATTGAGGCACACGATATCCCGCTGGATTGGGTGGTGACGGAAAAAGCCTTGCTGAGATGCCGCTCTTGACCTTTGGTTGGGAGCGCCCGTCGGGGCACATCGAACCAGAAAACGGAAAGTGCTGTATCTGTGAGGATCTTGTTCTTAGGGGATATTGTGGGCCGCGGGGGGCGAGAAGCGGTCACGGAACGTCTGCCCAGCCTGCGCGCCGACTATGCGTTGGATTTCGTCATTGTGAATGGCGAGAACGCCGCCCATGGCTTTGGCATCACTGAGCGCATTTGTGAGGATCTGCTCGACGCCGGGGCCGATGTCATTACATCCGGAAATCACGTCTGGGACCAGCGAGAGGCCCTGACCTTTATCGACCGGCAGGAACGACTGCTCCGTCCGGCCAATTTCCCGCCCGGCACGCCCGGGCGCGGGGCCAGCCTGGTCGAGGCGTCCAGCGGTCAGCGGGTCCTGGTGATCAATGTCATGGGCCGGGTGTTCATGGACCCGCTCGATGATCCCTTCCGCATCGTCGATGACAATGTGAATGCCTGCGCCCTGGGCGTCGAGGCGGACGCGATTGTGGTCGATATCCATGCCGAAGCGACGTCCGAAAAAATGGCCATGGGCCATTTCCTTGATGGCCGTGTCAGCCTTGTGGTCGGCACCCATTCCCATGTCCCCACGGCCGACACGCAGATCCTGCCCCAGGGTACGGCCTATCAGACCGATGCCGGCATGTGCGCAAGTTATGATTCCGTGATCGGAATGGACAAACAGGAACCTTTGAACCGGTTCGTGAACAAACTGCCGTCCGGGCGCATGACCCCTGCCGAAGGGCCTGCGACTCTCTGTGGGGTGATTGTTGAGACCGACCCGGCGACGGGTCTTGCCTTATCGGCCGAACCCTTGCGCATTGGCGGGCGTCTCCTGCCCACGCCAGCACCGTCGGCCGGCTGACCGGTTTATGGCTCCCGCGAGGAGCCGACCAGCGCTTCAATTCTGGATTCCACGAACTCCACTTGGCGAGAGAGAGCGGCCATGGCCTGATCCACGTCGCTGGCGCCGTGGCTGGAATCGGCGACCACCGTCGACAGTGAGGATGCAGCTTCGGAAATCACGGACAGCTTTGTCGCGACGGTCTGGATGTCGGATGAGACCTGTTGCGTGGCGCCTTCCTGGCCATCAATGGTCTCGGCAACCCGGGTTGCAACATCTGCAATGGACGAGATGGAGCCCGACACGGTCGCCATGGCTGTCACGGTCGTTGCCGTTGCGTTTTGAATATCTTTGATCTGTGTGGTGATGTCTTCCGTCGCACGGGCCGTCTGGGTCG
>CAYUYV010000017.1:20343-48362 GCA_964449455.1 uncultured Alphaproteobacteria bacterium | reverse complement strand
GCAATCGGGGCGAAGGAGATTTGGTGCGTTTGTTCAACCATCCCCTGCCGGTCCTCGTCATCTGCGACATGCTGGGCATTCCGGAGGCGGATTGGCCCGCTTTTACCGCTGAGTCCAGGGTCCGGGGCCGGATTATCGACCCCACGCCCATGACCCCTGAGGAGATGCAAGAGGTCAATCAGTCCACACTCGACTCCCAGGCCTATTTCGGAGGTCTGCTCGATGAGCGGCGCCGTCAGCCCCAGGATGATCTGTTGACGGCCCTTGTCGAATCCGAGACGGCCCATGGCATCCTCAGCCGGGAGGAGCTTGTCTCGAATGTGGGTCTGTTGTTTGCCGCCGGCCATGAGACGACAGTCAATCTGCTCGGCAACGGCCTTCTCGCCCTCTATCGCAACCGGGACCAGCTAGAGATCTTGCGGGCCGATCGCAGCCTGCTGCCGGGCGCCGTCGAGGAACTGCTGCGCTATGACTCCTCTGTTCAGATGAGTGGGCGCTGCGCATTAGAAGACGTGGAGGTTGCCGGCGTGACCATTCCGGCGGGCCATCAGGTTCTGACCGTGCTCGGCGCCGCCAACCGGGATGAGCGGGTCTTTGAGGACCCGGATGCGCTCAATGTGCGGCGCCCTGGTGTGAAGCCCCTGTCCTTCGGCGGTGGGATCCATTTCTGTCTCGGCGCCCAGCTTGCCCGCCTCGAAGCCGTGGAGGCCCTGGGCGTGCTGTTTGATCGGCTGCCCGATCTGGAGCTCAGCGCTCTTGATACGCCGGATTGGAAGGACACGATCACGCTGCGCGGCGTGAACACCTTGCCCGCGTGCTGGTAGGGGCTGGCCACGGCTTCGGGCGGGGGGCGCTCCGGACCGGCTCCGGGCCCGCGCCATCGTAACCGGCCGTTCACCCGGTTCAGGTCTCAACAGCTGAAGAGCCCCAACGGGATTCAGCCCTCGGATTTGAGAGCTGTTTTCCCCGAGCCACGTTGAAAAAGGAGCCGTGCGATGACTGATCGGTCTGCAGGACGCGGACAGGACGGGGCCGCGGGCGCCGTCTCACCGGAGGCGGAAGAGCTTTGCCGGCGCGCGATGGCCTATTTCGCGGGAATGGGCGCACCCCAGGACAAGGTGCGGGCCGCATTGCTGTTTGAGCAGGCGGCTGGGCTCGGTCATCCCGTGGCCGCCAATCATCTGGGGGCGATGCTGCAATATGGGGATGGCGTGTCCGAAGATCCGGCCCGCGCGGCGCAGCTTTATCAGGAGGCGGCGGATGCGGGCCTTGCCGTTGCCCAGTTCAATCTTGGCTTTCTGTATCACCATGGGATCGGTGTGCCGATTGATCTGCCTCTGGCGCGGAGCTGGTATGAGAGGGCGGGGCGTCATGGTGAGCCAACGGCGCTTTCAAACCTTGGTATTTTGCTCGCCAGAGGAGAAGGCGGGCCGAAGGATCCCATCAGGGCCCAGGCATTGTGGGCCCTCGCCGCCGAATGGGGCGAGGCGAATGCCGCGTTCAATCTGGGAATCGCACTTGCCGGCGGCCATGATGTGGAGGTGGATTTCGGCGAGGCCTATTACTGGTTCACCATTTCCGGCCGTCTCGGCCATCCGGCAGCCCAGGCCCAGCTCGACAAGATTCGCCCCGTCATGACCGATGCGGAATGGAATCATGCGCGTCAGCGGCTTTCGGAAGCGTCTGCTCGGGATTGATTGGGCGCATCCTTGCGAGCCTGTCATCAGGTAAGGTTGATAAGCGCTGGCCGAAGGGTGATGGAAGTCGCGTCACGCGTGTGTTAAGATCACTCTCTATTTCATACGTGTGGTGAATCGTGTTGCGCGTCGGACCGGCCCGGCTGGCCGCCTTTTTCACTCTATCCCATTGAAAAAATTTACAAATCACCCGGATCCGGCGCGTCCCAACTAAGGCCAAGATATGGCATTGCGTGCCGCCGCGGGACACGATGTTATCAAAGTGTCGTAAATCTCGGGCACTGTCTCAAGGGTTGGTCGGTGGCTCGAGCGCTCCGGCACCTTTGGTCTGTTCCATCCTCGGTCACTGGTATGGATGGGATTTGTCCGGGTCGACCGGACTGACCGCTAAGGGGCTTTCCGACCACCTTGGGTGGCGTCTCGGATGGTGTGTTGGTTCATCCGTACGGGCACTAGCAGGCAGCTTCGCTATTGAATGAATCCGATTGGGGGACTCCAAATGGACCTGAAGTTGAAGACCGTTCTTTTCCTAGCGGCTGCGGGCGTGGCGCTCGCTGGCTGTTCGGATACCGACACCACCCTCGCCTCCGCTGGCGACCAGGGTCCTAATCCTGGCATTGACCCCATGCCGGATCCCGATCCCGGCCCCGATCCTGATCCGGGCCCCGATCCTGATCCCGATCCCATGGGCCCGTGCCCCGCAGGCACGACCACCATTGATGTTCTCGGTCAGGACCACTGCGAGCTGACCGGTGCCATCACTGAGGACGTCACGCTCACGGCCGGCAACTTCTACTCGCTGAACGGCGCTGTGTTCATCGGTGCAGACGTTGGCGCTGACGGCAGCGGCGGCGATCCGGCAGTCCTGACCATCGAGCCTGGTGTGTTTGTTTACGGTCAGACGGGTGACTCTTTCATTACCATTTCTCGTGGGTCTCAGATCATCGCTGAGGGTACGTCCACTCAGCCGATCGTGTTCACATCTGCTGAGGATCTTGGTTTCGCGCCGGCTTTCGGCCGCACTGGTCGCTCTGCATTCTCCGGCGACGTGACGGAAGATCCGTTCACCTCTGAATGGGGTGGCGTGGTGATCAATGGCCGCGCATCAATCAATATTGGTCTCGAAGCTCAGGGCGAGGGTGACTCCGGCCTGTATGGCGGCGAGATGGACGACGACAACAGCGGTGTTCTGCGCTTCGTGCAGGTCCGCTACGCCGGCGATAACGTGACCCCGACCGATCAGCTCAATGGTCTGGCCTTCCAGGCCGTCGGCTCCGGCACGGTCGTTGAGAATGTTCAGGTTCACAACGGCGAAGATGACGGCATTGAGTGGTTCGGGGGCACGGTCAATGGCCGTAACCTGATCGTTACGGGTGCTGGCGACGACAGCCTGGATTACACCCAGGGCTGGCGCGGTAAGGTCCAGTTCGCTCTCGTCATCCAGAACCCGGCTCAGCAGGTTGGTGCTGACCGCGGGATCGAGGCTGACAACTTTGGCATGGGCTTTGACAACCTTCCGCGCTCTGCCCCGATGATATCGAACACCACGCTGATTGGTGCCGCACCGTTCGTCGGTGATACCGGTGTCGTTTTGCGTGCTGGCACGGCTGGTAACTTCGGCAACTTCGTCATCTCCAACTTCGTGGATGCCAGCATCGACGTTGACGATCAGCCCACCTTTGAGCAGATCGCCGCTGGCAACCTGACCCTCGCAAGCTTCCTCATCGGCAATGTCACGCCGGGCGACGCGATTGAGTCCGAAGAAGACGATATCGCCAACGGTCTTGAGGCTTTCGTGACCGGGTCCCCGAATGTGGTCGTGGGTGCCCCGTCCCTGTCCGGTTTCATCAACGGTGCGAACGAAGCTGCAGTTCCCGCAGCTGACTTCTCCACTTTGGATCCGTTCTTTGCTCCGGTCGATTTCATCGGTGCCATCGACAGCGCAGCGACTGACTTCACCCAAGGCTGGACCTTCGGTCTGAACGAAGCGCCTGTGTGTCCGGACGTGAACGGCGTGTCCTCTGTCAATGATGACGACGGCAACGTCACCGGTTGTAGCCTGCAGGGCACGATCTCCGAGAGCATCACACTGGTTGCGGGTCTCGACTACTTCCTTGAGAACCCGGTGTTCATCGGCGTGGATTGCGGTCCGGATCCGGAAAATACGCTGCCGTCCTGTACGCCGGCCACTCTGACCATCAATGCCGGCGTGACCGTTCAAGGTCTGGCGGACGACTCCTTCCTGACCATCACGCGCGGTTCGCGGATCGTGGCCAATGGCACGGCGGCTGAGCCGATCACCTTTGCTCCCGACAATTTCGAGAGCGAGAACCTGCTGTCTGCCACGTCTCTGTGGGGCGGCCTGGTGATCAATGGTCGTGCGCCAATCAATATCGGTCTTGAGGCCCAGGGTGAAGGCGACTCCGGTCTTTATGGCGGTGTGGATCCTGAAGACAACAGCGGTGTGCTGAACTTCGTGCGGGTTCTGTTCGCCGGTAACAATGTGACGCCGACGGATCAGCTCAACGGCCTTGCATTCCAGGCCGTTGGTTCCGGTACGACCGTCAGCAATGTCCAGGTCCACAATGGTGAGGACGACGGCATTGAATGGTTCGGTGGCACGGTGAACGCCAAAAACCTGGTTGTGACCGGTGCCGGTGACGACAGCCTCGACTACACGCAGGGTTGGTCCGGTAAGGTCCAGTTCGCAGTGGTTGTTCAGAACCAGTTCCAGGCCGTGGGTGCTGACCGCGGTCTTGAAGCTGACAATTTCGGCATGGGCTTCGACAACCTGCCGCGTTCCAATCCGACAATGTCCAACGTGACCCTGTTCGGTGCCGCTCCTCTGGTGGGTGACACGGGTGCGGTCATCCGGGCTGGTACGGCCGGAACCTTCCGCAACTTCGTCATCTCCAACTTCGTGGATGCCAGCATCGACGTTGATGATCAGCCCACCTTTGAGCAGATTGCCGCTGGCAACCTGACCTTCGGTTCGTTCCTGATCGGGAATGTCACGCCGGGCGACGCCATCGAAGCGGAAGATGACGACATCGCCAATGGCCTCGAGGCCACTCTCCTCGGTTCGCCGAATGTGGTGGTTGGTGCACCGAGCCTGCAGGGCCGTGAAGGTTCTGCTCTTGGCCTCGGCTACATCAATGGTGATGCGGAAGCGGCTGTGATGGCTGAGGACCTTTCCTTGACCGATCCATTCTTCACCAGCACCAACTTCATCGGTGCGGTGCCGAGTGCGGAAGAGGACTTCACCCTCGGTTGGACCGTGTTCCTCAACGAGTGATCAACGCCCGACCCGGCGGCCATTGTGGCCGCCGGGACCCCTTACTGACACGCTAGATCCGTTTTTCCTTTTTGGGGGGCAGTTGCCGATGAAACCGACCCATCCGACGCTGACAGGCACCCTGCTTGCCTCGACAGCGTTACTGGTGCCGAGCCTAGCGCTGGCGCAGCAGGGAGCTACGCCGACCGTCGCCGCGGATGAGACGATCGTCATTCAGGGGCAATTCGTCCCGGACGAGAAGCGCGAAACATCCGAGATTTCCAGCATTATTGATGACGAATTTCTGGCTCAGACGCAGGAATCCGACATTTCCGAGACACTGAAGCGCGTGACGGGCATCAGTATCGACGACGGGTTCGTGATTGTCCGGGGCCTGAATGAGCGTTACACCAAAGCAACCCTGAATGGTGCACCGCTGCCGGGGAACGATCCGCTGCGGAACGTGGTGCCCCTTGACATCTTCCCGACATCCGTTCTTGAAGGCGTCTTGGTTCAAAAGACGTTTTCGCCCCAATACTCCGGTGAGTTTGGTGGCGGTTTGGTGGAACTGCGGACCATCGGCGTGCCCGATGAAGGGTTCTTCGAAATCAGTGGTTCCTTGACCGGCAATACGGTCACGACCCGTCAGGACGGCTTCAGCTATGCCGGTGACGGTTGGGATTGGACTGGTACGGACGACATCACGGATTTCCGTGAGCTGCCGAACGGGTTTCCCAACACGGATGAGATCGCCGATCTCAGCCCCGCTGAGCTTGAATTGGCCGGTGAGCAGATCCTGAACAATTACTCCGTTCAACAGATCGATGTGCCCGTCAGCTGGTCGACAACGGCCTCTTTCGGTGAGCGCGTCGAGGTTGGTAGCGAGTCCGCCATCGGTTTCATCGGTGTTGTGACATTCGGCAATGACTGGTTCACCATTGACGGGGAACGCCGCAGCGTCGCATCGACAGGTGATGGTGGCCTTGCGCTGCAGGATCAGTTCACACCCGATGCTGCTGAATGTCAGAACCCTGATCTTCAAATCGAATGCGGCTTCTTCGAAACGACCCAGACAATCAACCTGAATGCACTGGGTACTCTCGGTTTTGAAATCGACAACAACAACACGATCAAGGTGACGAGTGCAATCCTGCGTCAGACGACGAAGGAGGCTCTGATCCAGTCTGGTGTTGAGGGGGTTGAGGACGAAGACATCATCCAGCGGGTCCGGATTGACTGGATCGAGCGTCAGACCTGGATCAACCAGGTCACGGGTGAGCACTATCTGCCTCTGCTGCCAGATCGCCTGTTCGGCGACACGCTGATCGAATGGCGCGCTGCCTACAACGAATCCAGCCGGAACGTTCAGAACCGGAAAGACTACGAGTATTTCCTCGACCCGTCCGACAACCAGCTTCGTCTGCGCCCGAACTTCATTGAAAACAACCAGACGACATTCGCTCGCCTGCGGGATGAAGCGTTTGAGTTCGGTCTTGATGTGGCTCAGCCCTTCGTGTTCTTCGACCGTTTTGAAGGTGACTTCAAATTCGGTGCTGCTTACGAAGAAACCGATCGGGACTCCACGCTGCGCCGTTTCTTCTTCGACGCACCGGGCATTGGATCCTTGCGGACGCGTGATCTGCGGACTCAGATCCCTGAGATCGTCTTCGGCCGGATCAATATCGACCCGAATGGCCTGATCCTGGTGGACAACACGTCACCCTCCGACGGGTTCAACGCCAATGATGAGGTCTTCTCCGCTTACGGCTTGATTGATGTTCAGCTGACGCCGGTGCTGCGTCTGTCCGCTGGTCTGCGCTATCAGGACACGGAGCTGACCACTGAAAGCTTTGCTCGCGGTCAGATCTTTTGTGACGAGCTGATCAGTATTTCGGGCGGAACGGCCACCCTGCCGGAGCAATGCGAAACCAGCACCGTGGCGTTTGAAGACGGAGACGTGATCAACTCGACCCTGAGCGGTGAGTTCTTGCTTCCAGCCGCGACACTGACCTGGGAATTCCGTCCGAACTTCCAGGTTCGGGTCGGGTACTCCCAGACCTTCAACCGGCCGACCCTGCGGGAAATCTCGACTTCGCCGTTCATCGATCCGGACCGGGATACCGAGGTCGAAGGTAATCCCTTTCTCGCGATCGCTGAGGTCGACAACTACGATATCCGCTTCGAGTACTATTTCGGCAACAATGAATTCGCGACGATCGGTGTGTTCTACAAGGACATCGACAATCCGATCGAAGAAAGCTTCGTTGCCGAAGCCAACGAGACGGACCGGACATTCATTAACGGTGAATCAGCTGAGCTGATCGGCGTGGAATGGGAAGTCCAGAAGGCTCTGTTCTTCCAGGACTGGTTTGGCTGGGACTGGCTGGGCAGCCGGGAATTCTATGTCAATGCGAACTTCACCTATGTGGATGCCCAGACGACGATTGCGCAGACCCCGACCAATATTCTGACGAATATTGAGCGTGATCTGCAGGGTCAGTCCCCGATCCTTGCCAATCTGCGTTTTGGTTTCGATGACATCGATCGTGGTGAGCGGGCTGCTCTGCTGTTCAACTACACGGATGGCCGCATCGACACCGTCGGCACCTTCGGCGTGCCCGATCTGGTGGAGAACCCGCCGATCCTGGTGGATATCGTCTATTCCCGTGAGTTCGCGGTGCCCGGTCTTCCTGGCCAGTACGAGTTCAGCTTCTCCGCCCGCAACTTGCTCGGTGATGAGTACACGCTGACGGCCGATGACATCTTCATCGAAGAATACGAACTCGGCCGGACCTTCAGCGTCGGACTGAGCGCGCGCTTCTGATTGCGGCACGTGCGATAAGCGGATCGCACATGCCTTGTTACGCGGCCACGGAGTCCTGCTCCGTGGCCGTTTTTACGATCAGTAACCAAAGCCGTTTGGGCCTTATGGATCGTGCTCAAACAAATGGGATTGGCAAATGGGGTTGGCAAATGGGGTCGGCAAATGGGGCAGGCCGAATTGCACCGCGGGTGATCCATCGGAGTGGGCGCAGTGACCCACGAATTGGTCATCGCAACAGGCTCGTCTCAAACCGCTTTGCCATTGGGAACCGAGCGCCCGGCACGCTATAAAGTAAAATGCGCGATGGAAATTTGCGCATCATGGGATTCACGGTCCGCCCAGGGAAGGAGCCGGGCCATAATGTCGGGGACAAGATGGTGCACCGATGGGCACGGGCAGCAGTGAAGGTCGCGGGCGCGCCGTCGCGCGTCGGACGGGGCCTTTATACGCGTGTCTCGTCGGTTGCCGGGCAGGACGACTTTGGCACCAGGGTGGCGGCGCTGCCTTCAGGAACCGGGCTCGTGCCACTGAGCCGGGCCTTGCGCATTGGGCGGCATCTTTCCGTGCCGTTCTGGGCAAGCCTCACGGAGCTGCTTCTTGTTGTGACGCTTGCACTTTTTGCTGCCCAACTGATCTGGACGGTGGCGACCCCCATGCCCCTGCCTGTATTCGGCAACAGTGGAACCGATGCCACTGCATCTGCGAACACAGACCATATGCTGGTTCTCGATTTCGACCCCTTTCATCGGGCGTCGGTCAGCGCAGCGGCCCAGCAAGAGGCCGTGGCGCCGGAGACCACCCTTGATCTTAAGCTTTACGGTGTGCGGGCCCTCAAGGATCCCAAGGCGGGCAGCGCGATTATCCGTCTGCCGGACCATACCCAGGTCGCCTTGCGGGTGGGCATGACCATTCTTGAGGGCGTGACCCTCGCAGCGGTCCACCCAGACCGTGTGGTGGTATCGCGCCGGGGTGCCCTGGAGACCCTCTCTCTTGATGACGACAAAGCAAGCCGTCCGGCAAAACCATCGGCGCCCGCCCGGCCGAAGGTCGTTCCTGGGACCCGTGTTGCAAAGGCGGGCCAGCGGACAGAGCGCCAGGTGGCCAGCCCATCGGCCAGTCGGGGACAGCCAAAGGCGGCGAACCGCCAGACTGCTGCTCGCCAGACTGCTGCTCGCCAAACTGGGGCTCGCAAAGCGGCCGATAGCGGCGCTTCCGCAGGGGTTCCAACACTGCCCTTTGAGAATGGCGCGGACCTTCTTCGAACCTTGAAACCGAAAGCAGCATTCGACAGCACTGGCTTTAAAGGCCTGTACCTCGGAGCGCGCGGAGATGGTAAACTTCCCAAGGAGTTGGGGGTGGCTGAAGGGGATGTCCTCGTTGAGGTTAATGGCATCCGGCTGACAAGCATGCAGCGGGTTGAAAGGGTCTGGGACCGCCTGGACAGCACTGGGCCGGTGAGCCTCGTGATCGAGCGAAACGGCGCTGAGCGTACGGTCGATATCATGGTTGGTGCGGCCTTGAGTCGATAACCAGGATGGGGGCCGATGGCCGGGACAGGCGGAGCGGGGGACGCGGCAGGGATGCGAGGCAAGACACCGGTGAAGCGGCACCAAATGAGGCTGCGGCTGGGCCACGGGCTCAAGGCCATGCTGAAAGCGTCGGCGAAAACTGGCGCCGCAGTGTGTGTTGCCTTGTGTTTGCTTGTCGCTGCGGCGCGCGCTCCGGCGCTCGCCGATGATGGTCATATGCTGAATTATCGGGAGGCGGATATTCGCGCCTTCATCGATGATATCTCTATGCTGACGAGTTCGACCTTCATTGTTGACCCGCGGGTCAAGGGCAAGGTGACCGTCGTGTCGAATGCGCCCGTGGCCACCGAGGATCTTTTCGACCTGTTCCTGGCCACTTTGCGGGTCAACAGCTACAGCATTTCAAGCATGCCGTCGGGTGCCTACAAGATTTTGCCCAATGAGGCTGCCGTGCAGGATGCAGGCGGTCTCAATAGCGGCGTGCAAGGCGACCGGTTCGTCACCGAGGTTTTCCGGCTCGATTATGTGGACAGCATTCAGGTGCTGAACATGTTGAAGGCGATCGTCCATCCCGACGGCCGCACGGTGGCTAATCGCGAAAGCAATTCCCTGGTGGTGATCGACTATGCGTCGAACATGAACCGGGTGCGTCAAGTGATCCAGAGCGTGGATCAGGATACGTCCGTCTACAAATCGGTGCCCCTCAACAACACCGCTGCGACCGAAATGGTGCGGATTGTCTCGGCCCTGAAGGCAGAGGATGCAAACCAGGCCCAGAAAGATATCTCGGCTGTGGCCATTGAGGCCTCCAACACGGTGGTTCTGAAGGGTAATGAACGGGCTGTGGCGCGTATGGCGTCCTTCATTGCCGAACTTGATGCAAACAATCAGGGTCGCAAACGCATGGTCCGCGTTCTGCCCCTCGCCCATGCCGAAGCCGAAGATCTTGTCCCGCTGCTGCAGGACATCTCCAACTCGATCGCCCAGGCGGCGGACGAAGAAGGAGGTCCGCCGATCCAGACCGGGGATACTCACATCGCCGCTCACAATGGCACCAACGCCATTGTCATTCATGCCGGCGCCGACATGATGAACAAGCTCATCGATGTGGTGAACCGGCTTGATGTGCCCCGCCGGCAGGTCCTTGTCGAAGCCCTGATTGTTGAGATTTCTGACCAGGCGGCCAAGGAGCTTGGTGTCCAGTATATTTTCTCCGGCAGCGGTAATTCCGGAATCCCGTTTTCGGCAACCACCTTTTCCAGTACCGCGCCGGACATCCTGGCCGCGACAGGAGCGCTTCTTGCGCCCGGCAGCCTGCCAGGCGGCACAACGGTCGACACGGGCAATGGCACGACTGTGACGACAGCGAACAATGTGCTCACAGATATTCAGGCTGCGGCGGTCAATTCCCTTCTCGGGCTCAACGGCTTCGTGCTCGGTGGGGCCGGTCAGACCTCGAATGGCACGATTTTCGGCGTGATCTTGAACGCCATCCAAAGGGATACGAACTCGAACATTCTGGCCACGCCGTCCATCACCACCATGGACAATGCTGAAGCATCGCTCCTGGTCGGCCAGGAAGTGCCTATCGCGACCGGTGAGCAGCTTGGTGTCGATTTCCAGAACGCCTTCCGCACGGTGGCCCGGGAAGATGTGGGCATCCAGCTTGAGGTGCGTCCTCAGATCACGACGGGCAATGCGATCAAGCTCTTTGTGCGTCAGGAAGCATCCAGCGTGTTCGGTCCCGTCAGCAGCGCGTCATCGGACCTGATCCTGAACAAGCGGGAACTGAGCACAACGGTTGTCGTGGAGGATGGCGGCATTGCCGTTCTGGGCGGGCTGATTGAGGACAATGAGCAGATCTCCGTGGAGAAAGTGCCCCTGTTGGGCGATATCCCCGGTCTTGGCAAACTGTTCCGCAGCAAACAACGCAGCAATATCCGCACCAATCTGATGGTCTTCCTCCGCCCCCAGATTGTGCGTACAGCCGCAGATCTGTCGAGCGTGTCGGCGCAGAAATACAATTACGTCCGCGGCCAGGAGATGCAGCAGCGCCGGTCTGGCGATGAGTCCCGCCTGGATGATCTGATGCGGGACGTGCTCAACGCCGAGCCGCCAAGGCCCTGACCCTGACCGCAGGGCGCGATCCCTTGAGCAGCGTTGTGCTTGGCGTGATCTGAAGGGCCACGAGGCCGCGCATGGCTGGGGCAAGCTGGGCTGGAGAAGGACGTCGGGAAAGACCATGGAACGGCAAGCAGATCCTGTCTTCACTTACGGTTTTGCCCGCGAGCAGGGCCTCGTGGCCCTTGATGGGGCTGTGGGTCCCACTGCTGAAACCATTGCGCCAGAGGCTGTTCGTGTTGCCGTGCGCCCGGGCTATCGGCCCCTTGCCCTCATTGAGGCGCGCCGCGTTCTGGGCCGGCCCATCGAGATCGAGGAACTCAGCGAGCGGGAGTTCGATCGGGTGCTTTCGGAGCTTTATGCCGTGGACGGCTTTGGCGCCGAGGGCCTCGGAGAAGACATGGAGGGTGGTGATGACCTCTCCAGTCTCATAGAAGAGATGCCCAAAACGGCCGACCTTCTCGATACGGATGATGACGCCCCCATCATCCGCCTGATCAACGGCATGATCGCCCAGGCCGCCAAATATCGCGCTTCGGACATCCATGTGGAGCCCTTCGAGACGCGCCTCTCCGTCCGTTTGCGGATTGATGGCGTGCTCCAGGAAGTGCTGTCCCTGTCCTCCCGGGTGACGCCATCGCTCGTCAGCCGTATCAAGGTCATGGCCCGGCTGGACATCGCCGAAAAACGGGTGCCCCAGGATGGCCGCGTCTCCCTGGCCCTGGGCGGCAAGAGCCTCGATATCCGCGTCTCAACCCTGCCGGCGCGCCATGGCGAGCGGGTCGTGATGCGTCTGTTGGACAAGGACCAGGCCCATTTTGATCTCAATGCCCTTGGCATGGGCGCGACAACCCTGAACCGGTTCCGCAAGGCCCTGTCGGAGCCCAATGGCATTATCCTGGTCACGGGGCCCACGGGCTCGGGTAAGACCACCACGCTTTATGCCGGCCTCGGCGTCCTTAATGATCAGACCCGCAATATTTTGACCGTGGAAGATCCGGTGGAATATGCCCTTGAGGGCGTTGGCCAGACCCAGGTCAATGCCAAGGTGGGCATGACCTTCGCGGCGGGCCTGCGGGCCATCCTCCGTCAGGACCCGGATGTGGTCATGGTCGGTGAGATCCGCGATGTGGAAACCGCGCAGATTGCTGTCCAGGCCAGCCTGACCGGTCACCTCGTGCTCTCCACGATCCACACCAATGATGCGGTCAGTGCCATCACCCGGTTGCGGGACATGGGGGTGGAGGCCTTCCTCCTTGCTTCCACGGTCAAGGCGATCCTGGCCCAGCGGCTTGTGCGCCGTCTGTGCCCGGAATGCCGCGTGCCCCACGAGCCTTCGGCCGGTGAGCGTGATCTGCTGCGCCAGGTCGGTCTTGAGGCGGAGGGCGACATGCCCGAGACCCTGTACGGTCCGGGCGGCTGCGAGGCGTGCAAGAACACGGGCTATAAGGGGCGCCTTGGCCTGTACGAGCTCGTTGTGGTGGACGAAGCGCTGCGCCGTCTGATCCATGATGACGGGCGCGAGGCCGATATGGCCAGCGTGGCCTTCCGGGAGGCCGACACCCTGCTCCAGGCCGGCTTGCGCCATGTGCGGGCCGGGACCACAAGCCTGACCGAAGTGCTCCATGTCTGCCGCCATGATGGGGACGGCGATGGCGGCCTATGACTATGAGGCGCTCGACGCGTCGGGGCGTATGCGCAAGGGCATCATCAATGCGGACAGTCTGCGCATGGCCCGCAAGGATCTGCGCTCGCGCAAGCTCGTTCCCCTGCGTCTGACGGAAAGTTCCGAGCACAAACCATCGGCCGCGAGCACCGGATCCCTGAAGCTGCCCAGCCTCGGCGGTGGGCTCGCGGCGCGTGATCTCGCCATGGTCACTCGGCAATTCGCAACCTTGATCAATGCGGCCGCTCCAGTCGAGGAAGCCCTGCAAGCCATTGCGCTCCAGGCGGACAAGCCGCGGGTGCGCTCAATTCTCTTTGCCGTGCGCGCCGGCGTGACCGAGGGCCAGCGCCTGTCCCAGGCCATGGCGGCCCAGGGCACGGTGTTCAGCCCGCTTTATCGCTCCATGGTCGCGGCTGGCGAAAGTTCGGGCACGCTCGGGCCGGTCCTGGAACGGCTGGCCGATCACCTGGAGAATGGCGAAAAGATGCGCGGGAAGGTCACCGCAGCCCTCGTTTATCCCATCATGCTGGCTATTGTGGCCATTGGGGTCGTCATCATGCTGATGGCCTTTGTCGTGCCGAAGATCGTGGCCCAGTTCGACAGTATGGGGCGCGAATTGCCGACCCTGACCAAGGTGATGATCGCGATCTCCGACGGCATTCGGGATTTCGGGCCCTTTGTGCTCATCGCCCTTGTGCTCGGCGGATTGGCCTTCGCCCGGGGCATGGCCCATGCGGGCTTCCGGCGCCGGGTCGACAAGGCGCTGCTTGCCCTGCCTGTGATCGGCAAGCTGATGCGTGAGCTTAACGCGGCGCGTCTGGCCCGTACCCTGGCAGCGCTCGTATCGAGCGGCACGCCGGTGCTGGAGGGGCTGAGTGCGGCGCGGAACACGGTGCGCAATGCCGTTCTGCAGGAGGCCATCGCGGAAGCCGCGAACCAGGTGCGCGAGGGCGCCTCCCTGTCCCTGGCCTTGCGCAAGACCAAGGCCTTCCCGCCTCTTGTGGTATATATGGCGGCGATGGGTGAAAAGAGCGGACGGCTCGACGACATGCTAACGAAGTCTGCGGACTATCTGGAGGCCGAGTTTGATGCTCTCACGGGAGCGGCGCTCAGTCTCCTGGAACCGCTGATTATCATCATCATGGGCATTGTGGTTGGGGCCATTGTGATGGCGATCCTGCTGCCCATTCTGCAATTCAACACCGCTGCGCTCATCTAGGGCCGGCAGGGGAGGGGCCGATCTGGCCCCGTGGAAGAAGAAGGAGAGGTGCCATGGCGAATCCAACTCGCGCGGACCATCGCACAAATGGCCGCACGGCCCGTCGCGGGACAGAGGGTTTTTCCCTTGTCGAACTGATGGTTGTCATCGTGATCCTGGCCCTGTTGTCCACTTTCGTGGCGCTCAATGTGCTGCCGAACCAGGAAAAGGCCATGGTTGCCAAGGCCCAGTCGGATGTCAGCCGGCTTGACCAGGCGATCGAGCTCTACAAGCTCGACATGAACACGTTCCCCACAGTGGACCAGGGCCTTGATGCCTTGGTCAGCCAGCCGGCCGGCCTCAACCGGCCGGAGCGCTACCGGGAAGGCGGCTATATCAAGGGCCTGCCCACGGATCCCTGGGGTAATCCCTACCAATACATCTACCCCGGAGAACATGGCACCTATGACATCTTCTCCACGGGCGCCGATGGTCGTCTGGGTGGGGAAGGTCTTGATGCGGATATTGGCAACTGGACCAATTGATCCCGTGAGCGCCCGGGCCGGCTTTTCGCTTGTCGAACTGATGACGGTGATCGTGATCATCGGTGTCGCGGCAGGCGCCGTGGTCATGGTCCTGCCCACGGGCGGCCCGACTCTTGATGAGGAGGCGCGCCGGTTCTCCTCAGGCCTTCAGCGCATTGCCCGGGACAGCGTCCTGACGGGCCGTATGATCGGCATCCGGATTGAGCCTGAAGGGTACCAGGCCTATCGCCTGCGCCGTGGCACCTGGGAGCCATTGCGCGGCGAGGATGCCTCCGGCCAATGGGACGAGGAGACACAGGTAACGGTGGGGCAGGGGGCGGCCATTCGAAAGCCCGTCAGTGATCAGCGTGATCAATCGGACCGCAAGGAGCCCCGCATTGTGCCCCAGATCCGCTTTGATCCCATTGGCATCGGCACGCCATTCTGGCTGCGCTTTGAGCGGGCGGGCAGCAGCCTGATCCTGCGCAGCGACGGTGATGGCATGGTTGAGATCGAGGATGGCGCCAATGGCGCGCGCTGAAGGCTTCACCCTTGTCGAAGTGCTTGTGGCGCTGAGCGTATTCAGCCTTGCCGTGCTCGCCCATCTGTCTTTGCAGACGGAAAACGTCCGCACCGTGGGCGCCATTGAGGACAAGCTCCTCGCACAGATCGTTGCCGACAATGTGCTCGCGGAGGCCCTTGGTACCCTGGAGCCGCCAAGGGCCGGAAGTCTGCGCGGCGAGATGGCACTTGCCGGCCGCAACTGGGTCTGGACCCGCAGGGTCCGGGCGACAGACAATCAGACCCTGTGGCGCATCGACATTTTCGTGCGTCCGGCCGAAGCCGGGACCCGGACTGAAATGGCGGCCCTGAGCGGCTTCCGGAGGGTGCGGTAATGGGCTCCGCGGCGCGTCACCCGGCCGGCGGCTTCACGCTGCTTGAAATGCTGGTCGCGCTGTTCGTCTTTTCACTGATCGCCGGTGCGGGGGCGGCTGTCCTGTCCTCTGGGCTGCGCTCCAAGGAGGTTTTGGAGACACGGCGCTCCCGCTACGATGATCTGGCCCTCGCCCACACCCTATTGAAGTCGGACTTTCTGAATCTCGTGAACCGGCCCATGCGTCTGGGGCGTGGCAGCCGGGACCGTATGGGCTTTACCGGTGGTGATTTCGGCAAGGATGAACCCGTGCTGCGGCTGGTGCGGGTCGGGTGGATTAATCCGGATTTTGCCGAAGCGCGCTCAAGCCTGCAGTCCGTGGAGTATCATTTCGACGGCAGCCAGCTTGTGCGCAAGGCCTATGACCGGCTTGATCCTGCGGAGGAGACGCCAGCCGGCGAACGGGTGGTCCTGTCGGGCATTACAGGCTTTGCCCTGTCCTTTTACCATAATGGGGCGTGGGCAGATCAATGGTTCAGCGGGAGTGGCGGTAACGGTCCTTTGCCAACCCTCGTGGCCCTTGACATGAATGTCGCCGGTGTGGGCCCGCTCCGTCTCGTCTTTCGCACCTCGGAGCCGGTGTCATGAGCGGGTGGGAGCGCAAAGGCGGCCGGGCACGCGATGACGGGCTTGGCGTCTTTATCCAGATCCCTGGAATGGCGAAATCGAGAACGGCCCAGCGGGGCAGCGTTCTCGTCACGGTCCTCCTTCTCGTCAGTGTGCTGTCCGTATTTGCCGTCGCGGTCATGGACGACATCAGCTATGGGATCAAGCTGGCAGGCAACCGGGAAGACATGGCCCGGGCCCAGGCTTTTGCTCTTGGTGCAGAGGACCTGGCGGTGAGCCTGCTTGACCTGGGTGCCCAGGCCCGGCCCGGACGCAACACCCTCAACGAACGCTGGGCCCAGGGGCCCGCTGTCTTTCCCCTTGATGATGGCCTCATGCAGGCGGAGATCAGCGATGGCGGCAACTGCCTCAATGTGAACAGCCTCGTCGAGGGGCGGATCGGCGAGGAGCTGCAGGTCAATGCCCCGTCCGTTGATCTTTATCGTCGTCTTCTTGCGGCCCTCGACTTCAATAGCGACGAGCAGACGGCTCTTTCGAATGTGCTGGCAGACTGGATCGACACGGATGCGCGTGCCCTGCCGCAAGGGGCGGAGGATTATCACTATCTTGGTCTCGAGCCGCCCTACAGAACGGCGAATGGCCTTGTGGCCGATGTGACCGAGCTGCGGGCGATGCGCGGTTACACTGCGCTGGTCTTTTTGCGGATTGCGCCATTCGTGTGCGCCCATGAGGGCACCGCTGTGAGCCAAATCAATGTGAACACGCTGCGGGAGGCCGATGCGCCCCTTTTGACCATGCTCGCGGGGCCTGAACTCTCGGTCGATGAGGCCCGCGAGGTGATCCGCCGGCGCTCGCCGGATGGGTATGCCTCACTTGATGAGTTCTTCGTGGAGGTGGAAGCCGTTGGTGGGCCTGCTTTTCCGGATGCATCGAAGGAGCTGGTTTCCTTGAAGACGGATGTCTTTGACCTTAAGGTCCTGGTGGTGATTGGCGGCATGGAGGCGCAGCTTCATTCAATCCTGCGCCGGATCAATGCGAGCAGTTTCGCCGTGGTGGCGCGGCGTGCTGGAGAGGCCCTGTGACGCAAATTCTCGTCTTGATGCTGGAAAGCACCGCGGCCGGCCCGGTTGCGCCAAGTGGTGCGGCGCCTAGTGGTGTGGCGCCAAGTGGTGAGGACAGTGAGCGGTTGTTCGCTGGCCTCGGTGCTGTGCCTTGGGCCCTGGTGGAAGGGGGCGCGGTCGCTGATACGGGGTGTCTTGAAGGGCCGGCAGACCTGGACGGCCTTGCGAGCCGTTTTTCCCAGGTCGAACGGGTCCTTGCCCTTGTCCCGGGAACGGATGTCGTTCTGCGCCGCGTGCTCGTGCCCTCCCGCCGCGAGGCTGAAGCCCGGACCGCGGCTCCCTTCGTCATCGAAGACGATCTGGGTGTCGATCCGGAAGACGTCCATGTGGCCCTGGGCCCTGCCGATGAGGCGGGCGAGCGGCTGATCGCGATCGCAGATCACCAGCGCATGGCCCAGTGGCGCGCGGCCCTTGCTCCCTTTACGGGGCGGTCTGTCGATCTGCAGCCGGAAACGCTGGCCTTTCCGGGCCGTGGCGATGGCGTCTGCCTGGTGGAGCGGGACGGGCGTGTGCTCGTTATACTCGGGGATCCCAAGACCGGTGAGGGATCGCCAGCCGGTATCGCCGCCACGGCCCTTGAGCCTGAGATCCGGCCCATCATCCTGCCGGGTCTTTTAACGGGGCTCGCCCCCACCGCGCCACTCCATGTGATGGCGGAGGATCCGGCAGCGCTTGTGGGGCCGGCAGGCGGGGGCCGACCGCTTGAGGCTCATGCCCCCCTTGATGACAGTGCTTTTCTGGCGCGCTGTGCCGGTCCGGCGCGTGCGCCCTTGTCGCTTCTCCAGGGCCCTTACGTGCTGCGCGGCCGTTGGACCTTCCAGCCAGCCCAGTGGGTTCGGGCCGGTGCGCTCGCGGCCTGCATTGCCCTTGTGCTGATCGGGATCGAGGTTTCCGAGGCAGCGCGCCTTGGGTCTCGGGCGGAAACGTTACACCGGCAGACCGAAGAGGTGTTCCGGCAGGCCTTTCCCGATGTGCGCCGGGTGGTCAATCCCCGGGCCCAGATGAACAGTCGGCTGAAGGCCCTGGGCTCCGGCACGGCCGATCCCTTCCTGGCCTTGACCAATGTGTTTTTCACGGGCCTCAAGACGGTGCCCGCGGTCGAAGTCCGGGATCTGCGCTATTACGCCGAGCGCGGAGAATTAGGGGCGAGCGTTGCCTATCGGGATTATGGCGATCTGGAGCGCTTGAAGGCGGCTGTGGCGAAGACCGGCGGCCGGTTCTCCGAGGGCGGATCGCGCCAGCAGGGTGGCCGGATCGTCGGTGAAGTGACGATCGGGCTCGTCCCATGAGGACGATGCGACACGCGGCCATGAGCGAGGGGACCCCATGACCTGGTGGACGCAGCGCACCGCGCGGGAGCGCATTTTGATCATCGCCATGGGCGGCGTAATGGTGGTCTTTGTGGCCTATCAGTTCGCCTATGTGCCTTTGACAAGCTATCGTGAGACGGCGGAACGCCGTGTGCGCAGTGCTGAAGCTCTGTACCGGGACGTGGCCCGGGGCGCGGCCCAGGTGGCGAGTTTGCGTGAAGAGGCCGAGACGCGTCCGGCCCGCCCGAACGGGGCCACCATGCGCCAGACCATCACCGTGTCCGCCCATAAGGCCCAGATCACCATCACGCGGCTTGAGCCTCAGTCCGAGGGGCTCAATGTCTGGATCAATGAAGTCGCCATGCCGGAACTGCATCGCTGGATCGGCGTCTTGTCCAGTGATTTCGGGATCACTGTCCGCAGGGCGACGATCAGCAAGCCAACGGACCGTGGGAGCGATGCCAAGGAGGCGCCGGCCGTTGTGCGGGCCCAGCTTTTGTTTTCGGAAGGACCGGTGCAGTGAGACTCTTCCTGTTCATTCTCGTGTTCCTGATCGCCCTTGCCGGATTTCTTGCAGCATCTGCCCCCCTGGGCGCCCTATTGCCTCTGGCCTCGAAGGCTGGCGCCAGTCTTCAGTATGCTGAGGCGACGGGTACGATCTGGGGCGGGCGTATTGTGGAGGCAAGGCTTGGTGGTCGCGATCTTGGCACCGTTGATGTGGCGCTTGCGCCTGGATCGCTCCTCGGCGGAACGGTCGATGTCACCTGGCGGGCGCGGGGCGGGGCGCTTGAAGGGGCCGGGCGTGTGCGCCGGTCCCTGTCGGGTCAGATCACCCTTGAGCGGACCGTGATTCAAGGCGAACTGGCCCGTTTCGACACCTGGACGCCCATGGAGGGACCGGTTGAGGCCCGCCTTGCCAAGGTCTCTTTCGGGCCCGCCGGATGCCTGGAGGCTGATGGCATCCTGGAGGCGCGCCCCCGTATCCTCATCCGCCGCAAGCCCGTGGCCGCGCCGGATTTGACCGGCTCTGTGAGCTGCGATGGATCGGCCCTGGTCTTGCCGTTAAAGGGCCAGGATGGATCTGGAAATGTGGATATGGCGGTGCGGCTGTCCCCGGACGGCACATATGTGGCAAAGCTCGCCGTTGAAACACAGAACAAGGACCTCAAGGACACCATGGAGGCCATGGGCTTTGAGCGTAAGGTCTCGGGTCATGAGTTTGTTCAGGATGGACGATGGGGCCCAAACACGGGCCTCAGGTAAACGCGCCCTGGCGGCGTTCGATGGGCCGGAGCGCCTTTGCATGCGCCGGCTGATGCTCTGTCTCACGGTTGCCTTGGCTGCCGGGCTCGCCGCCTGTGGTGGCAGTTCGGACAAGTCCGTGGCGACGTCGGGAGCAGACCCGACGGGCCGTTCGGGAGAGGCCGCCCTTCTTCAGGCGCTTCTGACCGATCCAACCGCGCCGCCGCCGCCGCCCGGTAGTCTCCCAACGGCGCCCCCAGTGTCGCCCCCAGTGCCGCCCCAAGTGCCGCCCCAAGCGCCGCAGCGTGCCCGCCCTTTGACTGAGCCGCTCCGCCGGCAAGCTGATCCCGTTTTACCGTCCGCCCCCGTGGCTCAACCCGCCCCAAGTGCTCCGGTGGGTGTTTCAACCTTGGAGCCGAATCCCACCGCAGGTCCGTCTGTGGCACAACCGGTGGAGATGGCGCCGGTGCCCGCCAACACGGCGCCGCCGGAAGACGGGCGGGATCGGCGTCGGCGTGTCGGCGGGCGGTCTGGAGATCCTGTGCCTGCGCCGCCGCCCATACAGGACGGTGCGGATCTCGCCTCCCGAGTCGGCGCATTGCCACCCCAGCCCCTGGAGGTGGGCATGTGTGCCATGGTCCTGTTTCGCCGTCAGGTGGATTCCAAGCCCGTCTTCTTCAGTCGCAGCCGGAATGGCCCCGCGCGGATGGTTTTGGACGGCACATTGGTGGAGCTGACGCGCAATGCGGCCAGCGGGCAGGACTTCGCCGGCATCCGGTCCAAACAGACCTTTTCTTATGGGAACTACACCATAGAAGTTGATGTCCAGATCGAGCAGACGCCTCGGGTGTTGGAGGGCGCCGAAGTGCCGCGCGGCCGCCTGCGTCTTCAGGACAGCAGCGGTTGGTCTTTCGTCATTCCCGTTTACGGCCTGATTGGCTGCCAGACTCGCCAGCCGGAATAGGAAGATGCCGCAGCAGATCGACCAAAGAGCGAAGGCATATGGGTAACTTGTGATGTTGAGTCCGTTGCCGCTCACGGGGCTTTGCGCGACACTCAGAAAGCAGTTTCGCGACATCAGCTTCAGGCGAATATGTGTCGACTTCTCAGAGCGGGCTTTCCGGAAACGCTTCCCTTGATGGAGCGGCCGGCACTGATCGCTCTTCTCAGCCTTCTTCTTTATGCCCTGGTCGTAGACACCATGTGTGCAACCGCATGGGCGCAGGATGCGTCAAGCGCAGAGGATCCCCCTGCCGGAACCCTGGCTAACGGCGGCGTGACCTCCGACGACATCCGCAATGACCAGAGCGAAACCGACCAGGCCGTGGCCGATGGCGGGTTGCCGTTCCCCTACAGCCCAGAGGACGAGCCCCAGGTTTTCCCGGATGTGTCTTTCACCAAAGCCAAGGATCCGAAATTCAAGGTTGGCGACGATATGGAGCAGGTCATCGTCGCCGGGTCCCAGACGGATTTTGAGAAGATCATGTCGCAGACCATGCGCAATGACAGCTTCTTCTCCGATCCGGAACGCTTCGAGGAGGAACTTCAAGTCAGTCGTCTGCGAGTGCGCGCGGACTCGTTCTATCGCTCGGGAACGGGTATCGATGTCGACTTCAATCTGAGGGGCCGTTTCGTCTTTCCCAATACGGATAACCGGCTGGTGCTGTTGCTGTCCGGTGATTTCGACCGGGCTTTGGGTGAAGAGGACAATCCCCAGCAGTCGGATATCAAGTCCCTGCTAGAGCCCGATGACGAACGGGAAGATGGCGTCCTCGCCCTCCAAGGCTTCCTCGCCGCAACAGATCGATTGAATGTGAGCATCCAGGCCGGCGGCCGGTTCCGGGATGGCGGACCCATTGCCTTTGTCGGTCCGCGCTACCGGCAGACCTTTGATATCGGCCCTTTGGGCCTGATGCGGGTTCTTCTTCAGGCTCGCTGGTTTACGGATGAGGGGGCGGCGGTTACCAGCTTCGTTGATTTCGACCGCCGACTCTCGGATCGCCTGTTTTTGCGTGTGACACCGCGGGCGGATTGGTCCGAGGAAGAAGACGGATTCTTTTACGGGCTCGATATGGATCTCGCCCAAGATTTTGGTGGTGAGCAGCGCCTTCGCTATCAGCTGGCGTTAAGGGCGCGGACCCAGCCAGAAGATGAAATCACACGGGTTACGTTTCGGCTGAACTATCGGCGACGGGTGCTGGGCAACTGGTTGTATATGGAAGTCGCTCCGGAAATTTCCTTATTGGAAGAACGAGACTTTGAGGTCACACCCGGACTGTTTATTCGGGGCGATGTGATTCTTGGACCTTTTGGGATCAATTTTTGATCCCTAAACATGTTATCCAGAAGAAATTAAAGTTGTGAATTACTTCGATCCTGCGGCATATGGTGATGGACATATCTCATCATTAGAATACGATTAACAAATGTTCAGAAGCGAGTTGTTGAGAGTCGTTTGAGGACATCGCCGTGGTGGCATGCAATGGCTGGGTGTAAGGCATCGCCTTCTTGAGCCTCCCCATAAAGGCAATTCGGCAGCCGGACCACGCGCAATAGATCCGAGTTCCCGTCGGTCGGTTGTCGCCAGGCTGCGACAAAAAGAGTGTTTTGAGCGCAAAGCACAATGCTGGTTCATGCCCAATTGCGACGGTCTCTGGTTGTGGCGTGTGTAGGCACCGCCCCATTTTAGGGCCCCAGGGTGGTCTGCCGAGATGAATAGTGGGCATGGGTCCAGAAAGATCCGGTCCGAAGGGAGAAAGAGGCGTGCTTATGGAACCCGCAGCCGCGGACATGGTGTCTGACGGCCCCCGCTTGAAGCGGATTTTGCTCGTGGAAGACGATCCGCAGGATGCGAAGCTCGTCCAGTCCATGTTGCAAGGGCAGCTCGAAGAGCCCTTCCATTTTGACGTCGTGACAAGTCTGGCAGATGCCCTGCGACGGATTGAACAGGCAGATCTTGACCTTGTGTTTCTTGATCTTGGTTTGCCCGACTCCCAGTCCTATCGCGAGTCCATTGCACGCCTTCGCGAGAGAAGCGACACGCCCATCGTTGTTTTGACGGGGCGCAACGAAACCGCGCTTGGTCCTGAATGCATCCATTGGGGTGCGGAAGACTTCATGACCAAGGACGCGCTCGATGCGCCTTCGCTGCTGCGCACAGCCCTTCATTCCGTGCGCCGCCATTGGATCACGGCTATGCGCCTGCGCGAGATCGTTCGCCGTTTCGAAGACGGCAATGGCTGCCATGAGGCGATCGCGGATGCCGTTGAACCCATGGTCTGCGTGACCGAGGCCGGACGCGTCGTGTTGATCAATGACGCGGCCTGCCGTTTCCTCGGCACTTCATTCGAGACCATCGCCGGCGCCGACCTGCTCCGCCATTTGCGCGAACGCAGCAAGGATCGACGCCGGCGCGATGTCCAGATGGAACGGGTCGGCGACACAATCTGCGACGGCCAGCCCTGCCATATCCTGCTTTTGTCCGCTTCTGGACAATCCTGACATCCTGCCATGCGATAGAGTGTCCCCACACTATGAATCTTCCGATGCACAGGCCAGATCCCCATCGGTTCGCCCCGGTTCCCGGGCCTGAGATTGTGCTTCACATTGAAGATGACGTGAGCGATTTCCGCCTGCTGGAGGCGTTGATCAAAGGGGCGGATTGGCCCGATCCCCATACCCGCCCCGAGCGGCTTATTCAGGCGTCTTCCCTGAAACAAGCTTATGCCATTCTGGAGGGACAGCCGGTTGACACGGTGATCCTTGATCTTGGCCTTGCCGACAGCAGCGGCGTCGAGACCTGCGCACGCCTCATCCATGATTTCCCGGATGTGCCCGTGGTCGTGCTGACGGGCGATGATGGCCCAGGGCGCGGCCTTGAGGCGGTGCGAATTGGGGCCCAGGATTTTCTGAACAAGGACGACATGTCGGCCGTTGGACTATGGCGGGCCCTGACCTTTGGCCGGGAGCGCCATTCCGCGAAGACGAGCCTTGCCCAGGCCCTGGCCGAGAAGGAAGCGGCCCAGCGGGATGCGGAGCGGGCGAGCCGGGTCAAGTCTGAATTTCTCAGCCTGATCAGCCATGAATTCCGCACTCCTCTCAATGGCATCATCGGTCTGGCTTCGGCGCTGGAACAGGAAGCCAATGCCGGCCATCAAAAAGATGCGGTGGCGGATATTCGCCAGTCAGGCGAAAAAATCCTTTCCATGCTGATGGATATCCTGGATCTCCTGGCCTTTGAATCCGGCGAAGCGACACTGGCCAAGGAGACATTTAAGGCTGGGGCCCTGATGTCACAGGTCCTGACGAAGGCTTCTGCCCGGGCCGAGGCCAAGGGGCTTGAACTGCGTTTCAGCGGTGATCCTTCACGCTGGCCTGGGCTTATCGCCGATCCCGGTCGTCTGGGGCAGGTTTTGGATCACCTCATCGACAATGCCATCAAATTCACAGATGCCGGATGGATCGAGGTCCGCGCATCCTTGGCTGGTGCCGGGTCTGACGCCTCGGTGCGCTTCGATGTTCTTGATACGGGCGAAGGTCTGTCCCCCGGGCTTTGGACGCGGCTGACGGAATGCTTTGAGCGGGCCGGTTCCGACATTTCGTCGTCCGGCCGGTCCGGCCTTGGACTCGGTCTCGCCCTGTCAAAGGCCCTGGTCCATGCCATGGGCGGCGAGCTCTGTCTTGGCGCGGAGACCGAGAGCGGGGCTCATCTATGGTTTTCCGTCCCGGTCACCATTGCGCCCGATCCCCGGGAAACCGAGCGGCGCGAGGCCACAAGACGGACATTGCAGTCCTGCGGGATGATGTCCCGCGGGCTCATGGACCGGATTTACCGCATCCTGATCGTAGAGGACACCGCCATCAATCGGCATGTCTTCGATGCCATTCTTCGTAATACGGATTATCCGTATGACTTCTCCGAAGATGGCTGGTCTGCCCTCAAGCGAGTGCGTAAAAAAGCCTATGCCCTGATCCTGATGGATATCCAACTCCCGGGCATTGACGGCATCGAGACGGCCCGGCGCATCCGTGCCCAATCGACGCTGAACGGCGCCACGCCCATCCTGGCTGTCACTGCCTTTGGTGTTGCGGGCGACGAAGAACGCTTCCTCAGTGAAGGCTTTGACGGCTATCTGCCCAAGCCCGTCACGCCAGAGTCCCTCCTCACGGCCATCGAACAGTTCATCTGTCCCGTCGATGAGCCGCCTCCTGACGGCACCTGACACGCCTTTATCAGGGCTGCCTTGCGTATATGAGCCGTCATTTCTGCGCATTGTGTGAGGTCTGCCATGCCCCATGCCGATGTTATCGATGTCGCACCATCACCGCGATCTCGAACCCGATTCCAGCAGCGGCCCGAGGATGATGAGGGCAGCGAGATCCGTGCCGTCCGGCTTGCGCTCAGTCGCTTCACAGGCGTGGCGACGATCGGGGATTTGGCGACCATCACGGCTGACATTGCACGATCCGTCACCGGCGCATTCCGGGTCGAATTCCATGTCTGCAAGGAAGACGCGGCGACCAGTCTGATTGCTGAAAGCATGAGGGGTACCTGTGGCCCGGTGCCTGGAACCTCCGCAGTCGACCCGCTCTGGCCGGAGGAGCTGCTCACCTGCGTGAGATATCAACGCGTTGTGGCGCTGTGCGGCCTGAAGGGCCTCGATCCAACTGGTGAGACCGTCCTGGCGCGCTTTGAGACCATGGGAACGGAAGGGGTCGTTCTGGCGGCCTTGACCCATCAGGATCGGCTGATTGGCGTTCTTGTCTGTCTGTTCGAGACCGGGCGTCCCCATGCTCAGCCCTTGCTCAATATGCTGGAAACGCTGGCTGGCATGTCGTCCCTGCAGCTTGTTGCTCTTCAGCACAGGGATATTCTGGAGCAGGACCGTGCCGCGCGGGCTGTTCTGGCGTCATTGCTGTCGGGTTTGCAGGCCGGACGGGTGGGAAGCGAAGCCATCCACCGCCATGGCCGCGATCTTTTGAACATGTTGGATTCCGTGGGCTGCGCCCTCGTCGAATGGGACGACGTTACCGGTTTGGGTGCATGTCCCGATGCAATTGAATTGCGCAACCTGGTACAGGATTGGGAAGAGGCCTTGGCCAAAGGTCCGGTCATGGAGACCCTGCCATCCGATCACGCTCATGGCCCGGGTCTGGATGTCATTGCGGTCCCCGTGGTGCCATCTGTGTCCACCCTGTTATGGTTTCGGGGCGTGGATCGGCGCCGGGCCATCGGGGCTGGCGCGCGCGGCTGGCGCGAGGTCGACGTTGAATGCGCCTGCCGGGTCGCCGAGCTTTGGGAGCGTCTGGGGACACGGGAACATCTGGTGCGTGCACGGCATATGTTACAGAAGGAGACGACACTCCTTGTACAGACCAGCCGGGAGCTGGAGCGCTTTGCCTATCTGGCCTCCCACGACTTGCGTGAACCCTTGCGTATGGTGGTCAGCTATTGCCGCTTGCTTCAGCAGCGCTACGGGGCACAGCTGGACCAGCAGGCCCGCGACTTCCTTGGCTTTGCCGTGGACGGGGCGCGGCGCATGGACCACCTCGTGGAAGGGCTCGGCGCGTACCTGCAGGTGACAAGCCATGGTGCGCCCTTTGAGTTGACGCCGCTTGGGCCGCTCGTTGACCAGGCGCTGGAGGGCTTGAAAGCTCGCATTGATGAGAGCGGCGCTGCCGTGACCGTGGATACGCTCCCAATCCTACAGGCGGATCGCGCGCAGATAACCCTGATGTTCACCCATCTGATCAACAACGCCCTGACATTCGTTCCGTCGGGGATGACACCGCGGCTTCACATCGCAAGCCGGGTGCGGCGTGATCACGTGGATATTCTCATTGAGGATCAGGGCATTGGGCTGCGGGCCGAATTCGCTGAGCGGATCTTCGATCTGTTTCAGCGTCTGCACACCCGCGATGAATATCCCGGGGATGGTCTTGGGCTTGCCATCTGCCGGCGGATCGTGACCCGCCATGGCGGGATCATTCGGGCCGTCCCGAAACGCGTTGGCACGCGCTTCATTGTCACCCTACCAATCAGGACAGGTTTCGATCTGGAGGAAAGACAAGCTGACGTGCCGTTGGCATGGTGACTGTATCGGTCCAGAAGGCGCCAATGGCTTCGGCAAGGTGCACAAACGCCTCAAAATCATCCGGCTTTGTGATGTAGGCATTGGCGTGGCGTTGATAGCAGTCTTCGATATCGCCTTTCGACGTCGAAGAGCTGAGAATGATGATTGGTGTGCGTCGCAGATCCTTATCGGTCTTGATCTCGCTCAGCACTTCACGGCCCGTGCGGCCCGGCAGATTGAGATCCAGCAGCACGAGATCCACAGGCCGCTCATTCGCATACCGTTGCCGGATCCGTTCAAGGGCTCGATCGCCGTCATTCATCACTTCGATGTTGGTTGCCTGTCTGATGCGGTCAAAGCTCTCGGAGATCAGCCGAGCATCACCCGGATTGTCTTCGATCACCATGACTTGGACAGGAGCATTGCGGTCCACACGGTCCTCCTGTGGTGCGTTGCCGTCCACGTCTTCGGGCAGGATATAGGACCGTTACCTTTTTGTCACCCTCGATTGTTGCAGTCATCAACGGCAAATAATCGTTTTGAGTGTAAGACCGTTCATTGGGCCAGGGTTTTTTCGTTTTTGCACGCGGACAGATTGTGAAGCACGATACCCCGGTCAGGCTGACGCGCCGGTCGTGGCCAACAGATAGCGCAGGAAATGCAGGGCGGCTTCTGTGGTGCGCCGTGCCGGGCCCATCCTCTCGCCGGGAGTCGCAGTGTTCGGGTCCGCGCCGAGGGAGGGATTGATTTCCACAATGTCGGTGGCCAATACGCGGCCCGTTGTCCGCAAAGCCGTGGCCATGGCGGCGAGATGGTCGAGGGTCAAGCCATTGGGCACAGGCACGCCCGTTGCCGGAGCGAAGCGGGGATCCGTGACGTCAATGTCAAAGCTCACATGGAGGGGGTGCCGGTGGTCCGGGTCGATTGGTCCGGGTCGAT
>CAYUYV010000017.1:6717-20243 GCA_964449455.1 uncultured Alphaproteobacteria bacterium | reverse complement strand
TCAAAGCTCACATGGAGGGGGTGCCGGTGGTCCGGGTCGATTGGTCCGGGTCGATTGGTCCGGGTCGATCCGGGCCAGGGCGGTCTGAATCGCCTGGCCCGCACCCATCATTCGCACCTCATCTGTCGTCAGATGAAATATCTCGTTCTCATCCAGTATGGCCTGTTCGGGCAGTATGGCCTGTTCGGGCGCGTCCACATCCCGAAGTCCGACATAGGCGATCCGGTTGGCGCGCAGCCTTGCCCCAAGGCCTTCTGACCCGGGTACCGTTCCGGGCCGGATGAGTCCCAGATGGGCAGCGATGGGCATGCCATGGGTGTTGCCTGTCGGAGAGCTATCCGGCGTGTTCACATCCGCATGCGCATCAATATAGATGATGCGGGCCTCCGGATGGATGCGCAAGCTGGCCTCGATGGTGGAAAAGGCGATGCTGTGATCGCCGCCCAGGGTCAGAACGCGGGCCCCGCCCGCCAGGCTGGCCCTCAAGGCGGTGACCAGTGCTCCGTGGGCCCGCGCAATTTCGCCGGCATCCTGGCTGTCCGGACCCTGATCACTGGCCAGGCGGGCCTCAAAGCCGCGGGCCGCCAGATCGGCCATCAGGCCGGCATCGAGCAGCGCGTTTGGGGCCCGCGCAACGCCGGGTCTGGGCTGGCCGGTCTCGAACCGGGCAATGTGAGTGTCCAGAGCGTGTGTGCGATCAAAGCACATGGGCCCATGGGGTGTTGATGCATTGGGCGCAACGGGACGGGCCCCGCGGGCAGTGTGCTGGCGGGGGGATTCGGCAAAAAGCAGATTGTGCCATGGGTCGGGGCAGGCTCCTTGACGGCTGACATCCTCGGTCAGAGTGGGCCGGCCCCGGTTCTGTGCCGGGCGTTCGTCTGCGGTTCAGTCCCGATCCAGCAGGGCGCCGTCAGACGCCGCGCCGGCATGGGCCGATCCGTCAGCCATGCCGGCCGGTTCCATCAAGGTGGTCGTCCATCTCCCGAAGCACAATGCGGAACTGCTCAATTGCCCAGTCAAGCGCCTCTTCGGAGATGGTCAATGGTGGGGCAAAGCGCACCACGGTCTCGTGGGTGTCCTTGCTGAGCACGCCCCGGGCCATCAGGCGTTCGCACAGGCACCGGGCACAACAGCGCTCCGGATCGATATCGACACCGACCCACAGGCCCGCGCCCCGGACTTCGCGGATCAGGGGGCTGTTCATGGCGGCCAGGGCGTCCTTCAGCCGGGTGCCGAGCTGGGCGCTGCGGGCTGAAAGGTCCAGTTCTTCGAGCATCATGAGGGCTTCAAGGCCCACGGCCGCCGCCAGAGGATTGCCGCCAAAGGTCGAACCGTGACTGCCCGGCGTGAACACGTCCATGACGTCTTCGGTGGCCAGGAAGGCGGACACGGGCAGCAAGCCACCGCCCAACGCTTTGCCAAGGATGAGGCCGTCAGGCCGGATCGTCTCATGTTGATAGGCAAAGGGCTTACCCGTCCGGCCCATGCCCGTCTGCACTTCATCCAGGATCAAGAGCACATTGTTCCGGTCGCACAGGTCTCGAAGACCCTGGAGCCAGCCCGCCGGCGGAATCTGGATGCCCGCTTCGCCCTGCATGGGCTCAACCAGCACCGCACAAGTCTGTGCACCGATCAGGGCATCAAAGCAGTCGAGATTGCCGAAATGGGCGGCGCGAAAGCCGGGGGTAAAGGGGCCGAAATCCTCGCGATAGTCCGCATCCGTCGAAAAGCTGACAATGGTCGTGGTCCGGCCGTGGAAATTGTCGCTTGCCACGATGATCTCGGCACAGTCAGCAGGGATGCCTTTGACCCGATAGCCCCATCGCCGGGCCGCCTTGATGGCCGTTTCCACGGCCTCCGCACCGGTATTCATGGGCAAGGCGCGGGGCAGGCCGGCGACTTCGGTCAGTTTGGCGAGGAACGGGCCCAGCTTGTCCGTATGGAATGCCCGGGAAACGATGGCGAGCCGTTTGGCCTGCTCCGTCAGCACCTCAACGAGTCTGGGGTGGCTGTGACCGAAACTGACCGCGGAATAGGCACTCATCATATCGAGATAGCGCCGCCCTTCCGTGTCATAGAGCCATTCCCCTTCCCCATGGGACAGCACGACCGGCAGGGCGGCGTAATTGTGGGCCCCCAAGGCCTCTTCGCTGGCGATGAACGCTGCCCCATGCGGTCCCGGAAAGGTCGCCGCCGGATCCCCCTCAAGGGGGCGGGTGGACGAGTCGAACGCGGGTGCGGGGCGGTTTGCCGCCTGGAAGTCGGTGGCCATCAGGCTCTCCGTTGGCGCAAGGGGTTGCGGAAAGGGCTGGGGTCCGGAGTGGTGGGGCACCCCGGAAAACCATGAAACGACAGTATGGCGCCATGCGTCCGTGCTTTCCAGCGGCCATCCGCGACCCAATGCCACCTGTGGATGTGTCTGCAATACGCTGGGAAAAGGCGGCTGACAAAGACGTTTCGGCGCATTTGATCATCTGACGTGCAGGCCCTGTTCTTCCTGCGCCCTCCAGCCTATGGTCGTGCGCGATCCGGGCGGCTGTGGCCCGGCACGGGAGGATCGCTGCGGTGGAAGAGGAACCTATTGGGAAGCTGATGCTGGACCGTGGTGTCCCGCGCCGGCTTGTTCTCCTCGTCATCGTCGCCCTGGGTGTCGGTGCCGTTGGCGTCTTTTTGGTCCTGTTCGAAATTCGCGGCATTGATGCGGTGGTCGGTCTTCTGCTGGCGTGTTTGGGCGTTGCGGTGGGTTGGGCTGGCGCCCAATGGATCGGATTGCGAAAGTCAGAAGCGGCGGCGATGCCGATCGGAAGGGCGGACCAGGCGTCGCAACATCTGGTCATTCAGCAGCAGGCGACCCATCACGGCGTGGCCCTGGTTCTGGAAAAGCTGCCTGATCCTGCGATCCTGCTCGATCCGCAGGGGCGTATCCGGTTCGCCAATGCTTCCACACGCGCGATCATCCGGACCGCAGAGCCGGGGCGCCATATTGCGTCGAGCCTGCGCACACCGAGCCTTCTCGATGCCATTGAGCAGGTTCGCTCGGGCGAGCCGGCCCAGATCGTGGAATACACAATCCCCGTGCCATTGGAGCGGCATCTCCAGGCCCATGTCCTGCCCCTGCGCTTCCCCGGCGATCCCGATGGGCCTGAAGCCCGGTCGACCCTGATCGTGATCCAGGATCTCACGGCCTTCAAACGGATGGAGCAGACACGGGCCGACTTCATTGCGAGCGCCAGCCATGAATTGCGCACGCCGCTTGCGTCCCTTGCCGGTTTCATTGACACGCTGCAGGGCCATGCGCGCAGCGATCCGGAGGCCCAGCAGCGCTTTATCCAGATCATGGGCGACCAGGTGGCCCGCATGGGGCGGCTGATCAATGATCTGTTGTCCTTGAGCCGCATTGAGCTCAACGAGCATGTTCCGCCGGCGACGCCGGTCGATATTCACGATGTCCTGCGCGACGTGGCCGATGCCATGGCGCCATTGGCGAAGGCGGACAGCGTGGAGATCCATGTGGACGCCCATCCGGGCCTGCGGGTGCTTGGAGACCGGGACGAATTGATCCAGGTCTTTCAGAACCTCGTGCATAACGCCCTTAAATATGCGGCGAGCGGTAGGAAAGTGGACATCCGCAGCCAGATGGCTGACGGCAAAGAGCTGAAAGGGGACGCGGGCCAGGGCCAGCCCATCGTAACCGTCAGTGTGCGGGATTATGGACCTGGCATTGAGCGCGAGCACATACCCCGCCTGACCGAGCGGTTCTATAGGGTCGACACCCGCCAGTCCGTTCGTCGTGGCGGAACAGGTCTTGGTCTTGCTATTGTCAAGCACATCGTCAATCGCCACCGGGGCAACCTGGAGATCAACAGTGCCGTGGGGGAGGGCAGTACCTTCACCGTGTCGCTGCCACTGGTCGGTCCCGACGATGTCGTCGCCGATCCGGTCCAGAAATTTTACGTGTCCAAGGGCCGTGATGCGGCTCACGCATTGGGAGACCCAAGCCCATGAGCAGCCATGCCCCCCAGATGCTGGCACCGACCGGACGGGTTCAAGGCAATGCCGACGCCAAGATGACCGCCAGCGGTGTCGACGTCTATTACGGCGCCAAGCGCGCGCTCCACGACATCACCCTCGATATTCCGGATCGGCACGTCACGGCGCTGATCGGTCCGTCCGGGTGCGGTAAATCCACCTTCCTGCGCAGCTTGAACCGAATGAACGACACCATTCCGAGCGCGCGGGTCACGGGTCAGATTCTGCTCGACGGAACGGACATTTATAATGAGCGCGTTATTGATCCGGTTCTCGTGCGCGCGCGTGTCGGCATGGTGTTCCAAAAGCCCAATCCATTCCCCAAATCCGTGTTCGAGAATGTGGCCTATGGGGTTCGCATCCACGGGCTTGCGGCGGATCGCCATGAGCTTGAACACATTGTTGAGCGCAGTTTGAAACGGGTCGGGCTTTGGGACGAGGTCAAGGACCGGCTGGGCGAATCCGGCACGGGGCTTTCAGGAGGGCAGCAGCAGCGGCTCGTCATTGCCCGTTGCATCGCCATCAATCCGGAAGTCATCTTGATGGACGAGCCCGCATCCGCCCTTGATCCCATCGCGACGGCCCGGATCGAGGAACTGATCGGTGTGTTGCAAGAGAAGTTCTGCATCGTGATCGTGACCCATTCGATGCAGCAGGCGGCGCGTGTTTCTCAGCGAACGGCCTATTTCCATCTCGGCATTCTGGCCGAGGTTGGCGACACGGCTGATATTTTCACGAACCCGAAGGATCCGCGCACGCGCGACTATATCGAGGGCCGGTTTGGCTGAACCAGGCCGCACGCTGACGACTGGCCCCCGGCAATCGGGCGCCAAGGGAGGCGATCGTGAACAGTGAAAGGCGCTTTCAGAAAGATCAGGAGCCCCTGGCCCGACTGGTCCAGCAGATGGGTGGATTGTGCGAAGGCCAGGTCGGCGAGGCTATCGAGAGCATCGTGCGACGGGACAGCGCCCTTGCCCAGTCGGTGATCGAGGCCGATGCCCGGATTGATGCCCTTGAGCTCTCCATCGAGCGGGCCTCCGTCCAATATCTCACGACCCAGCGACTCCAGGGGCAGGACCTGCGCTTCGCCCTGTCGACGATCAAGATCGCGTCGGATCTGGAGCGGATCGGCGATCTGGCCAAGAACATTGCCAAGCGGGCCCTGGTGATCAACCGGGATGAACCCCTGCGGGTGACTGCGGGACTGGCCGGCATGGGGCGACGGGCCCTGCTTCAGGTGAAAGATGTCCTTGATGCCTTCTCGGATCAGGATGCCGAGCGGGCCATGGCGGTCTGGCGCGCCGATGAAGACATCGACGAATTATACAACAGCCTCTTCCGAGAACTGCTGACCTATATGATGGAAGACCCGCGGACCATCGGCCTGTGCACGCATATGCTTTTTGTTGCGAAGAACATTGAACGCGTGGGCGATCATGCTACCAATATTGCCGAAACGCTGTATTACCTTGTACAGGGAACTTATGTGCGTGACGAACGCCCCAAAGGTGACCTGACAAGTCTTACCAGTATTTCATTCGACGAACCTGCAACCTGAAGTGCCCGTGTCTGTGCCCCTTGCGGTATGGGACCCTTGCGCTCAGGCTTGGGTGATACTGCCGCGCGAACGCTAATAGTGAAAAACAACCGATGCGGCTTCGAGGCTGAGATCTGAAACACGGCCGTGCGAGGTGCCATGAAGCCATTGGTCTTGGTGGTCGAGGATGAGGACGCGCTCTCCACGCTCCTCATCTACAATCTGGAGCGAGAAGGCTATCGCGTGGCCTATGCCCGCGACGGCGACGAGGCCCTCCTTATTATCGACGAACAGCGTCCCGATCTGTGTCTCTTAGACTGGATGCTGCCGAAGGTGTCTGGCATCGAACTGTGCCGCCGCCTGCGCAGCCGGCCCCAGACCCGCAATCTGCCCATCATTCTCCTCACGGCCCGGGGGGAGGAGCCTGACCGAATTCGTGGTCTTGATATGGGCGCTGACGATTACATCACGAAGCCGTTCTCGATGCCGGAACTGTTGGCGCGGGTACGGGCGGTGATCCGCCGCATTCGCCCCGCCCTCGCCGAGGATGTCATCACCTTTGGCGACATTGCCCTTGACCGGGCGGCCCACCGGGTGCGCCGCGCCAATCGGGACGTTCATCTTGGCCCGACGGAATTCCGGCTGCTCGACCACCTGATCCAATATCCCGGCCGGGTGTTCAGCCGAGAGCAGCTTCTTGATGCGGTTTGGGGCTCGGATGTCTATGTCGAGGCGCGCACCGTCGACGTTCATATCGGCCGTCTGCGCAAGGCCCTCAATGACAAGGGCGAAGTCGATCCCATCAGGACGGTTCGCTCGGCGGGCTACGCCCTGGATGATGCCTATACAGGAGATCCATCCGCCGAGGCCCAAGCGCTGTCCGATCCGGTCTGATCGGTCTACGACCGGATCGCTGTCGCGCCGGCGTCAGCCCGTCGCCTGCCGCTTGGTCCGGCGCCGTTCCACCGGCTGGTAAGCAAGCCGTGCATGGGCCTCGCAATAGGGGGTTCCAGGCTTTGCCGGATGACCGCAGAACCGGAAACCCGGGGTCGCCGGATCACCGATCGGCCATTTGCACATATGTTCTTTCAGTGTCGTGATGGTGGCGAATTCGCCATTCTCCAGCACAACCGGCCTTTCCACCGGCACTGGCTTCAACAGGATCGGTTTCACCTGAGGCTTCGGCACCGTAACCGCGCGCGGCCGTTCAGAGCGTGTCGGTGATCCCCGTCCAGACAGCCCCAGGCGATGGACCTTGCCGATCACGGCGTTCCGGGTGACGTCCCCAAGCTGGCGAGCAATCTGACTGGCGCTCAGCCCGTCCGCCCAGAGCTTCTTCAACAAATCAACCCGTTCATCCGTCCAAGCCATGGCTGCGACCTTCTCTTGCGCCTGCGGGGCCTTGCGCCCCTTTGGGGTGGGGGAGGGCTGCCGTTTGGCGAGAACGACGGCCCGATGGGCATGTCGGAGGAGACTTTTTGTTAAGGGGCTTGTGGCACCCAGGGCGAATATCTTGTAGTCTGCCCATGTCCGACGCTAGATATCGTACGTAATCCCGTTTCGAAACACAAGATGCTGTGTGCCATTTTTTTGTGGCCCCATATCTAGTGCTGTGTCAGCCCAGCCAGGACCCTTGAGTCGGTCCTGTGCCAAGCCGGCGGACTGGAAGGCGATCCCTGTTTCGTGGAATGGTGCGCTGGCCGGGCGATGGTCCGGCCCATCGGCGACTCGGCGAAAGAGGCAAGCGGGATGAACCACGGACAGGTCACGGATCAGGCGGCTTCCACGCAGGGGCGGGCGACGCCCACGCCGACCGCGGCGCCAGTCCAGCGGGTACGCCAGTTCGGGGCGGTGAACTGGATCGGCCTGTGGACGCTCTATAAGAAAGAGGTGATGCGCTTTCTGAAGGTGGCGGCCCAGACCGTGGCTGCGCCGGTCGGTACTGCGATCTTGTTCCTGGCCATCTTCACCCTGGCCCTGGGCCAATACCGTCCGGATGTGAACGGCATTCCCTATGGCTCCTTCATCGCGCCTGGACTGATCATGATGTCCATTCTTCAGAATGCCTTCGCCAATACGTCCTCTTCGTTGATCATCGCCAAGGTCCAGGGCAGCGTGGTCGACTTCCTCATGCCCCCCTTGTCCGCAACGGAACTGACGATTGCCTTTGTCATGGGCGGTGCGACGCGCGGCGTGATTTGTGCCCTCGCCACAGGCATTCCCATGTCGTTTTTCGTGGATCTATCGATCAGCCATCTGTGGGCGGTCGTGTTCTTTGCCCTTGGTGCCTCGATGATCCTGTCCCTGATCGGTGTTCTGGCCGGTGTGTGGGCGGAGAAATTCGATCATCTGGCGACCATTACGAATTTTCTGATTACGCCGCTGTCCCTTCTTTCAGGCACCTTTTATTCCGTCAGTATTCTGCCGGACATGTGGGCGGACTTCAGCCGCTATAACCCGTTTTTCTATTTCATTGATGGCTTTCGCTACGGCTTCACGGGCCAGGCCGATGGCAATCCCGTGATCGGCGTGGCACTGGTGCTCAGCTTGATCCTGGTGCTGTGGATTTGTGCCCACACCATGCTGGCCCGCGGCTACCGATTGAAAGCCTGACCGGCTCGGTGCCTGCTGCCTCCCACCATGTCTGCGGATTTGAGGGGACCTGCGCAGGGCCGAGGTGCCAGTCATCCCAGTGAACCCCGCCCTGGCGGCGATGCCCAAAAGAGGAGCCCTGCCATGATCGATCCGGTGATGCCGACTTACGCCCGGACACCCCTCGCCTTTGTGCGCGGGGAGGGCCCTTGGCTCCACACAAAGGACGGGGAGATCTATCTCGATTTTGCCAGCGGCATCGGGGTCAATGCCCTTGGTCATGCCCATCCCCACGTCACCGCCGCCCTGAAGGCCCAGGCGGACCAGCTCTGGCATGTCTCAAATCTCTATCATATTCCGGGTCAGGAGGATCTTGCCCGCCGTCTGACCGAGGTGACGTTCGCGGATACGGTCTTTTTTGCCAATTCCGGCGCCGAAGCGGTGGAATGCGCCCTGAAAATGGCCCGGCGCACCCATCATATGGCGGGCCAGCCGGAACGCTGGCGGGTCATCACCATTGAGGGCGCCTTCCATGGCCGCACACTGGCGACCATTGCCGCCGGCGGCCAGGCCAAGCATCTGGACGGCTTCGGGCCGCCGGTCGATGGGTTCGATCAGGTGCCCTTTGGCGACCATGAAGCCCTGAAGGCAGCGATCGGTCCTGAAACCGCGGCCATCCTTGTGGAGCCGATCCAGGGAGAAGGCGGGATCCGTCCCATCCCCGATGTTTGTCTCCAGGGACTCCGGTCCTTATGCGATGACAACGGCATTCTGTTGATCCTTGACGAGGTTCAATGCGGCAACGGCCGCACGGGCCGCCTGTTCGCCCATGAACATGCCGGAGTTGCCCCCGATATTCTGTGTACGGCAAAAGGCCTTGGCAATGGCATCCCCATTGGCGCCTGTCTGGCGACGGAGAAAGCCGGGGCCGCATTGACGGCGGGCAGCCATGGCTCAACCTTCGGCGGCAATCCCCTGGCCATGGCCGCCGCCGGCGCCGTGCTTGATGTTCTGTTGGCGCCTGGTTTTCTGGAGGGCGTGTCGGCCCGCTCCCAGGCCTTGCAGGACGGGCTTGAGGGCCTGTGCGCCCAGTTCCCCCAGGTGGCCAAAGGTGTCCGGGGGCGGGGCCTGATGCTCGGCATTGAGGCGGTCTGTCCCAACAGCGCCATGGTGGATGCCTTCCGGGCCGAAAAACTGCTCAGTGTCGGAGCCGGCCATAATGTTGTCCGACTGCTGCCGCCTCTCATTATCAATGAGGAGCATGTCGGGCACGCCCTCGACCGGATCGCCGCCGCCTTCCGGACCCTGTCCGAGCAGCGTTGAAGGAGATCCGCCCCATGACCTCGTCCGACAGTGGCCCAGACCCGGTTGCACCGACAAGCCAGACCGGTCCCGTGCGCCATTTCCTCGATTTGACCGATGTGCCGGCCGCCGCTTTGCGCCGCATTGTGGATTGCGCGAAAGAGCTGAAGCAGCGCCGGCAGGGCCGGACCCGCGGCGCGCTCGACACCGATCCCCTGTTGCCGGGTCATGTGCTGGCCCTGATCTTTGAGCAGGTCTCGACCCGGACGCGCGTGTCTTTCGATGTGGGCATGCGTCAGATGGGCGGCGAAACCCTGTATCTGACCGGCAGCGAGCTGCAGCTTGGCCGCGGGGAAAGCGTTGCGGACACGGCCCGCGTGCTGTCCCGTTACGTGGACGGCATCATGATCCGTGTTCTGAGCCATGACCTGCTGCGGGAGCTGGCCGCCCATGCCCAGGTGCCCGTGATCAATGGGCTGACGAAAAGCAGTCATCCCTGCCAGATCCTGGCCGATATCATGACCTTTGAGGAGCACAAGGGCTCCATCATGGGCCGCACCATCGCCTGGGTGGGGGATGCCAACAATGTCGCGGCGTCCTGGGTCCATGCGGCGGCACGGTTCGATTTCACCCTCCGTCTCGCGGCGCCCGATGGGTACGGTCCCTCCCACGCCTTGCGCGAATGGATCGGCACCGAAGGGGCGCGAGTCACATTGATGGAAGACCCGGTGGAAGCCGTGACGGGTGCGGATGGTGTGGTGACGGACACGTGGGTGTCCCTGGGCGATGAAGATGCCGAGGCCCGCTTCGAACGTCTGTCGCCCTATCGTGTAGATGGCGCGCTGATGGCCCGGGCCCAGCCGGATGCGGTGTTCCTGCACTGCCTGCCCGCGCACCGGGGCGAGGAAGTGACGGCCGATGTGATTGATGGTCCGCGTTCGGTGGTTTGGGATGAGGCGGAAAACCGGCTCCATGCGCAAAAGGGCATTCTGGCCTGGTGCCTCGGCGCGATCTGATGCCGGACGGACGACTTGTGAGGAGGACGCAGCATGACGATTGAGCCACCAAAGCCCAATGGTTTTGAGCGCCGTCCCGTCGACGATGTGGTGCTGCCCTTCCAGGTGGAAAAGACAGGTGTGCGTGGCCGGTCGGTCCGGCTCGGACATCTGGTGAACCACATCCTCAGCCGTCATGCCTATCCGGCCCCGGTTTCGGAGGTTCTCGGCGAGGCCCTTGTGACGGCGGCGCTCCTGGGGAGTTCACTCAAATTTGACGGAACACTGACGGTTCAAACCCAGTCGGACGGGCCGGTCGGTTTCATGGTGGCGTCCTTCAATGCCCCTGGCTCCTTGCGAGGCTATGCCCAGCTCAATCGGGAAGAATGGTCCGCCCTGGAAGCTGAAGGCCGAGCCGATAAGGCCAATGTGCTGGGCCAGGGCCATTTCGCCCTCACTATCGATCCGGGGCCGGGCATGCAGCGCTCCCAAGGTATTGTTGCGTTGAGCCCGGATGGTGTGGCCGCCTGCGCCCATGAATATTTTCAGCAGTCGGAGCAGATTGCGACGCGGCTGCGCCTCTTTGTCGGCCATGCAGGGACCGGCGTGCCAGGTGGCGCGACGGCCGACACGCCCTGGCGGGCCGGCGGCATTCTGATTCAGCACCTCGCCGCCTCAGGGGGGCTGACGGATGATGAGGAAAACAGGGCGCGCCTCAAGGCCGAAAGGGAGGCGGGCAAGGTGCAACTCACGGATGGCGGTGAGGATGTGGAAGAGGCTTGGTCGCGGGTGACAACGCTGCTCTCCACGGCCGCTGACCAGGAGCTTGTCGATCCACTGCTCTCGGCTGATCGCCTGCTTTTCCGGCTGTTCCATGAGGACGGCGTAAGGGTGTTTGATCCCCAGCCCCTGTCCGTGGACTGCCGTTGCACCGAGGCCCATATTCGCGATGTCCTGACCCGGACCGGCGAGGATCGGGCCGATCTGGTGGAGGACGGGCGCATCACGGTGCGCTGCGAATTCTGCAACAAGGATTTCGTGTTCGATCCGGAGACGCTGGCACTGATCGGCAATACGCCTTCCGTGTCTTGACGAGCGGGCGGCTCACATAGGGGGATGCTGTGAAGCGGACCATGCCAACTGACGGCACCCCGGCCGCCTGGCCGGTGTATTTAATCATTCTATGCCTCGCTTTGAGCGCGTGCGCGAGCCGGGACCGCGCCGAGCCGCCCCTGTTGGGCTTCGCCAATGGCCCGATTGTCCGTCTTGAGGCGGAGCGACCCGTGACCGTGGCCGATGACTATCGCGCGCCCCTCCAGCGGCCCAATGTGGAGCATGAATATGGTGTCGTGCCGGCGCAGATCGCGAATGCCTGGGTCCGCGACCGGATCGCCTTGTCGGGAACCGGCGGCGCCGTCAAGCTGACCATTCTCGATGCCAGTGTCGTTTTGGAGCCTGTGCCTGTCTCCGGGGGGCTCTTCGGACTATTCCGTAATGAGATTGACCGCCGGCTGACCGGGACCCTCGCCGTGCAGCTTGACTATGTCGGTGTTGCGGGCCGGGCCGCGAGCGCACGCGCCAGTGTGACGGTCACCCGGACCATCCGGGAAAAGGCGGATGCGGACGAGGTCGAGGCCATCTATTTCGACATGATCCGGGTCATGGCTGACGGCTTTGATGAGACCATGACCCAGAAGATCCGTCAGTCCTTTCAACGCGCTTCTGGCGGGGCCGCCTGATGCCAAATGCGGATCAAACCGTCGCCGATAGACGGCAATGGCTCACGAGGCGGCTGAGGAAGTTTGAACAGGCATGGAGCTGGCTGACAGCGACGAATTCGTCGGGCTTGTGGGCCTGGGCGATGTCACCGGGGCCGCACACCACGGTCGGAATGTCCTCGGCCTGGAAGAGCCCCGCCTCCGTGCCATAGGACACGGCCTCCACGCTGTTTTGTTCGGCGAGATACAGGGCCAGGGCTTCGGCCGGTGACCCCTCAAGGGGGCTGAGCGCGGGGGCGTGGGAAATCTCCGTGGTCTCGATCACGGCGTCCGGCGCCGTGCGGTGGAGGATCGGCAGCACCGTGCCTTGCGCATGAGCCTCGAACCGGTTGAGGATTTCATCGGCATCCGTGCCCGGTAGGCTGCGATACTCCCAGACAAAGCTGCAATCGCGCGGAATGATGTTAACAGCCGTGCCCCCATCAATCCGTCCCACTGAAAGGGTGGTGTAGGGCGGTGCGAAACGGCCCGAGGGATCCCCCCGCTCTTTCATCTCCTCACGGAGCGTATCGACGAAGGTGATAAGATGCGCGGCTGCCGTAATGGCGCTCGCCCCAAGATGCGGCTGGCTGGAATGAGCTTCCCGGCCTCTGATCCGGGTCGTCAGGGTACGAATCCCCTTATGGGCATTGACCACGCGCATGGATGTGGGCTCGCCGACAATGCACAGGGCCGGCCGCGGCCGGTTCTCCACGATATGGCGGATCATGGGGCGCACACCCAGGCATCCCACCTCCTCGTCATAGGAGAGGGCGATGTGGACCGGGCGTTTGAGGGGCTCGGATGTCAGTGCCGGCACGGCAGCGAGAACGCAGGCAACAAAGCCTTTCATGTCCGCTGTGCCGCGCCCCAACAACAGGCCATCGCGTTCGGTGAGGCGGAATGGATCGCAGGTCCAGTCCTGACCATCCACGGGAACGACATCCGTATGGCCGGACAGAATGATGCCGCCCGGTTCGTCCGGGCCGATTGTCGCGTAAAGATTGGCCTTTGCCCCATCCTCGCTGGGCAGAATATCTGCCTCCACACCGAACCGCGCCAGATAGGCCGCCACGAAATCGATCAGGGCCATATTGGACAGTCGACTGGTCGTGTCGAAGGCGATCAGGTCCGTCAGCAGATCCCGGGCCGTCTCCCGGCCCGTATGGTCTTGCGGCGAGGTGTCCATGGGCGCTCCCTTGCTTGAGCCAAGTCGCAATCATGGACGCTGATGGAGTGGCGTTGCAATCCCGGGACAAGACAGGCGGCCCTAAATGGCTTGCCAGCAGGCTGCGCGCTCGGCCAAAAGGCGCC
>CAYUYV010000017.1:0-6617 GCA_964449455.1 uncultured Alphaproteobacteria bacterium | reverse complement strand
GGGCAAGGGCAAGGGCAGGGATCCCCGATCACCGCCAAAAGCGCGGTGTGAACATCACAAGCACCGTAAAGAGTTCGAGCCGTCCGAGCAGCATGCCGAGGGAGAGAAGCCATTTGGCGAGGTCCGGCAGGCTTGCAAAGGACCCCGATGGTCCGACCACGTCGCCAAGGCCCGGACCCACATTGGCCAGCGCCGTGGCGGAAGCCGAAATCGCCGTGAGCGGATCAAGGCCCATCAGCGCCAGGGCAAAGGACAGGGCCGCAAAGAGGATCAGGAACAAAAAAAGGAAACTCGTCACCGAGGAGATCACATCCTCGCCCAGGGGCCGCCCGCCATAGCGCGGTGTGAACACCCCATGGGGAAGGGTGAGGCGGCGCACTTCGGCTTCCGCGGCCGCCCACAGCACATGGACACGGAAAATCTTGACGCCGCAGGACGTTGACCCGGCGCATCCGCCAATAAACATGGTGAAGAAGAACACCGTGACCGCATAGGCGCCCCAGGCTCCATAATCCGTGGTCGCATAACCCGTACCGGTCATGACCGAGACCACATTGAAGGCCGCATAGCGCACCGCATCCGAGGGCGTGTTGAGCTCCTTGATGACCTGGTAAAGGGTCATGGCTGAGATCAGCAGCACCAGCAGGGCCGCGAACAACCGCACCTGGGGATCCTTCCAAATCGGCCTGAAGGAGCCGCGCAGGGCAACCAAATAAAGTGTAAAGGGCAGGCCACCAGCGATCATGAACACGACGGCGACATAATCGGCCGACGGATTTTGGAAATGCCCGAAGGACCCGTCCTTCGTGGAATAGCCACCCGTCGCCACCGTGGTCATGGCATGGGCCACGGCGTCCAGATTGCCCATGCCGCAAATGGAATAACCCGTGGCGCAAGCCAGGGTGAGCAGTCCGTAGACGGCCGCGATTGAGGCCACGAAATGCGTCGCCCGGGGCAGTATCTTGTCTGACCGGTCCGAGGACTCCAGGTGAAAGAGCTGCATACCGCCGACCTGCAGCATGGGCAGCACGGCAATCGCCATCACAATGATCCCGACCCCGCCCAGCCATTGGAGGATGGCCCGCCACAGCAGAATGCCCGGTGGTGCGTCATCAAGGCCGACAATCACCGTGGACCCGGTCGTGGTCAGGCCGGACATGGCCTCGAACACCGCATCGGTCACCGAAAGCTCAAGGCCGCACAGATAGAGCGGCACGGCCGCAAACATCACCACCGCGACCCATGCAATCGTCGTGAGCAGAAAGGCCTGGCGCAACGTCAGGGACTCAACGGGTGCGGCATTGGTGATCCACAGGCCGACGCCGACAAACAGAGTGACGCCCGATGACACCAGAAAGACCTGCCAGTCGGAATGGGCAGACTGCAGATCCACAAGTGTCGGGAACAACATGGCGATCCCGAGAATGGTGAGCAGAATGCCCACCACAAGCAGGATAGGACGGGTTTGGTCCACGGCGGAGATCCTCACAGGCACAACTCGCCGTGGCTTAGGCGCCGCTGAAAGCCCCGTCAATCACCTGCGTTGCGCCGCCCCCGCGCCCTCACCCGTCAAAGCTGGAGGAGGGATTGCCGATCAGGGTCAGGAATTCCCGGCGCGTGAGGGGATTTTTGCGGAATTCGCCCAGCATCGTGCTCGTCACCATGGTGACGCCGGGTTTGTGGACGCCGCGGGTGGTCATGCACTGGTGGGCGCCTTCAAGGACGACCGCCACCCCGTCGGGTTCCAGCACATTCTGGATGCAGTTCGCGATCTGCGCCGTGAGTTTTTCCTGCACCTGGAGCCGGCGGGCATAGGTCTCGACCACACGGGCGAGCTTTGAAATACCGACGACTTTGTTGCGCGGCAGATACGCAACATGGGCCTTGCCGATAATGGGCGCCAAGTGGTGCTCGCAATGGGACTCAAAACGAATGTCCTTGAGCGTCACCATCTCGTCATAGCCTTCGACTTCCTCGAAGGTGCGTTTCAGGAAATCCTCAGGGTCTTCCGCATATCCCCGGAACCAGTCCTCAAAGGCGCGGGCCACCCGGGCCGGCGTGTCCTGAAGGCCTTCCCGGTTCGGATCATCTCCGGCCCACTGCAGCAGGGTCCGAACCGCGCCTTCCGCCTCTTCGCGGGACGGGCGTGGAAGGTCTGCCTCGGACTCGTTGTCCGCACGGGAAACGGTCTGGGGGGTCTCAAGAGCAAGATCAATTGCCATCATCATCTCCATTTTTTCGTCTTTTTATCTTGTCATTCGCCCCAATGGCTTTCACGAATGACCCATACGCTTATCATCTCTAAGCGGATCATCCTATGGTGGGGAACGCAAGAGCAGCACTGCACTGCCGCTTCCTTCCGCATGAGGACCGAAGGTCGCGGGTCCCATGGGGGCTGATTGGTTTCCTCAAAAGCTCCATATGGGAACGGTCTCGGCGATTGCCCAGACCGCAAGCGCTTAAATCTATGGAAAAGCGCAAAGGGCCCAATTGCGCGAGGTCAGTTGGGGCGTCGTCGTTCGTGTGGACTGTCCAGCGAAAAGGCCGGGATCTGGGCGTCGAAACTCTCTCCCGCGGCCGTTTCCATGCCATAGCTGCCACGCATGATGCCTGACGGCGTCGCCAAAGGGGCGGCACTGACATATTCAAAGGCCTGGCCCGGCGCGATCACGGGCTCCTCACCCACGACACCGGGACCCTGAACGTCCTGGGTTAGTCCATTGGCATCGGTGATACGCCAATGGCGGGTGCGAAGCTGAACGGTTTCGGCACCCAGATTTTCAATCCGCACGCGATAGGCCCACAAATAATGCTGCCGATCCGGGGTGGACCGATCGGGCAAAAAGGTGGGTTCCACATCGACGCGGATGTCCCGTGTGAGAGCCGTATATTGGCCGGGATGGTGCATCATTTGATCCCAGATTGATTTTTGCGGGGCCGGTGTGAAAACCGGTCCCCGGCATCTCTATTTGGTCCTGGAACGGATGGCATCAAGACCGGCTGGCGTGTAAGGCCTGCGCCAGATCGTCGATCAGATCCTGAGGGTCTTCAAGCCCAACCGAAAGGCGTAGAACGCCATCAAAAATGCCGAGGGCATCCCGGTCACTCTGGCTCAGTTTGCGGTGCGTCGTCGTTGCCGGGTGAGTGACGAGGCTTTTCGTGTCTCCAAGATTATTTGAGATATCAATGATCTGCAGGCGGTTGACCATGCGGAAGGCCGCTTCGGTCCCGCCGTCCACCTCGAAGGCCACCAAAGTCCCTCCCGCGCGCATCTGCCGCGCGGCCAGGGCATGCTGAGGATGGTCCGCCCGTCCCGGATAGAGCACACGCGTGACACCGGGAAGCGCTTCAAGACCATCGGCAACCCGGGCGGCATGTTCGCATTGGCGTTCCACACGCAAGGATAAGGTTTCAAGGCCCTTGGCCAAAACCCAAGCATTGAATGGGCTCATGGATGGGCCCGTATTGCGCAAAAAGGGCTGCAGATGTTCCTGGTAGAAATCCTCAGACGACAACACAACACCGCCAAGGCAGCGACCCTGCCCATCAATATGTTTGGTGGCTGAGTAAAAGACGATATCGGCACCGAAGGTCATGGGCCGCTGCAGGATCGGCGTGGCAAAGACATTATCGACAATCAGCCTGGACCCTGCGGCATGGGCAATCTCGGCCACAGCGGCGAGATCGATGATCTCCAGGGTAGGGTTGGAGGGCGTTTCGAGGAAAAATACCCGCGTTTCCGGCCGCACGGCCGCGCGCCAGGCATCAAGATCGGTTCCGTCCACCAGGGTATGGGTGATGCCAAAACGCGGCAGAAGCTGTTCGATGACCACCCGGCAGGAGCCGAAAAGGGCGCGGGCCGCCACCACATGGTCCCCCATCCGGAGGTGGCACAGCAGGCTCGCCGTCATGGCGGCCATGCCGCTCGCCGTTGCAGAGCCCTTTTCAGCCCCCTCCAGCAGTGCGATGCGCTGCTCAAACATATCCACGGTGGGATTGTCGTAGCGCGAATACATATAGCCGTCCGCCTCGCCGGCGAAGCGGGCCGAGGCCTCTTCCGCGCTCTCATACACAAAGCCCGAGGTGAGATAGAGGGCTTCGGCCGTTTCGCCAAATGGCGAACGGGAAGGACCGCAGCGCAGGAGGCGGGTCGCCGGCTTGGGACCGGATGATGCCGTGTGGGCGGTGCCTTGATGTACAGACTGTGTGGCGGAAGATCCGGGGGCGAAAGGGGAGGAGGCGTGATCGGACAACGGTCGGTTCCCTTGAATGACATATGGGCCATGGGACACGCGCGGGCTGGGGGCGGGTCGGATGGCCGTCAAAGGATCCTGGCCCCGGCCTTTTAGCGGTCAAAACGGCGAACGGTTTTGCCCGTCAGGGACGGGCCCGCGCCATGCGGGGCCGCAAGCCGGCCGGCACAAATCGCCCCACACTCCCCATAAACGGCGCAATGCCCGTTATGGTCAAGGGCATGGGCTTTGAACGGGAGCGGTGCTATGGCTTGCCGCAGTCTCAATTGTCTCGGTTTTAGGCGCTGCGCGACCCACAAGGACGGTCGTTCCAGCAGCGCGACGGGAAAGGAGCCGGGCCCATGCGGCCGCCGCTTTATAAATCACAGGTCACGGCGGATCTGGAGCGCTGGGAAGCTGCTGGCTATCTCACAGCCGATCAGAAAACGGCCATCCTGGCGGATCTGCACCGGGATACCGGCCGTCCCCTGTCCGACTGGCTGGGCCTTCTGGGCGCGGTTTTGATGGCCGCTGCGGCGGTGACCTTCGTGGCCGCGAATTGGGAGGACATGCCGAAGCTCGCGCGGCTCGGCATTATTGGCGTTGCGTTGGCCGGCGCCCACGCCCTGAGCGCGACCCTGTTTGCGAAAGGCATGGAGCGGCTGGCGCAGGCCGCGGTGTTTCTGGCTGTGGGGCTGTTTGGCGCGGCCATCATGCTGATTGGCCAAACCTATCACTTCAACGCGGATTTTCCCGGCGGGATCATGCTGTGGGGGATTGGTGCCCTGGCCGCGTCAGCGCTCGTGCCGTCGCGCACAGCCCTTGGGGCGGCATTGGTTCTCGGCGCGTTGTGGACTTTTGTGGCGGCCTCGGACAGTCCGGGCAACGCGGTTCATTGGGCTTATCTGCCCTATTGGGCGCTCGTCGCGGCTCTGGCCGTGCGCCTCAACTGGTGGACTGGTGCCCATCTTTCGGTGCTTGCCGCCTTTTTCTGGATCGGGCGCTCATCGCCTGGCCTTGAAGACAGTATCGGCATGCCCTTCGACCTTGGCGCCTATGGCCTTCTTGCGCTCGTCATCCTGGCCGGGGCTTTGGCGAGTGCAGGACGGCTTGGCCGGATTGTTGCCGTCTATGCGGCCGCTGCCTTTTTGGGCTTGTCCTGTGCTGAATATCTGGCCTGGCTTGGGGGCTATAAGGACTTCGGTTTTGCGCCGCTGCCCCTTGTGTTGTTGGGCGGTCTCGCGGCCGTGCTTGCGGCCCTCGGCGCTGCCCGCGGCCGCCTTTCGACGCCTGAAGCCGCGGGGCTGGGAGGCCTTGCCCTGGTCCATGGCACAACGGCCCTCACGCTCGTGCCTCTGCTCCATGTGGGTGTGTTCTGGCTCGGTGTGGTTCTGGCCCTTGCCTTCGGTGTTTTCCGGCGCTGGCCCGTGATGATCAATTTCAGTGTGCTCACTTTCACGGCCGGGCTTCTCGTCACCTATTTCCGCACCTTCGGTTCGCTCATCGAAACGGCCCTTTTGTTCGGGGCTGGCGGGGCGATTTTCGTGGCGCTCAGCGTGGCGGTTTCCGCGATCTCCAAGCGCTGGCTGGGTCCCGCAAGCGATGACGCGGCCCCAGGCGAAGGGGAGGCCTGATCATGATACGGACCATTCGCATCATTGCGCTCGCCCTGGCCCAGTTCATGCTTCTGGGTGCCATGATCGCCGGTTATGCCTGGGACCTGACCCGCGGACAGGAGATCGTCGTGCGCACCCAGCCCGTCGATCCGCGCTCCCTGTTCCGCGGCAATTACGTAAGGCTGGACTATCCCTTCTCCCGTTTCGATGCCTCAAGGCTCCTGACAGGGTGTATCGATCACGGCGAGCCCGTTTTCGTGACCCTTGAGGATGAGCAGGGCACGGATGACTGGGAGCCCGTGGGGCTTGCGCGGTCCATGCCAGAGGGATCCTTCACCGATCGCCGGGTCGTGTTGTGGGGCCGGGTGCGGGGCCGCTATTGCGCCGATGGTGTGAACCAGGACGGTGTCCCTTACCGCATATCCGTCGATTACGGCATTTCGGCCTATTTTGCCGCGCCTGAAACCGCTCTGGCCCTCGAAGAGCGCGTCCGCTTTGCCGATCCCGACGACGAGCAGGCCTTGCGCCTCATCCTCTCCGTGCCCCCCTCAGGGCGTGCTCTGATCAAAGGGCTCGTGCTTGATGGTGAGCGTCGCTACGACCAAACGCTCTGGTAGCCTTGTGGCAAATCGCCTAGTGTCGCGGGTCAGGAATTCGCCCGAATGATCGGCGGGCTCCGTAGCAAATGCCTGACCCAAGAGCCACACGAGCAAGATGGTGTTTCTCGTGTCGTTTTCGGATCAGAAGTCCGCAGGCGGACGTGCCGGGA
>CAYUYV010000016.1:44265-48711 GCA_964449455.1 uncultured Alphaproteobacteria bacterium | reverse complement strand
GTTTGTCCTTCTGGGCAAGTCGGTCCTTCTGGAGAAGACACGAAAGACGGGGAGAGCGGCCGATGATGGCGATTGCTCACGATCCAAAGATGGAGGCCCGGAGCTTTGACCATGTGGTGGGGCGGAATATCCGTGCCGCCCGTCTCGCGCAGCGCCTGTCCCAGGAGCGTCTTGCGGAGCTCCTTGGGCTGACATTCCAGCAAATTCAGAAATATGAGAACGGCTCGAACCGGGTCTCGGCGGGCCGGCTGTGCCAGATCGCGCAGGCCTGTGGTGTGCCCATCGGCCGGCTGTTCACAGGGCTACCAGATCCGGGTGGTGAGATTCCGCTGGATCTGGCGCGCTATGCTGGAGACCGGACGATCCATGGGGCCCTCATCACGGCCGTCGATCGGTTGCCGCCAAAGCTGCAGACCCAGCTCAGGCGCATGGCGGAAGCCATGGGTGAGGCGTTGGACCAAGGCTCTTGCCGGCAAGCCTGACTGGCGGCCAATGCGCCTGTCGGTTGAATGGTGACACAGCAGCCCCTGCGGGCATCGGCTTTGCCACTCCGCCGCTTTCACGCTATGCCTCAGATGCACCTTTTTCGGGATCCTGAGACGGAGCGGCACGTGGCGGACAGCAAACGGGTTTTGGGCATTATCGGTGGTAGCGGCCTTTATCAGATGGACGCGGTCCAAAACCCTGAATGGCGGCGCATCGACAGTCCCTGGGGCACGCCCTCGGACGACCTGCTGTTCGGGAGCATTGGCGCGGTGCCGGTCGTGTTCCTGCCCCGCCATGGGCGCAAGCACGATCAGTCCCCCAGCACCATCAATTACCGCGCCAATATTGATGCTTTGAAGCGGGCCGGTGTGACGGATGTCATTTCCCTGTCGGCCGTCGGGTCCTTGCGGGAGGAACATGCGCCCGGCTCTTTCGTGCTGGTGGATCAGTTCATTGACCGGACCTTTGCGCGGGAGAAGAGCTTCTTTGGCCAGGGCTTCGTGGCCCATGTTTCCATGGCCCATCCGGTCTGCCCCAATCTGGTGGATGCCCTCGCAAATGCCGGTGAACAGGCCGGTATCTCCCTCCATAAGGGCGGGACCTATCTTGTGATGGAAGGCCCCCAATTCTCGTCCCTGGCGGAGTCGAATCTCTATCGCTCCTGGGGCTGTACGGTCATTGGCATGACCAATATGCCCGAGGCCAAGCTCGCCCGGGAAGCCGAACTGCCCTACGCGACCGTTGCGATGGTCACGGATTATGACTGCTGGCACGAGGATCACGACAATGTGGATGTGGCCTCGGTGGTGGCGGTGCTCCACAACAATGCGGACAAGGCACGCAGTCTGGTGGCCGCCGTGGCCGGTGTGCTCGGCCCGACCCGTCCGGCCTGTCCCCTCGGCATCGAGACCAGTCTCGATACGGCCGTGATCACGCCGCGCGACGCCTGGGATCCGGCCATGGTCAAAAAACTTGATGCGGTCGCCGGGCGGGTGATCCGCGCCTGAAGTCCGGTGCAACAGCATCCGGCTCCCAGGACGCATCCCGTGTTCCGTCCGTCCCATCCGCCAGCCCATTCTTCCGTCTGCTGAGGAGGCCTTCGTCCATGCTCGATCTGAAGTCGAAAATCCGCACCATCCCCGATTATCCAAAGCCCGGCATCATGTTCCGGGACATCACGACTCTCATCGGCGACGCCACAGCTTTCAGTGCCTCAGTGGACAAGTTGATTGAGGTAACGGACGGGGCGCAATTTGACCATGTGGCCGGCATTGAGGCGCGGGGGTTCATTTTCGGCGGCGCCATGGCCCACCGCCTTAATCTTGGCTTTATCCCCATTCGTAAAAAGGGAAAACTGCCCTGGGATGTCATATCGCACGAGTACGATCTTGAATATGGTACGGATGTGGTCGAGGTACACCGGGATGCGGTGGGCAGGGGCGACCGGGTTTTGCTGGTTGATGATCTTCTGGCGACAGGCGGCACGGCGGCGGCGGGTATTGCCCTCCTGGAAAAGCTGGGCAGTGTCGTGGTGGGCTGCGGTTTCGTGGTCGATCTTCCCGAACTCGGCGGGCGCCTGCGGCTCGAGGCCCTGGGCAAGACCGTCCACACCCTGATCGAATTTGAGGGTGAATGATCCAAGGCTCGGGCCGCTGCCGGAGCATAGACGAGGAACGTCGCCATGAAGGTAGACGGCGTGCATTACCGGGCGATCTGGCTGGCTGACGATGGCCGGACGGTCCGCATCATCGACCAGACCCGTCTGCCCCATGACTTTGTAATCGCTGATCTGACCAGTGTGGAGGCGGCGGCCGAAGCCATCTCCACCATGCGTGTGCGTGGGGCGCCGCTTATCGGTGTCACCGCGGCCTATGGCATGGCTCTGGCTGCCCTGGTCGATCCGTCCGACGACAATCTTGAACGGGCCTTCAGCCTGCTGATTCAAACGCGTCCCACGGCGGTCAATCTGCAATGGGCCCTCCATCAGATGATGGATGCGCTGCGCAACCGGCCCCATGGCGAACGGGCCGCCGCAGCGTATGACCGGGCCGCCACCATGGCCGATGAGGATGTGGCGACCTGCGAAGCCATTGGGGCTCATGGCCTGGAGATTATCCGCGCCGCCCATGAACGCCACCCGGATCGGCCGGTGAAGATCCTGACCCATTGCAATGCCGGCTGGATTGCGACGGTGGATTGGGGCACGGCCCTGGCGCCGATTTATCGGGCCCATGATGAGGGGCTGCCGGTGCATGTCTGGGTGGATGAGACCCGTCCTCGCAACCAAGGCGCGGCCCTGACGGCCTGGGAACTGGGCAGCCACGGTGTGCCCCACACCATTATCGCGGACAATGCGGGCGGGCACCTCATGCAGATTGGCGAGGTGGATTTGTGCATCGTCGGCACAGACCGGACCACGGCCCATGGCGATGTGGCGAATAAAATCGGGACCTATTTGAAGGCCGTTGCAGCCTTTGATCAGGGAATACCCTTTTATGTTGCGCTCCCCCATGCCACCATCGACTGGCGTTTGAAAGACGGCGCCGACATTCCCATTGAGCTGCGTTCCGAAGAGGAACTGACGCATATGATCGGCCGCGCCGACAATGGGGAGATGATACGAGTGCGGACGGCCGCACCAGGAAGCCATGCGGAAAACTATGCTTTCGATGTCACACCTGCGCGGCTTGTTACCGCGCTCATCACAGAACGGGGCGTCACAGACGCTTCCCGGGAGGGCCTACTCCGGCTCTATCCCGAGCAGGCCGGGGATGGCTGATCGCCTGCCCATGACGTATGGGGCAGGCCATGGAGATCGGGTTCTGGAGGAAAAATACGGGGCAGACTTTGCCCCGCGCATCGGCGTGGTCGAAGCGGCGCAAGCCATGGCCCTGTCCGGCCTGTCTCCAGGGACCTCAGGCAATGTTTCTGCGCGTGCCGATGATGCAGGGGCCATGCTGATCACGCCCACTGGCATTCCTTACATGGACTTGACCGTAGAAAGCATCGTTCGGGTGGAAGCGGATGGCCGCGTGGAAGACGGTCAGCTTCGACCGTCCAGCGAATGGTATTTCCACCAGGCGATCTATCGAACGGATCCGACCGCGGGCGGCATCGTTCACACCCATTCCCTGTCTGCAACGGCCATTTCCTGTACCCGCCATCCCATTCCCGCTTTCCATTATATGGTTGCGATCGCGGGCGGCCGCGACATCCGCTGCGCCGATTATGCAACCTTCGGCACGGAGGCCCTGGCGGAGTCCGTGGTCCGGGCCCTTGAGGGGCGGCGGGCCTGCCTGATGGCCAATCATGGTCAGATCGCCGTTGGCCCCACGCCTGACATGGCCCTGGCGCTCGCCCATGAAGTGGAGGTCCTCGCGGCCCAATATGTCCAGGTTCTCAGCATCGGTGGCGGTTACGTCCTGAGCGATGAGGAAATGGACCGGGTGCTGGAGAAGTTCCGCGGCTATGGTCAGCAGGGAGATGGTCTGTCGGATGGCGATAGCGTCCGCTCCCGGATGGACGATGAGGACAGTACCGCCGGCCCCATCCCCGAGGATGACTTCTCCGACGTCGAAATGGGCTTTTGACCGCCCAAGTCCCTTAAGGCAAAGATGGCGAAGTTTTAACGTTTGAATTGCCTCGCCGAGCTGTTGCCCAAGGCTGCACACAAAATGCCGTGTGCGGCCCATTTCGCCGTGCGCCGGCAGTTGATACACAAAGAATATGGTCATTCAACCAACCCATTCGTGAGTGAAGCGGGTTTTCGCGCACAGGGAACTCTTCAATCCATAAGAGCAGTGCACGCACACTACACGATCAAACTTAGATGCGCAGGCCCTGAACACAGAAGGCCGCGCCTGGGGGCTTTGGACGGGCTGGGGATATGACTGAAGGAATTAACGCCAAAGCTGCGTCGTCGCCGGATCTTTTCTGGCGCCCACAGCCGGAAGCGCGTCG
>CAYUYV010000016.1:27855-44165 GCA_964449455.1 uncultured Alphaproteobacteria bacterium | reverse complement strand
CGCGTCGGCCCCCGTTCGGCCGGGCCCGCCCCCAGTCCCCGCGCGGGCTTCCATGGCTCGGGCTCCCGGATCGGAGTGGTCCTTGCGGCGTGTCTATCGGGTTGCAAAACACCGGTGATGACAGGGTGGAAAGATGGGACGTCGGAAGCATCACTTGGTGCCCCGTCGGTTTATTCGGCGTGCGTCAAGCTTTATGCGGCGCTAAGGTGGTCCCCGGGGTGTGTGGCGCTGCCACCTTCCACCAGTGAAAACGGATGGAAACGACGGAAGAGGGTGCAGTCATGTCGTTGTGGGACGATCTGATCGAGACCTACCGGGCCATTGGCATCGAATTTCCCGATCTCAAACCGATCACGCTGGCGCAATGGGCCTATCACTCTGATTTTGGGGAGAGTGCGCTGGCCCAGGCCCATCTCAATTTCGGCGGTCTTCTGTTCCGGGAGGAATTGCGCGGCCTCGCCGAACCTGTGACCTACACGGAATATGGAGGCGAGGCGACCTATTGCCGGTTCGATTCCCTTGAGAACTTCATCCGCGGGTATTGGAGTTTCATCGACCGGGCGCCCTATGAAGGCTGGCGCGCCGTTGCCCATGATCCATTTGACTTCATCAATTTGATCGGACCGATCTACAACCCCCAACCCGGCTATGTGGGTAAGGTCACGGCGCTGATCGATTATGCCGAAGATGCCCTGGGCATCTATTTTGAGGAAGAGGATCGGCCCTCGCGCAGTGAACGCCCGGACGTCTCGCCGCCGCTTTATGAAGTTGTTGAGAGTGTCGGCATGTCCGTTAAAGGACAGCGTCCGAACAATCTTGAAGGGCTGATCGTCCATTATGATGCGGCGCGGATTAAATCGGCCGGACCGTTGCCGCCGGCCGACCAGGACGAATGGGCGCGCCGGACCCTCTTCTATGGTCAGGGCCAGGGCCTGCAATTTGCCACCATGAGCCGGAGCGGGCGGATCTTTCTGCCCAAAAATTATACGTGGTCAGAATGGGGCTATCACGCGGGGCGCAGCCTGTGTCCCGTGACGGGCCGCACCAGCGTGTCCAAATATTATGGCGGTGTGGAAATTAACAATCCGGGCATTGTGTATCCGGATGACCGGTATGGTGTGTTTTGTCCCTGGTTTAATTCCCGGCGGAACAGCAACGGCTCTGTCATTCTCGACAGCCAGGGCCGCTGCCAGTTGGTCAGCCTGGACGATGAGCACTATACGCGGGACCAGGTCCGCTACTGTGATGCGCAGGAAAATATCAAGCCGGGCTGGTATGTCCCGTTCACGCGGCCCCAGATGGATGCGCTTGTCCAGTCTATCCGCTACCTGATGGAGGTGAGTCCGACCTTCAGCATTGAGCGTGTGCTGGGCCATGACGAGGTCTCGCCGGACCGCAAGGCCGATCCTGGCGGCGCCATGGACTGGGACGGTCAGCCCATCACCATGGAGGCCTTCCGCCGCGAATTGCGCGACATGTTCGGCCTGTAAGCGGATCGCGCCCCATTTGATTACATCATGACACGGATGGTGGCCAAAAGGCCGCCATAGGTCATGTCCAGAAAGCCGCTATAGCTGTTTGTGTCGCTTTCGGCGTCCACATGCACCTGGTTATAGCCGAGCCCCAAACCAACATTGCCGGTGATGTCGATATCAACGCCGGCATAGTGGTCCCAGAGCACGCCGCGGTAATGGTCCCCCACGAGATAGAACAAATCCGTGGACCCGCGCAACTTGATGCGCGGCATGACATGGAGCTGGGCTCGAAGGCCGGCGGTCGGCAAGGGCACCAGGGCGCCGGCATCTTCATCAATGGCAAGGTCCGGGGCCTCGAGCGCCACATCCACATCGGAGACATGGGCGCCAAGGGCAATGCCGGCCTCGTGCCGCTCCCCGCTGAGCACCATGAAAATGTAATGGAGACGGAAGATATCTGCGGCGAAGCGGGATGTGACCGCGGCCGACGCTGTTATGGTCTCCTCGCCGAACTGGATCGTGGACTGAAGACTGGACTCCGCGTCCCGGTCGAGGGTGAAATAGCTCGCCTCAATCACGTGGCGGCGTTGGTCACCAAAACGCAAAGCAGCGCCGAGACGGATGGCTGTGCCGTCCCGGGGCAGGCCCAGATCTTCTTCGCCATCGAGGGGCGTGCCTTCGCCAAGGCTGTCCGAGTTGACCTGAAAGCGTGTGTCCGTCCGGGTCAGGAACAGCCCGCCCCAGGCCTCAAAGCGCGGACGATGGGGCGCCGGACCCGAGCCGTCAGCCAGGGCCTCACCGGAAATGATGCCCGTGGCGCAGGCCATGATGATGCTGATAATCCGTCCCATGCCCACTCAGGTGAAGAAGTCCAGCTGGCCTGAGGATGACACAAGCCGGTTACTCGCATGCTAACTGCTTATCGAGAGCCCATCAGCGCGCCGGCGCAAGCATCGAGAATGGCCTCGGCGTCCAGGCGATAGGTGCGATAGAGGTCGGGCAGGTCACCCGTCTGGCCGAACCGGTCGATGCCGAGCGAAACGACCCGTTGGCCGCGCACACCGCCGATCCAGGTCAGGGCCTGGGGCGCACTGTCATGGACGGTGACAAGGGCGGCATTGGGCGCGAGGGGCGCGAGCAGTGAGGCAATGGTGCTGGTCTGCGGCCCGTGGCCGGTCCAACGGCCCTCCTGTACTGCCCGCCAATTGGTATAGAGACGGTCCGGGGACGTCACTGCGAGAAGGCCGGCGCCCGGGGCGTCTTCCACAAGTGCGTCATGGGCCTCGATGGCTTCGGGCAGGATGGCGCCGCAGGCCGCAATGGCAAGGTCCGTACCCGGCGCTGGTTGGCGCAGCCAATAGGCGCCGTCAACAATGGCGCCATCCCGCGCCGCATCGGGCTCAACGACCGGCTGGGTCAAAGGCCGTGTGGACAGGCGCAGATAGACCGATCCGCCAGTTTCAGCCTGCATATGCTCAAAGGTCCAGCGCATGATGGTCGCGAGTTCATGGGCGAAGGCTGGTTCGAAATAGGTCAGGCCCGGCTGGCCCATGCCGATCAGCGGTGTGCCGATGGACTGGTGCGCCCCGCCTTCTGGCCCGAGGGTGACGCCGGAGGGCGTGGCCACCAGAAGAAAGCGGGCATCCTGGTAGCAGGCATAGTTCAGGGCATCGAGACCGCGGGCGATGAAGGGATCATAAAGCGTGCCCACCGGCAGAAGGCGCTCACCGAACAGGGGACCAGTCAGGCCGAGGGCGCCGAGGAGAATGAACAGATTGTTCTCCGCAATGCCGAGTTCAATATGCTGGCCATCGGGGGCTGCCCGCCAGCGCTGGGGCGAGGCGATCTTCCGGTCCCGGAACACATCCGGTCGCTCCGAACGGGCGAAGATGCCCCGCGTATTCACCCAAGGCCCCAGATTGGTGGACACGGTGACATCGGGCGAGGTGGTCACGATGCGTTCGGCCAGAGCCGTATCGCCGCGGGCGATTTCATGCAGGATGCGCCCAAAGGCGGCCTGGGTCGAGAGGGTCTCAGGAAACGAGACCTCGAAACGGGGCGGCACGGAAATGGTGGCGGCGTGGCGGCGCCGGTCGGTCTGGCTGGCAAAGGGGACGGTCTCCAGATAGGCTTCAACCTGGCGGCGTTCATTGCCTGAAAGGCCGGCAAAGGGTTCCCATTCCTGGCCCTCTGGCACATTCATCTGTGCCCGGTAAACCGCCATCTGGTCCGGTGTCATCAGGCCGGCATGATTGTCCTTGTGCCCCTGGAAGGGCAGGCCATAACCCTTGATCGTGTAGCAGACAAAAAGATGCGGCGCATCATTGGGCACGCTGGTGAAAACATCGAGCAAGGTGCGCAGGCAATGGCCACCCAGGTTCGTCATCAGAAGGTGCAGACGATCATCATCCAGGCCATTGATTAAGGGCCAGATCAGGCTCTCGCGATGGAGATCCTGGCGCAGCGCATCCCGCCAGGCTGCACCCCCTTCATAGGCCAGGGCCGCATAAAGATCATTGGGGCACTGAGTGATCCAGCGGCGCAAATCCTCACCGCCTGGTTGCTCAAAGGCGGCCTGGAGCATGGCGCCCCACCGCACCGGCACGACCCGCCAGCCCGTCGCGGTAAAAATGCCTTCATAGCGGTCAATCATCCGCTCCGGGGTGACCGCGTCGAGGCTCTGGCGATTATAATCGACGATCCACCAGGTGTTGCGGATGTCGTGCTTGGCGCATTCCAGCAGGGCCTCATAGATATTGCCCTCGTCCAGCTCGGCATCGCCGAGCAGGGAGATCATCCGGCCACGATCCTTTGCCTCGCGCCAACCATGCCCCTCCAGATAGTCCTGGGCGAGGGAGGCGAAGGCCGAAATCGCGACGCCGAGGCCCACGGAGCCCGTGGAAAAATCCACATCGTCCGCGTCCTTGGTGCGAGAGGGATAGGACTGGGCGCCGCCCAGGGCCCGAAAGCGCTTGAGTTGGTCCACCGTCTGATTGCCGAGCAGATATTGCACGGCGTGAAACACGGGCGAGGCGTGGGGTTTTACAGCAATGCGATCGGTTGGGTTGAGAACGTGGAAGTAGAGGGCCGCCATGATTGAGGTCATGGATGCGCAGGAGGCCTGGTGGCCGCCGACCTTCAATCCGTCCCGGCTTTCGCGCAGGTGATTGGCGTGATGGATGGTCCAGGTCGACAGCCATTGCAGGCGCCGCTCCAAAAGGCCCAGACACATGATGTCATGATCGCCGATTGCCGGCTGTGGGGCCGCGCCGGTCTGAGACATCGGGCTTGTGATTGTCGACATGGGACTCTCCTGGCGGCCGGCTCCGTCCAAGGGCTGCCGGCGATGGCGGCACTGTAACAGATGGGCGGTCGTGGGGGAGATTGGGCAATGGCAGCGCTCGCTCAACGGGCGCCGAGGACGGTGCGCACCCCGGCGGTATGCGCCGTCGGCGTGTGTATAACTCTGGGGAAAAAGGAGGCGTGTTTGCGGTTCATGGCGTGCCTCATCGCCTTTTGGTCAGATCCGTCTTCACAAACGCGTTTCGGAGCGGCACACTAGGGCGGTTTGTGGGGCTGGCGGCCGTGATGTGGATATCTCCAGACACGCGGTCTTGTCAGGTGAAGACGAGACGACAGCGATGCGCGCAGGCATGGGTGGCACCAAACTGGCTGCCATGTGAGGGCTGTGCCACACGGGTATGCATATTGGGACTCACTCGCCATTCTTGTGCCGCGAAGCAGAATGGCACGGCTTGTGGTCATGCAATCGCCCTTTGATGGGTTTAGGAGATGTGTTGGCCGGTGTCTCGGGGGGGACGGTCCACAAATGCTGGACCTCTGGCAGTAGGGGACGGAATGCGACATTTGACTGACGGGTCGATGACTGACGGGTCGATGACTGACGGGTCGATGACTAACGGTTCGACCGTGTTCGACACCGCATCGCATGGATTTGCGCTTTCCACGACCGCATTCAAAGGGATGCTCGGTGGTCGAGGCCTCGGTTTGGCAGGCACCACGGCTCTCTACCTTGCTGCGTTTTGTCTGGCGGGCTGTGCTGCGGGTCATATCGAGCCCTTGTCGCAGCCTGTGAAGGCCGTGACGGTGGGTCTGAGCAGTGCCCAGATCGAGCTGCGGGCCACGGCTGAGTCTGCGAATCGCACGCCTTGGGCTGCCGTTGAGGACAGGTCGGCGTCCTTCTCTGCGGCGACCGTTTTTGCCGTCCTGGTCGATGGTCTCGGCGTGTTGTCCGATGAAGATGCTGGGCAGGCCGGTGATGAGGCCGGAGAGCAGTCTGAGTCCTCGACGAAAACCAAGCTTTCGGCTGATGCGAAAGCCTATCTCGACGCGCTGTCCGTTCGCTCCGGGGCGAGCCTCCAGATGACCGCGCTTGAAGGGGATGTGGCGACCCGCATTCGCATCACGCGCTCCTTTATTGGGGCCGCCAGCACTGTCCTCGCCGCCCATCGCCTTGAAGCTGACGTTACGGCGGCGAAGGCAGATCACGCCGCAGAAGATCGGGATCTGATCAATGACACGATCGGCACTCTGCGGCGCCAGCATGCGGTGTTTTCGGAAGTGGCGGGCGTCGTCACGGCCACGGGCGGGTCTGCGGCGCTGGTGTTTCAGGCCCTTGGCGTGTGGCACCAGGATCTGGCTGCCCTGGAGCGGCTTCAAGACTCCCTGGGCGATGGTGCCGTTTGAACGGGCGATCCTTCGCCGCAACCGTGTCTACCACCGTCGGGCTGCCTGACGGCTGCCGAGCCGCTGCCCCACATACCGCCCCAATTCTCCCTTATCCTCCTACGCGATATTGCCGCGGCGGGACACGCCCACCGAGACCTAACCCGTTCAAACTACACAAAAATCTTGTGTCATTCGGCCACAGAACCGGGAAAAGTCGGGTGAGGCGCCAAAGGGGGACTTACAGGCCCGTCGGATCTGTTAAGCTTTGGCCGTGGGATGTGGGCCGGTCGCCCGGTCGTCCAAAGGTTCCCGACCAATGCCGAGACCATGGCGTCGCGGCATGGCATTGGGGACTTGTGCGGCACCGGGTGTGTGGGGTCCCATCAGAATGACCGTTCGGCATTCGCTGACGTTCGGCACTCGCTGACAGGGGACGGGGTATGGACCGCTTTATTGCTCTTTTCTACGCCTTGGATCACCACGGTACGGTGGCTTACACCGAAGCGAAGACAAGCAGCATCAGCCCCGTTGAGGACCCAACCGATTTCAGCGAGTGGCTGGTCGGCCAATATGCCAGCCTGTCCGACACCCATTCCAATGTGGGCTTCGCCGGCGTTTACGAGGAAACCGACAGCCGGGTTCTGGACGTGGCAAAGATCATGGGCCGTGTGGTGACCTTCGAAGAAGGCGCCGACTCCGCCTTCTTTCAGCGCCATGACCATAATGCCGATTTCCTGGCGGGCCTGTCCCAGCGCCGATCCCTGGACATGATTGTGGAGTCGGCCGCCGAGGAAGGGCTTGACCTCTGGTATGAGTCCGAAGCCGAAATCCCAGACAGTGCGCGGGATTTCTATGCCGCCTACACGCTCGTTTATGTGGACTATGAAGACGAAAGCGTGATTGCCGCACCGGTCTATCTCTATGAAGAATTTGACGCTGCCCTGACGAAATTCCTGGTGGACGAAATCTTTGGCGTCATCGGACCGGTTGCCCTGTTCGAGGGCCTCGTGGATCCCGTCGTGACCGGTGACGTGCTGGAGCGTGCCGAAGCCTTCAGACTGCTGAACACGGCCCGTCGTCAGGAAAGTGGGGAGACGGTGTCGCTGGTCAAAACCTCCCGCAGCAGTGGCTCGCTCGTCTCAGCCACCCAGGGCCGGTCCGTGCCGGAAATCCTGGCCGAATTCCTGACCCGCAAGGCCGTTGCCGATTTCACCGAGTCCGACACCGGCGATCTCGCCCGCCGGATCAAGGAAAGCGAGAATGCGCCCTTTGAGGCTTTTCTCGACATTCTCCAGGAAAAGCGCCCTCTGGTGCTGTTTGAGACCCAGTATTGGGAAATCGCAGAACACGTGGCCCGGTTTATCGCCGACAGCCTTAATCTCGATTTCGTCTCGGCCAATTCCTATTACGAGCCCTATGAGACCAAGCGCTATAATTCCTCCGACCGGGTCATTTTCTATGATGATCAGCTCTTTGCCGGAGACTATGAGCTGGACCGGTCTTCCGTTCGTGCCATGATCAAAGATCTGGTCACGAGTCGGGATGTGGGCATCGTGGTGGTCTCCAATCCCCGGGCCGTACCCCTGACATTCCAGAACTATATGGACATGGAAATGGTGCTGCCGGCCATGGTCGGCCCCGTGCGGGACCACTGCTTCCGCGCCATCCTGGGCGATTCCGCGCTCCAGGCGCCGGAACTCGATAGTTGGACCCGCTATTTGCTGCCCTATGATTTCGACAAGGTGCTTTCGGCTGGATTTTCCGGTGCACCGGCGGTCGCGGAACTGCGGGAGCGGGTGGAGCGGCGCTTGTCCCGTCGGGCGGCCAACAATGCACCGAGCCTGTCGGAAATCCACGGACTTGGCGAGGCCAAGGAAGTGGCTGACCAGCTCGTGTCGGACATTCGGCTTGCCGTATCCGGCGAGATCGACTGGACCGAAGTGGACCGCGGCATGCTGCTGGTGGGCCCGCCGGGCACGGGTAAAACCATGCTCGCCAAGGCCATTTCGAAGGAGTCGGGCATTCGCTTCATTGCCGGGTCGGCCCTGGAATGGCAGGCCTCCGGTGCCCTTGATTCACACCTCGCAGCGATCCGGGAGTTCTTCGCTGAAGCGCGCCGCTATGCGCCCACCATCGTGTTCATCGATGAGTTCGACTCCATCGGAAATCGTCAACACCATCAGGGCCGGAATGATTACTACACGACCGCCGTCGTGAACTGTGTGCTGGAGGAGCTCCAGGGCTTCCACGAGCGGGACGGCGTGATCGTGATTGCAGCAACCAACGAGGCCGCCAAGATCGACCCTGCCCTGAAGCGGGCTGGACGGCTGGACCAGACCGTGACCGTCCGCCGGCCGAATGTTCCGAGCCTTGCCAAGATCTACGACTACCATATCGGCAAGCTGCGCCGGAAGGATCAGGTCGTTGATCCGATTGATACGGAAGAATTGGCCAAGCTCACCTTCGGCCAAACCGGTGCGGATGTGGAGTTTTATGTCCGCGGCGGACGGCGCCGGGCACGCAAGGAACGTCGCCCCGCGACCCAGGCCGATTTCATTGCCGAGATTATGCGCCGGCCCCTGGGCGCCACGGGACTTCCGCGCATGACAGCCGAGGAGATCCGCCGCACGGCCGTCCACGAAGCCGGTCATGCCCTCGTTCAGCTTCTGGGTGAGACCCGCGGCGCCGACATCTCCTTCGTCTCGATCATTCCGCGTCCGGATGGCACACTCGGTTTCGTTGCCTCCTATAGCGAGCGCGTGGATGTGAAAAAGGCGGATGTGCTCGATCAGGTGCGCATTTTCCTCGGCGGACGGGCGGCTGAAGAGGTCGTCTATGGCAAGGACAATGTGGGCGCCGGCGCGGGCGGTAGCGGATCCTCCGATCTCGCCCAGGCCACCCGACTGCTCATCCGCATGTTCATGCAGCACGGTTATTCCGAGCGCGGCGGTCTTGTGTGGTTTGACATCGACCAGCGGGAGAATATGGACCTGCCGGCCGAAGTGCGTGACGAGGTCCGCCAAACCCTGGACCGTCAATATCGCGATACGGTCCGCATGCTGCGCGAAAACCGCACTGCTCTCGACCGGATCGTGAAGGTCCTGCTTGAGAAGCAGGAGATCACCGGCGGCGAGTTGCGGGACATGTTCTCCAGGCGCAGCGGCCTGTTCGGCTGGCTTGGCAACAAGCGGCGGGACAATGGCGATGGGGATCCCGCAACGGACGACTCGGCCAACAGCTGAGTGGTGCCTTGTGGTGACGGATCTGGTTGGTGAACAGGCCAGCGCGCGGGTCGCGCTGGTTACGGGAGCATCGGCTGGCATCGGCGCTGCCTTCGCCCGTGCGCTTGCCGCGCAAGGGCATGATCTCGTGCTCACGGCCCGGCGCACCGATCGCCTTGAGGCCCTGGCCGGCGATTTGACGTCTCTCTACGGCGTCCGTGTTCTGACCATTCCGGCGGATCTTGGGACCCGACACGCGGCTCAGGGTGTCTATGACGCCGCAGCCGCCGCAGACATGGCCCCCGACATTCTGATCAACAATGCAGGATATGGCATTCCCGGAACCTTTGCCGATGTGCCCTGGACGGATCATGGCGCGTTTATCGATGTCATGGTCACGGCCGTGTGCGAGATGACCCACGCGGCCCTGCCGCACATGGTGAGCCAGGGCTTTGGGCGGATCGTGAACGTGGCCTCCGTCGCTGGCCTTCTGCCCGGCAGCCGGGGCCACACGCTATATGGTGCTTCCAAGGCCTTTCTCATCCGGTTCTCCGAAGCCCTGTCCCTGGAGCAGGAAGACCAGGGCATCCGTGTTCAGGCCTTGTGCCCCGGCTTCACCTATAGTGAATTCCACGATGTCATCGGCGCGCGGGCAGAGGTGTCGACATACCCGTCCTATATGTGGATGACGGCGGAGGATTTGGTTGCCCAAAGCCTCAGGACCCTTGAGACGGGCGGACCGGTGGTGTTCGTGCCCGGCCGGTTCAACACGCTTATAACGACCCTTGCGAAGATGCTGCCCCATGGCGCGCTCATGGCCTTGTCCCGCAACCGGGCTCGCCGGTCCGAGGCCTTCAAGGGCAAGAGCGGCGCAGCCGGGAGGCGGGGGACATGAAAGCCCAGGTTCTTGGTACTGCTCTTCTGGTGGCAACGACTCTTGCCGGATGTGCGACGCGCTCCGATCCGCAGGCCGTTGCCTGGGTGAAGGGTAAGGCCCCCGATGTGCCTCCATCCGGAGCGGTTGCGGCGCCGCCCCATCTGTTTGTGCCGCAAATCGCGTTTGATGATGGATGTCCGGCCACGTTGGAGATATTCCGAGCACAATTGCAGGACCCGGAGCATCCGCCCCAATATCTGACCGAGCCGGTGGCCCGGGTCATCAGCACCTGGGGCTCAAAGGAGCGTGCCGCTGCTGCCTTGCGCTCTGAGATCGATGCTCTGCGCAAGGCGGCCTCCGATGCGTTGGCGCGCCGGTCAATCGGTGATCTTGCCCTGCGGGACCAGGTCGATGAGGCCATGGCAACTCTATTCGACCGTCATCTGACCGCCCAGGCCATGTTGGCTGCGGTGATGTGTACACCAGACGAGGAGCCTGCCAAGACCGGTGCCCAGAAGAGCCGCAATGGCCGAAGCGGGCGATCGTCACGCTAGCCCTTGGCGGCGGCGGCTGGCAGCGTTGTCGCCGGCCTGGGCGCAGCCCATGCCCATCAGAACCGAGAACAACAGGGCATTGGCCGGGATCTCCAGACCAAAATCCACCAGGGCGTGGAGGGCGGTGAGGGTCATCACAACGGCTGGCGCCAGCACATAGGGCAGTCGGCGGCTGCGCAGCAGGGTGCCGTAAAGGCACAGACCATAGATCCGGGCAAGAGCCGCGAACCAGCACAGGGCCGCCGGAAGGCCAAGGGCAATGACCGTACCCAGATAGTCATTATGGGCATCTTTGAAATGGAACCCCAGCGGCCCGCCCTCGCTGTAAAGGGGATAAAGGTCCTGGAAGGCCATCAGGCCCGAACCCAGCAGCGGGGCATCGCTAATCATGTGCACCGACTGGGTCCAAAGAACCATCCGGACATCCAGGATATCTTCACCGGTCAGATTGCGGCTGAGTTCGTTGGTAAGCTGGTCACCGCTGAGCTGCAGCACCAAGAGCAGCCCCGGAACCAGCAGCACGGCCGCGCCCACGGCGAGCACCGGCCGCCCCTTTGAAGAGAGTTTGTACCAGGTGGCAAGGCCGATAAGGGCAAAACTGCCGATGGTCAGGAACAGGCCCGCTCGAGAGGCGCCAAGGATGATGGCGGTGATCATCATAAAGAGGATCGCGAGTCCGGGCAGGCCGAAGCCCATGACCGTCTCGATACCCATGCCAAGGCGTTGCTTCCAGCTCCCGCCAAAGTCCACCTCCCGTGCCCTTTGGACGAACAGGGCCGTGGTACAGGTGACCCCCATCACAAGATAAAGCGCAAAATGACCGGAATTGGCGAAGGGACCGGGCACACCTGAGTTTTCCCGATAGATCTGCACATGGTTGAGCACTGGCGGAATCGGCTCATGGAGCAGACCAAGGGCCTTGAGGATCAGTCCGTAAGCCGCATAAATGGCAGGGCATAGAATGCACAACAGCATCAGTCTGTGGGCCCCGCCCGTATCGAGGCTGATGAGGAAGGCCGCCAGGAAGACAACCACATAGGAAAGCAGCAGCATGGCCTTGAACCAGGCCGCGTCCGGACGAACCGCCACCGCGCCCTCGACGGGAATGCCCAAGGCTTCTCCCGCCATCGCCCAGACGGGATGGTGAAAGGCCGTCGGGGTCCAGGAGGCGGTCTGGATCAAGCTCCAGAGAATGACCATGCCGGCCAGGATCAGGGGCCAGCGCAGCGGCGCCAGAAAGGGCAGGGTGCCTTCAGGGTCCCGCACCACGATGACAGCCATGGCGGCGGCGAGCAGTGCAGCCACAATCTCGATGGCTGCCATGGACAGCGGCCGGTTGCCGCCATATTGCAGGGGCGAGAGGATGAGCAGCAGGCTGAGGCCCGCAAAAAGGAGACCCCGCCCGCTCATGTCGTGTAGTACTTGTTATAGTCTTTGTACTTATAATAGCCGTAATTATAGATGGCGTGGCGACGCACATGAGTCCGTGTCAGGACGGTTCCGGCCATGGATGCCTGAAGCACCTGCAGCTCATGGATGCCATTAAGAACGGCCTCCCGCGGAGTCTGCTCCCAGCGGACGACAAAGACGAATTTATCCACGAGCCGGACGATCTGCTTGGTATCGTTCACAGGCAGGATCGGGGCCGTATCCAGAATCACAAGGTCATACATCTCGCGCAGGCGCTCCATCATATTGGCCATGCGCTGGGAATGGAGAAGGTCGGGAGGGTTGATGGCCTTGCCGGCCACGGGAAGAATATCGAGTTCGGTCAGGTCATCGCGCCGGATGACGGCTTCCAGATCACAATCATCGCTGAGATGCTCCACAATCCCGGTATCCACATCGCCGAAGCCGAGCAGCTTTGTGACGCTGGGGTGCCGCAGATCCGTGTCCACAAGAATGGTCCGCTGGCCCCGCTTCACGGCGAGACGGGCGGTTGTGGCAGCGAAAGTGGTCTTGCCCTCCGACGGCACCGATGAGGTGATCCCGATTACCTTGGGCGGCGTGTCCACATCGGACATCTTGATCGCTGTCAAAAATCCGCGCACGGATTCTGCGTAAGCGGACAAGGGCCTGTCTAGGGCAAAATCCACCGGATTGACACCGCTGCGCTTGATCTTGTTGCCGACCTCCGTGATGACCGCAAGATTGGGCAGCTTGGTCGCGGCCTCAATCTGCTCGCTGGTGCGAAAGCCGCTGTCGAGGCGCTCTGCGGCGAAGGCAAAGAGCAGGCCGGTCAGGAAGGCCATGGGCCCGGCAAAGGCGAGAACAAGATTGGTGCGCGGAAAGCTCGGACTGCTGGGCACCGGCGCGGTTGAAAGAACGCGGGCATCGGGCGTCTGAATGCCTTCTTGATCCTCGGTTTCCTTGAAGCGGGACAGATAGGCCTCATAGAGCTGGCGGCTTGAATTGGCCGCCCGTTCGAGCTCCCGAAGCCGGATCTGGGCTTGGCGCTGGCCGGCGGCGGTCATTTCGATGGCCGCCATATTGGACTGCAGGGCTTCAACCCGGGCCTCATTGACGGCAACGTCATTGCGCAATTGCTGGATGACCCGCCGGACCTCCTCATCAATCTTGCCCGAGAGGTTTTGCTGTTCCGCCTGGATATCGATCATGCGCGGGTGGCGCGCCCCATAGCGGTTGCGCAGTTCCGCCCCCCGGCGAATGAGCTCCGCCTCCTGGCTGCGCAGCTGGCGGATCAGGGGAGAGTTCACCACCTGGCTGATGGAATCGATTTTCTGGCCGGAGGCGTAGAGGCTGTTGGCCTGGTTCAGCTTGGCCCGGTTCTCCGCCATTTCCGCCTGGGCGATGCTGAGCTGGGCATTGATATCTGCAAGCTGATCATTGATGAGGAACGAGCCGTCGCTTGTTTCCGTCAGATTGTTGGCGATCTTGTACTGCTCAACGGCCCGTTCTGCCTGGACCACCTGCTGCCCCAGCTCATCGAGCCGCTTGGAAAGCCAGTTTGTGGCCTGACGAGTGGCCTCGAATTTCGCTTCGAGCTGGTCATTGACATATTTTTCGGCCAGTGAATTCGTGATCTGGGCGGCCCTGGCCGGATCAACAGAGACGAAATTGATCTGCAGGGCCGTTGATTTGCCGCGAATGCGCACCGAGAGACTGCCCAGGAATCGGTTGATCACTTCATCGAGATCGTCCCGCGGCTGCGCTTGTATGTCTGCTGCTGCCGGTTCGCTTCGGAACCAGGACAGGGGATTGAGCATGGCAAAGACGGATGGCTCCGCCGCGGGCGGATTGAATTCCGGATCCTGCAAAAGATTGAGATCCTTGACCACCCGTTCCGCCAGGGATCGGGAGCGGATGATCTCAAGCTGATTTTCGATCGTCGCCTGATCCGTCGACAGGCCGGCCAAGACGGCCTCTGAATCGACAATCTGATTCGTGCGGGGATCGACCATGACCAGCGCCGAGGCCGTGTAACGCGGCGTCAGCTGGAAGAGGATCACGAGGGCCAGGATGACGAGCGAAAGTGTTGTGCCAACGATGATGCGCTGGCGGGCATGCATGACGCGCATGAGTTCGGCGAGCGCAGGAACATTGTCACCCGACCCCATGGCCTGGCGGCTGGTGAGTGGCGGCCGAACCGATGCGGCCCGAACCGAGGGGTCGCGAAGCGGGGAGTGGGGGAAGATCGCTCTGTCGGTCATGGCTCTTCCAGGTCAGGGACGTCCAGCAGGTCAGGCACGTCCGGCAGGTCAGGGGCGTCCGGCAGGTCGGGGGGGGCCGGAGATGCGATTGACCCGCTCGCTTGCTTCAACCGCCAGCGTCAGACGGATCCGTTGGAGAATGTCGGGGCGGCCGGAAAATGCTTGGGTGACCCAGGCATTACTTTTCCGATGCCGCGCCAATTGGACGAGAAAAGGGCGCGATGGCTTGTGGTCCCAGATCCGGCGCACATCCCGGAGGATCCAGTCGGACAGCTCCTCATCTAAAGCAATGGTCGTGCGTCTGGCCAGATTCAAGCGCCATTCAACATAGTTGAGTCGTCTGGGGCCAAGGAGAAAGGACAGTCGCAGGGCCTCAGCCTGGAGCGCGGGTTCGGCATTCTGCAGGCGCAGCCCCTCGCTGAGATGCATCCAGAATTCACCATCAAGGGGCGCGCCGGCCAACCCATCTTTCAGCCAGCGGGTGGCCAGCCCGCGTGTTGCAGCGGGATTGGCATTCGCAGACTGGCGCTTGGAAAGAAGCAGAGTCCATTCCCCCCGCTCAGCCTCCCGCCGGGCGTCCAGCAGTGCAAGAGGGCCCGTTGCTGCAATGGCCGCCGTGAGCTGGCCATTGGGGATCTCGCCGCCTTTGTCCATGGCCTGAACGGCCGCGGCAGCAGGCAGCGCATAAAGCTCGGCCAGAAGGCGCGGCACCCCGGACATGAGAAGCAGGCCCACAGTCAGCGCCGTCAGAAGCAAAGCTGGCAGCGCAGGGCCAAGCTTTGATCGCAAGATGCGTGTCGGCTGTGAACGCCGACGGGCAACGCGTCTCGTTTTGGCGGCTTTGGGCATGGGCCTGTGGGCTTCTTTCTTAGCTAAGCGCGCGGATCGCTGAATGAGGGCGAGGGCCTTTGGGTTCGCCCAACAGAAGAAATAGCGCCCAAGACAGCTACCGTCTCGAAGGATCGCCATCACTCGAAAAGAGCATGGCAGACTTCCTTAAGGGAACAGTAAGGCTGGAAAAGGCGTCGACATGACAAGCTTGGAGAGCCTGGGTCCGGATCACAAAAAAGGGTGCTTGCTGACCGCAGGCACCCCCTGTTCGGCGAACCGTTCGCCAGCACCGATGCGGTGTCAGGACACCGAGCCTGGCGGTTCAGACGTCGGCGTTCTGTCGTCAACATCGGTTGTTGGCGTTGCAAACCCGTTCAAACCGTTCAAACCACCGGCTGGATTGGTGCTTGCCGGTGCCTGATCCTCATCTGCGGTTGGCAGATCTTCCTGCAGTTCCGACCGGATGCCGGCGCAGAAATCGTCATTGAACTCGGCGCAGACCCGGTCCGTTGTGGCGGGCTCGGCAAGAAAAATCGTAGCCGCCAACAGGGATCGGACAGAGGCATCGTAGCCCTGGGCATCCAGGCGATCGGCGAGGGCCACCAGAATCGGCGCCGTGAAAGCCGAATCAGCGCCAGCGGTGGCTTCGACCACGGCCTGAACCGCTTCGGCCGGCTTCACCTCGCCGGTCTGAAGCTCCGCCATGACGAGTTCGGCAAGCTGGCTCGAAATTGTCGAAGAGCTTTGGCCCTGGCTGGACAGGCTGGTGATGTCACTGGCGATCTGGGCCCCGAGGGATCGGGCCGCGGCGGACATGGACAGGATCGGCTGGGCCGTTGCGCCGGAGATGGCGCCCATGGACACCGTGGCGGTCAGCATGCCGGCGATTGCGGCACGAACCAGCCGCGTCGAATAAGCCTGTTTGAACATTACCCTACCCATACCGTCACAAAATACGCACACCGAGGGCTCGCACCATGCGCAAGCCGCTG
>CAYUYV010000016.1:0-27755 GCA_964449455.1 uncultured Alphaproteobacteria bacterium | reverse complement strand
ACCCAATCTACCTGGAATTCGGTCCTTCAAATACTCGTAATCGCTAGCATACCGTTCATCCCTTCGCAATCTGCGCGATGGGGTCCAGGGCAAGGCCGTGCCGGATTTTCCACGAATTCTGTTCGAACTCTCCGAAACTCAGAACAAAAAGCCTCTAAAACAAAGATATAGTATTGCCCTGGGTCTTTCCAGCCTAGAAGAAGTATTCTGAAATAGTCGCGACATCTTCGAACCGGGGGTGTCGGAATGAAAAAGGTTCTTTCTGCTGTTGCTGTCTCTGTTACTTTGGCCAGTCTGGCCGGATGCGCTGTTCTACCCTTGCCGGCCGGGGCGCCCTTGTTGGTGACCGGCGCCCACAGGCCCCCCAGCGGCCTCGTCAACTTCTGTCGCGCCAACAAGGAGCAATGCGCGCGCGACCGGGCCACCGCTGGCAATCGCGCTGCCCGCACCATGGCAGCCGGCGACAATTCGATGGTCGCAGGAGGGGACGACCGGGTGGTCAGCTTGACCTATGAGCGCATGACCGAGCTTCAGCGGGTCAATACCGACATCAATCGGCGAATCAGGCCGGGCAGCGACCTGGAGGTGTTCGGGCGGGTGGACCACTGGACCGACCGCACCGATGTCGGGGACTGCGACGACTATGTGATGACCAAGCGGGCCGAGCTGATCGACCGGGGCTGGCCGGCGCGCAGTCTGCTGATTCTGCTTGCCGACACGGAACAGGGCGAGCGCCACGTGGTGCTGCTGGCGGTCACGGATCGCGGCGATCTCGTCCTCGACAATCGCTTCGATGTGGTTTTGCCCTGGGATCGGGTCGGCTATCGCTGGATCGCCCGTCAGTCGCCGGATGATCTGTTGACCTGGCATCGGGTGGCCCGGCCGGCCAAACGCCGGGCGAAAAACGGGCCGACCGTGCTGGCGCGTCGCTTTCCCTAACGGCGAGACATGCCGCCACCGCGGCATCCTGGATCGTGCTTTGGGTGAGGGCGCGGTCCGTTTGCGGGATGGGCGCGAAGAGTGCTAATTTACAGGGGATCGAGTCGGGCGCCACCCTGGCGTCCGATGCTCTGCTTTCCCATCGCACGGGCCGCCCGCGTTCGTGCTGAAATTGCAAAGTCCTTGCCCCGTGTCCGACATCACAAACGACCAGCCGCCCGCTGACGGTGTTCCGCCGGGCGGCGGTGACGATATCCGCCCCATCGCCATCGAGCAGGAAATGCGTACGGCCTATCTCGATTACGCCATGAGCGTCATCGTTTCACGGGCCCTGCCAGACGCCCGGGACGGGCTCAAGCCCGTGCATCGACGCATTCTCTACTCAATGCACGAAAACGGCTATGACTGGAACAAGCCCTATCGCAAATGCGCGCGTATCGTTGGCGATGTCATGGGTAAGTATCACCCCCATGGCGACCAGGCGATTTATGACGCGCTCGTGCGTATGGCCCAGGACTTTTCCATGCGCCTGCCACTTCTGGACGGGCAGGGCAATTTCGGATCCGTCGATGGGGATAAGCCGGCGGCCATGCGCTACACGGAGGTTCGCCTCGGCAAGCCGGCCCATGCGCTCCTGGAAGATATTGATAAGGACACGGTCAATTTCCGGGACAACTACGACAATTCAGAGAGGGAACCGGAGGTCCTTCCGGCCCGCTTCCCCAATCTGCTTGTCAATGGCGCCGGCGGCATCGCAGTGGGTATGGCCACCAATGTGCCGCCCCACAATCTGGGCGAAGTGGTCGATGCCTGCGTGGCGCTGATTGAAAACCCGGAACTGCCGGATGACGAGCTTCTGGAAATTGTTCCAGGTCCTGACTTTCCGACCGGCGGCCTGATGATCGGGCGCGGCGGTGCGCGCGCCGGCATGTTGCGCGGGCGCGGCTCCGTCATGGTTCGCGCCAAGGTCCACCACGAGACCATCCGGAAGGACCGCGAGGCCCTGATCTTCACGGAAATTCCGTACCAGGTGAACAAGGCCGCGATGATCGAGAAGATCGCGGATCTCGTCCGGGCCAAGCGCATCGAAGGCATCAGCGACATTCGTGATGAATCCAATCGCGAGGGCATGCGGGTTGTCATCGAGCTGAAACGCGATGCCATGGCCGATGTGGTGCTGAACCAGCTTTATCGGTACTCGTCGCTGCAATCGAGTTTCGGTGTGAATATGCTGGCCCTGAATGGGGGCCGGCCCGAGCTGCTCACGCTCCGGGAGCTGCTCCAGGCCTTCATCGCGTTCCGCGAGGAGGTCGTCACCCGGCGGACCCGTCATGATCTCAACAAGGCGCGGGACCGGGCCCATGTGCTCGTCGGCCTTGCCATCGCGGTTGCCAATATCGACGAGGTGATCGCGGTCATCCGGTCCTCGCCGGATCCCGCAACCGCACGTGAGCGCTTGCTGGAGCGGGACTGGCCGGCCGCCGAGGTGCTGCCGCTTCTCGCACTGATCGATGATCCACGGGCCATCCGGGTCGGCGAGGACAGGATCAAGCTGTCCGATGCCCAGGCCCGCGCCATTCTGGATTTGCGCCTGCAACGTCTGACCGCCCTGGGGCGTGAGGAGATCGACGGCGAACTGAAGGAACTCGCTTCGAAGATCGAGTTCTTCCTGGAAGTGCTCCGCTCTCGAATCAAGCTGATGGAGATCATCCGTGAGGAGCTGGTGTCCGTGCGCGATGAATTCGCGACCCCGCGGCGCACGGAAATTGTCGAGGCCGATCTCGACATGGATGACGAAGACCTCATCCAGCAGGAGGATGTGGTCGTCACCGTGACCCATGCCGGCTACATCAAGCGTGTGCCCTTAAGCCTCTACCGGACCCAGCGCCGGGGCGGCAAGGGACGCTCCGGCATGGCCACCAAGGAGGAGGACTTTGTCACCCGGGTTTTCGTGGCCAACACCCACACGCCGGTGCTGTTCTTCTCCTCAACCGGAATGGTCTATCGCCTGAAGGTTTGGAAGCTGCCCGAGGGCTCGCCCACGTCCCGGGGCAAGGCCATGGTAAACCTGCTGCCCCTTGGCGAGGGCGAATCCATCGCCAGCGTGCTGCCCATTCCGCAGGAAGAGCATACAGCCCGCCAGTTCCTCATGTTCGCCACGCGCAGCGGCAATGTCCGGCGTAACAGTCTTGAGGATTTCGAGCGCATCAATGCCAATGGCAAGATCGCAATGAAGCCCGACGACGGCGACGGCATTATTGGTGTTCAGCTGTGTACGGAGCATGACGATGTGGTGCTCACGGCCCGGGGCGGCAAATCCATCCGCTTCCCGATCACGGATGTGCGGGTCTTCAAGGGCCGGGAGTCGACGGGCGTGCGGGGCATCAAGCTGGGTGCGGATGATACGGTTGTCGGCCTCTCAATCCTGCGCCATGTCGATGTGACACCTCCCGAAGCGCGGGCCTATCTGCGCCAGGCCGTGGCCATGCGCCGGGCCGCCGCGGGAGAGGACGCGAGTGTGCCCGAGGAGCCGATCATCGAGGAGGCTGGCGAAGAGGTCGCCGAAGAAACCACGCTGTCGCCGGAACGCTACGCCGCTTTGGGCGCACGGGAACAATTCCTGCTCACGGTCACGGAAAACGGCTTTGGCAAGCGCACCTCTGCCTATGAGTTCCGCGTTTCCGGCCGAGGTGGCCAGGGCGTGGCCGCCATTGCCATCAATGCCCGAAATGGTGGTGTCGTGGCATCCTTCCCCGTGGAGGACAATGACCAGATCATGCTGGTGACCAATGGTGGTCAGCTCATCCGCTGCCCCGTGGACGATGTGCGCATCGCGGGCCGTGCGACCCAGGGGGTCACGATCTTCCGCACCTCGGATGAGGAGCAGGTGGTCTCTGTGGAGCATCTGGGCGACACGGGCGGCGAGAACGGGGGCGATACTGGATCGGAGACGGAGGAAGGCTGAGCAAGGCTGGAGCAAGGCCCGGTCTGCCCCTCACGGCGAGACGGCACCGTGGATCGGTAATCGCCCGTCCACGGACCGTTCAGGCGCTTTGTCACCGCCCATTTACCGGAGGGGCGGCCGGAGCGGCGAGCGCCATCGTTGTCAGGTGAGAGAAGCGGCACTCTACATGGACAGGAAGCTGCGGCGGTATTGGCGCCGCAAGCGCATCTGCCACAACAGCAGAAGCGGCACAATGCCCAGCTCGATCACGAGACCGGCCATGAGGGATGGGTCCTGGGGCGGCCCCACCTGAAGAATGGACGCCAACCGGCCGAGGCCGCCGGCCATGATGCCGAAACAGACAATCCGGATTGGAACAAGGCGATCCTCGATATTGCCCAGGGTCCACCACACCGCCAGGGTCACAGCCAGATAGACGCCGGCGAGATAGCGGAACTGATTGTCCAGATCGACGCTGACCGGGGCGTTTTCCGGCAGATAGAACCCGATGCCGGGGCCCAAAGCGATGGCGAAATTTGCCAAGGGAATGAGGCTCAAAAGCCCGATAATCCCTTGAAAGAGGCGCCGTTCCATTCCCTGTCCCCTTCGACCGGGCCCGTTGGAAAACGGCTGCGGCCGAACACATAAGACACAGCGTTCTGCGACGGCCGAATTTGCGGGCCGTCACAAACACCGCGTGTATTCCTACATGGCTTCGAGGATCGGAACCATACCCCAACGCGCAGGCATTGGAACCCCTAAGGACATTGAAGCGGCCTATACATCGATGTGCTGTTGCAGCGCCATGTCAAAAACGGCCGCGAACATGGCGGCGGTCAGGCGGCCCGTATTCGTGTTGTATCGGGAGCAGTGATAGCTGTCGAAAAGGATCAGACTCCGGCCGTCCGGCCCCGTGAGGTCATGCCTTGCGCCATGGGCAAAGGGGGTGTGAGCCCGGCGGGCGCCGAGGGCGGTGACCGTGCTCTCATGGGCCACACGTCCCAGCGCGATGATGACCTTCAGTTGGGGCAGGGCGTCAATCCGTGACTTGAGGAATGGCCGGCAGGCCGTGATTTCAGGCCCCGTCGGCTTGTTTTTCGGCGGCACGCAGCGCACGGCATTGGTGATCATCGTGCCGCGCAGGTGCAGTCCGTCGTCAGGCCGCGCCTCATAGCGTCCCTCAGCCAAGCCTTTCTCTAGCAGGGTCTGGTAGAGCAGATCGCCGGCATAGTCGCCCGTGAACGGGCGCCCGGTGCGGTTGGCCCCCGTGAGGCCTGGCGCGAGACCCACAATCAGGAGCCAGGCTCCGGCATCGCCAAAAGAGGGAACCGCGCCGTTGAACCAATCCGGCTCGGCCACGGCCTGCTCCTGACGGAACGCCACAAGCCGCGCACAGATCCCGCACTCTCGGGGCGCCTCGGGTGGGACAACTTGCGCGGCGTCCGCCCCGCTTTGAGAGAGAACGGGTGCAGCGCGCTGCACCCGGCTCAAGGCAGGGCCTTGTTGATGTCCGGTCCCAGATCTTCTTCATCGTCACCGTCTTCGAAGTCGTCGTCGTCGCCATCGCCTTCATACCCGTCACCAAAGCGGACGGCCGAAGCCTGGGGCGGTGGTGTCTGACGCGATCCGGAGGCCGGACCCCGGTTGGAGTGTTCCCGCGAGATGGCTGAGGAAAGCTGTTCGAGTTCGATGAAATTGTCCGCCTGCCGGCGCAATTCATCGGCCAGCATCGGTGGTTGGGAGCGCACCGTGGATACCACGGTCATACGTTTGCCTTTGCGCTGCACCGCCTCGACCAGGCGGCGGAAATCTCCGTCACCGGAGAACAGCACGATGTGATCCACGTGGTCGGACATTTCCATGACGTCAACGGCCAATTCGATGTCCATATTGCCTTTGATCTTCCGGCGCCCCTGGGCGTCGGTGAATTCCTTCGTGGGCTTCGTAACCAGCGTGTAGCCGTTGTAGTCTAGCCAGTCGACCAGCGGACGGATCGGCGAGTATTCCTGATCTTCGACCAGGGCTGTGTAGTAAAATGCTCGGACAAGCACGCCAAGATTGCGAAAATGCTCCAGCAACCGTTTGTAGTCGATATCAAAATTCAGCGACCGCGCAGCTGCGTAGAGGTTCGAGCCATCGATGAACAGCGCAAGTCGTTCCTCTTCGTAAAACATGTGAGCTATCGTCCTTATCGTTACGGAATCGTCCGTGTCATATGGGAAGAATAAGCAATCATTGAGTTCAAACCAGATACCCGGATGAGCATTCCTCAGAATACAAACAAATGCGCGAGGGAGTCTGGCGATGCACGCTTCCGAACGGGCAGCGTCTCAAGTGGTATGCCGATCAAAGGTCTGGCATCGATCTACCCACGCGACAGCACCAGATGGGCCGATCCTTAAAGTCTCGCAACAGTGCATCAGCATGAAATGTAAAAAGTCTTAATCTTTTCAACCGTTGGGCCAACTGCATTTTGCTATTGCACGGAAATTGAGTATTGCACTTAAACTTTCCACGACCCACATCACGTCAATAACACCACAGGGAAGGTATTAATGCCGAATTTATGGAGGGTGCTGATCAGCCGGTCTGGAGCACTTATGGCCCAGCGGCCCACCAGCAAAATCATTCTATGATCCTGATTGCCTTGGGCGCCAATCTGCCCAGCCCGGCCGGTCCGCCGCGCATAACGCTCATCACTGCAATGACATCGCTCACCGAAGCCGGAATTCATATCAAAAAGCGGTCCCGGTTGTACCGCAGCGCACCACTTCCTCCGTCAGGACAGCCGGATTTCGTCAACGCCATGGTGTCTGTGGAAACGACTCTGGACCCTGACGATCTCCTTAGTCTGCTCCACCGCGTCGAAGCCCAATTCGGACGTCAACGGCGTGATCGCTGGGAAGCGCGCACACTTGACCTCGATCTCATTGACTATCATCAATTTGTCACAATTGCGGCAGGCCCTGAAACCGCTGAGGACGGGGTGTCCAATCGCCTCATTTTGCCGCATCCGCGCCTGCAGGAGCGGGCCTTCGTCCTGCGCCCTTTGCTCGATATCGCCCCGGATTGGCATCACCCAACGCTTCTGGTCTCTGCACGGGGGCTCAGCGATGCAATCGGCACCCGTCAGATCTGCGAGCCCTTGGATGAAAACTGAGCGCCTTCCGCGTGAATAAGGTTGTCAAGGGATTTTTGAAAGCGTATGGAGAAGAGTTACGGGACCTGCACCCCCATCATCCCTCTGCCTGCGTCAGGACGCGGGCCTTATTGGTTTCCCAAGGAGTAGTGAATGGCACGCGTCACCGTGGAAGACTGTGTCGACAAAATCTCGAATCGGTTTGATCTCGTTCTGCTGGCCGCCCAAAGGGCCCGGGCCATCTCCGCAGGTGAGCAGCTGACCGTGGAGCGGGACAACGACAAAAACCCGGTGGTGGCGTTGCGGGAAATTGCGGAACAACGGGTGACCCCGGGGTCCTTGCGCGAAGACCTGATCCACTCCATGCAGCGCCATGTGGAGGTCGACGAACCCGAAGAGGAAACCGTGCCCCAGATCGCTGCAACGCCTGACCAGCCCGAGGCCATTCCGATGACCGAGGAGCAGTATCTCAAGGCTATGCAGCAGGAGACCCAGAGCCGCGCTGAAGCGGCCAGCGCCGCAGAACGCGAAAATATGGAATACTGAGCGTCCGTCCACGGCGTTTCCCGGGGGGCAAGGCCATGCTGCGGCAATTCGAGCTTGTCGAACGGGTGTGTCACTACGATCCGGACGCAGATGAAGCGCTCCTGAATCGCGCTTATGTCTTTGCCGTGAATGCGCATGGCAAACAGACACGGGCTTCTGGCGATCCCTATTACTCCCATCCCGTGGAGGTCGCCGGAATCCTGACCGATCTCCGGCTTGACACCCACACCATCGCAACAGCGCTCCTCCACGACACGGTGGAGGACACGGATGTCACGACCGAGGACTTGCAGGAGCATTTCGGCACGGAGATTGCCGAGCTTGTCGACGGGGTAACGAAACTCTCAAAGCTCGAACTGAACTCGGAAGAAACAAAGCAGGCGGAGAATTTTCGCAAGCTGCTTCTGGCAATGGCCAAGGATGTGCGCGTTCTTCTTGTGAAACTGGCGGACCGGCTTCACAATATGCGCACCCTCCATTTCATTTCAAAGCCGGAAAAACGAGCACGGATCTCCCAGGAAACCATGGAGATCTATGCGCCCCTTGCCGGCCTTATCGGCATGCAGGACTTCCGTGATGAGCTGGAGGATCTCGCCTTCATGCACATAAATCCGGCAGCGCGGGAAAGCATCGTCAAACGGTTGGACTATCTGACGGCCCATGCCGGCGATGTCATTGAACGGATTACCGCACGCCTTGAGGCAATGTTGATCCATCACAGCATTGATGCCGGCGTGAAGGGACGGGCCAAGCGGCCCTATTCCATCTGGCGCAAGATGGAGCGAAAGCAGATCTCCTTCGAGCAGCTGGCCGATGTGTTCGCCTTCCGCGTGACCGTGAAGGGCATTGAGGATTGCTATCGGGCCTTGGGTATTTTCCATACGGAGTGGTCCTTCGTGCCCGGACGGTTCAAGGACTATATCTCGACACCCAAACGCAATGACTATCAGTCCATCCACACAACCGTCATGGGGCCGGAGCGCCAGAGGATCGAGATCCAGATCCGGACAGAGGAGATGGACGCCATCGCGGAACGCGGTGTGGCCGCCCATTGGGCCTATAAGGATGCGGGCGGAAAGGGGTTCTCCCGGGCTTCCGAGACCCGTGGCTTCCAGACCTTGCGCAATATCGCCTCCATGATCGAGCATGGCGCCGGACCTGAGGAACTGCTGGAAAACACCAAGCTGGAGATGTTCAGCGATCAGGTGTTCTGCTTCACGCCAAAGGGGACACTGATCGCCCTGCCGCGCGGGGCAACAGTGGTCGACTTTGCCTATGCGGTGCATACGGATCTTGGCGATACCTGTGTTGGTGCCAAGATCAACGGCCACCACCGTCCCTTGCGGACGCGGCTGCACAATGGCGACATGGTGGAGATCGTCCGGTCCGATGCCCAGACCCCCCATGCGGATTGGGACCGGTTCGTGGTGACGGGCAAGGCCAAAGCTTCGATCCGCCGCTTCGTGCGCCAGAGCCGTCGGGAGCAGTTCATCCGCCTGGGACGCAGTTTGACGGAGCGGTATTTCCAGACCTATGAGCGGGATCTGACCGACAAGGGCGTTGAACAAGCGCTGCCCAAACTGAAGCGGGCCCGCGTTGAAGAGGTTTATGCGGAAGTCGGCATGGCCGAACTCTCCCCTGAAACCGTGTTCCGTGCGGTCTATCCGGGAGTAGAGATCGAAGTCACCGATGAAGGGGGCCGGGCGATCACTGCCAAAAAGGCCCCGGCACGGGTCGGTCACGGCTCGACAACGGGCCCCATGCCGATCAAGGGCCTCATTCCCGGTATCGCGGTTCATCTGGGACAGTGCTGCCACCCGCTGCCCGGAGACCGGATTGTCGGCATTATGAGCGCCGGCGAAGGGATGGTGGTGCATACGATCGATTGCGAGGTTCTGGGCCTCTATCACGAGGCGCCGGAACGCTGGGTGGATCTGGCCTGGGATCCGGCGCCAACCGATGGTGGGGATCCCCATGTGCCCGTGGCGCGCCTTGAGGTGCTCATCACCCACACGCCCGGATCACTTGGAGCCTTGTCCACGATCATCGCGCAGCATGGCGGGAATATCAGCAATCTGCGTATTACCGATCGCACGCCGCTCTATTTCGAAATCATCCTTGATGTGGATGTGGCGGATGTGAAGCACCTGACCCAAATCATGGCCGCCCTCCGGGCAAGTGATCTGGTGGACAGTGTGGAGCGTCCCCGCGGCTAAGGCCCGGGTCATTCGGGGCAAACTGGTGGAAGGGGGCCAGGACGAGCATGCGAACACTATGGGCCAGCCGCGCCTTTCCCAGTGTCGTGTACGGATTGATCGTGGCTTGCCTCCCATCGGCAGGCGCGCGGGCAGACAGTGTCGAGGCGCTTGCCGCTGCCGCCCGGCCCATTGAATGGGTCCATATGGAGGGCGGCTGTTTCCATCTGGGCGCTGATGGGGTTTATCCGGAGGAAGGCCCGCCCACCCAAGTCTGTGTGGACCCTTTCTCTATTGCGGTCCATGAAATCACCGTGGCCCAGTTCGCCGCCTTTGTTGCCGATACGGGCCATGTCACGGCGGCCGAAAACGGCTGGTCGGACAAGGGGCCCCGGGGCGAGGCCGTGGACGTGCCAGCGGGGTCGTTTATTTTCGAACCCCGTGGACGCATGCGGACTTTGGTGGACTGGTGGCAGTACCGGGAAGGTGCCTATTGGCTGCGCCCAGACGGTGACCAGATGCTGGGTCCGAAAAATGCACAAGAGCCTGTGGTGCATGTGGCGTTTGGCGATGCCGAGGCCTTCGCCGCGTGGGCCGGCGGCCGCCTCCCTCAGGAGGCAGAATGGGAATTCGCCGCCCGTGCGGGTGCCCGCCCGGCCAATGCGAGCAATACGGAGCAGGCGCCCGCCAATACCTGGCAGGGCCTGTTCCCGGTCCATAATGCAAAGTCCGACGGCTATGCGGGCGTCGCCCCCGTGGGCCGCTTCCCGGCGGACGCCGTCGGCCTCCATGACATGATTGGCAATGTCTGGGAATGGACGGCCTCCCCTTATTTCCCACGCCACGGACTGGAAGAGGACCGCGCCCGCGGCGGTGCGGGCCACCCGGACGGTTTCGACCCGGCACAGCCAGGCCGTCCCGTCCGTGTGCTGAAGGGCGGCTCCTATCTGTGTGCCCGGTCCTATTGCTACCGCTTCCGCCCGGCCGCGCGCCAGGCCCAGGACCGGGACCTGGCCACTTCCCATATCGGTTTTCGCATCGTCCGCACCCGGCCGGCGGTCAAACCGTCTGATTGAGGGCAAGGGAGGCCGGACGCGCCGGAGCATTCTTCAGACCCGCATCCTTGCCGTAGCCTTTAAGGGTGGGCGCCCTGGACTGGGCTTGCTCCGCGACCGATTTCAGCAGACCCTCGCTGACACTGCGCATGGCGCCCAGCACCGTGTCGTGTCGGGCGAGGGCATCCCGGAACCGCCCGGTGATGGCCTTCAAATTGCCGAGCAGTGAGGGGCCCGCGCCGTCGATCAGGCTCTTGTCGTCCCGGATCAGCGACATTTCACGGGCATAGATGGCGGCAAGCTTGTCCCGTTCGGCCATATGGTCCTGCAGCTCGCTCGGACGGCGTGATTTGAGATACTCGATTTCGGATTCGACGAGCCCCATGAGCCGTTCCGTCAGGATTGTGAGCTGTTCGACCCGGTCGGCGGCGTCGGTTGCGGCGATGGGCATGTCAGACCTCCTGTAGACGTTGCAGTTCACTGACGATCTTGTCGGCAAGGCCAATGCCGCCCTGGGCGGTCATGGCCTTGGCATATTCCTGGGTCAGCAGGGAGCGGAACATGGCCTCACCCGGCCCCCCGCTGAAGGGCCCGTCCGTGTCGATGCCCTGTTGCAGCGTCTCAAACACGCTGGCCAAAAAGACGCTTTCATAGTCCTCCGCCGTGGCCCGGACCGCATCCCGGTCGAGTTTCCCGCCCTCGCGCGCGGTTTCCACCATGGCGGCGAGGCTGTCCTCGGGCCCTGATTTCGGCCGCGCCGCGAGGGCTGTGGCGCCGGCCGGACTCATTGCGTCGGTGATCATCATGACATCCTTGTTCGGAATGGAATGGTCCGTATGCCGTGGATCGCGTTGCGAGCCTTGTGTTCACTGCACCACGAGATCGGCATGGAGGGCGCCGGCCTGCTTGATGCTTTGCAGGATCTCCATCATGTCTCGCGGCCCGATCCCAAGGGCATTCAATCCGTCCACGAGGGATTGGAGCGTCACTTCAGTTTTCAGCACGGTGAGTTTTCTGTCCGCATTGGTGTCGACCTCGATCTGTGTGCGTGGGACCGTTTCGGTCTGCCCGCCAGCAAGGGGATTGGGTTGGCTCACTTGGGGCGTTTCGGTCACGCGAATGGTGAGATTACCCTGGGCGATCGCCACGGTGCTCACCCGCACGCTGTCACTCATGACAATCGTGCCGGACTGCTCATTGATCACCACACGGGCCATCAGGTCCGGCGTAAGGGTCAATTGCTCAATATCGGTGATCAGAGCCACCATATCGCCTTGATAGCTGTCGGGCAGGGTCAGGCGTACATTGCTGGGATCCTCGGTGACTGCGGCCCCCGTGCCCAGAAAGGTGTTGATGGCCTCGCTCATGCGCCGGGCGGTGGTGAAATCGGGGTTGCGCAGGGAAATGCGCAAGGATCGCTGGGTCTTGAGCTCGTATTCGATCTCCCGTTCGACAATCGCCCCGTTGGAAATCCGTCCGCTGGTCGTGACATTCGACTTCACGCTGGCCGCTTCTCCGCTGACCGAAAATCCGCCGACGGTCACGGCGCCCTGGGCGACGGCATAGACCTGGCCATCGGCGCCGCGCAGGGGGGTCACAAGAAGTTGGCCGCCAAGCAGATTGGCCGCGTCGCCAAGGGCGGAAATGGTGACGTCGATCCGCGTGCCTTGGGCAGCAAAGGCGGGGAGCTGGGCCGTCACCAGCACGGCCGCGGTGTTTTGGGTGTTGATGTTCTGGCCGCGCGTATTGACGCCGAGCTGTTCAAGGACGGATTCAAGGCTCTGGCGGGTGAAGGGGCTGTTGCGCAAGGAATCGCCGGTGCCGTCGAGACCCACCACGAGGCCATAGCCAATCAGGTGGTTGGTTCGCATGCCTTCGAAATCGGCCAGATCCTTGATGCGCGACGCCGCCGCCCCGGGCGTCGCCGTCAGCACAAGGGTGGCACACAAACCAAAAAGGCCGAGCCTGAAGACCCGTTGCAAGAAAGCAGGCATCACTCTCCCCGTCCCGATTGCCGTTCCGGAGAATGCAAATGCGAGCGCCGTGCCATGGCCTCGATGGCGCTTTTGCGGGACTCTCTGCCCGTGCCCGGCAGGACTTGCCCGGTGACCTTGTGGCACCAAGGGCGCTCTTTGCCGGGCCGATGCCATTAGCGGGCCCTTAAGGCCAAAGCCCCCATAGTGCGCTGTGTTGGGAGGCGCCTTGATAAGCGCATGACCTCGATAAGCGCATGACAATGGGGGATATCGATGAAGGTCGGTGGTCCAGGACGGATCTCCACGCCCGGCGTGAAGGCTGGCGGGTCCAAAAAGGCCGCCGGTGGCTTCCGCGTCGATCAGGGCGGGCGCGCAGGCGGTGCCTCGGCAACCGGTCAAGCCGCCGCCATGGCCTCCATCGAGGCGCTGGTCGCGCTTCAAGGGGCTGGGGCCGTTGAAGATGCAACCACGGGGAAAAGGCGGGCGCTGAAACGGGCGTCCCGGCTCCTCGACCTCATGGACGAGTTGCGGGTTGCTCTGCTTGAGGGGCGCATTCCCACCCATCAGCTCAAAAATCTCATGACTGTGATTGAAAGCCAGAAACACGCTTTGGATGATCCGGCGCTGGCAGCACTCGTGGAAGAAATTGAATTGCGAGCGCAGGTTGAGCTGGCCAAGGTCCAAAGCCACCTGGGCGGTGCGGGGCCTCTAACAACTTCGACATGACCAGCTCTCTCAAAGGTCTAAGGCTGAAATCCGCATTGCCCCGGAGCATTCGCCTCCCGTATACTGCGCACGCGTGAATGGGTGGTGGTCAAGGTTGAAGGGAGGTGCGGTCGTGAGCGTCGATCTTCCGGACGATTACGAACCGAAAGAAGACGAGCCGTTCATGAATGAACGGCACCAGGAATTCTTCCGGCGGAAACTCCTGGCTTGGAAAGAAGAAATTCTTCGCGAGAGTAAAGAAACTCTTTCAGCGCTCCAATTGGAGCACAATCAGCATCCCGATCTTGTGGATCGGGCCAGCTCTGAAACGGAACGGTCTCTCGAATTGCGGACCCGGGACCGTCAGCGCAAACTGATCTCGAAAATTGATTCGGCGTTGCGCCGGCTCGAAGAAGGGACCTATGGCTATTGTGAGGAGACGGGCGATCCCATTTCTCTCAGCCGCCTGAATGCCCGTCCGACAGCCACGCTGAGCATCGAGGCCCAGGAGCGTCACGAGCGGCGGGAAAAGGTCTATCGGGACGACTAAACGATTTAAGGGCCCGGACTGTCGGGGCCCTTTTATCGGGTCAGTTGGACAATCAAAGAGGCTGGCAAGAAGGCTGGGTTGGCTCCAACCCAGCCTTTTTTTAGGTAAAATCGATCCGAATACCGCCGATATGCAAAGGCCCTTCAATAGGCGTTGCGATGGTGTGGGGCGTGTCGGCGGGCGCCGTGTCCGCGCGCTGGAGCGTCAGGCCCGACAAGCCCGGCCGCGTCCCCTCGGGGTCTTCAACAAATCGCAGCGTCGCATTTGCCAGGTCGATTTCGATCGCCCCATTGGTCGTTCGCATGGGAAGATCGAGGACCCGCGACCAGGTCATGGCGACGGCTGCCGGATCAGCGGCGGCGAGATCGACGACCTTAATGGCCGAGACCTTGGCCGGCGATCGGTAGTGGCGCCAGACAAGGCCATTGGCCGGCGCCCAATAGCCCTCTGGATCGTTGCGTTCGTCCCAATCGGCCTCAAGAAAGCTTCCGCCCATATCGCCCGGATGAAGCTGGAGGAAATGGTGACCGTCGATGGTGGTCTCCAGGACCGAGCGGATGCCGAGGGACTCCGTGCGGGTCTTCAGGGCGGGTTGCTCACGAGGCTCCGTGAGCTGACAAATGACCATATAGCCGCCATCGCCGCCCCGTCGTTTGAGAAAACGCTGGGCCGGCGCGTCTTCCGTGACCGGGGCAACAACCTCCAGGAACTGGCTGCCCACGGCGAGAAGCGCGTTTTCGAGGCCGAACTGGCCCACATGGGGATCGCGAAAGCACACCTTGAGGCCGAGCGTGTCGCCGAAGGCTTGGATTACGGGATCCAAGTGATGAGCGACGAGACAGATCTGGCGCAAAATGACGGCCATAGGCACCCTCCACATGGTGTGGAACAGGCTCTCGCGCCAAGCCACTCATGGTCGAGGATTGGCTGGTCCCGTCCACCTTGTTCTTTGCAACTCAACCAACGCTAGCCCGGGCGGGGATGGCCAGCAAGGCGTGGGCGCAAAGCCAGCTCATCGTCCTCTGGTGTCCCGGCTGAGGTCCTCCGCAGGGGGCCTTTTGCCGTCTTTTTGGGTTGGCCATTCCAGGCATTTTTCCGCTTGTGGACCATGGGTATAGGTCATAGCCTCGCGACAGATGGAATTTGCGTTGGGGAGGCACGCATGACGTTCATTTTTCGTCCGGTTCGGGTCGCTGCGGTGGTTTGCGTCGCTGTGCTTTTCAATGCTGGAGTGGCCTCTGGCCAGCAACCGGACCTGCCGGTCAATCCAGGGCCTCAGACCCGGCCACCTGCGCCAGCTCAGCCTCCCGTTCAAGCGCAGCCCCAGCAACCACAGCCCCAGCAACCGCAGCAGCCTCCTCAAGCCCAGCAGCCGCGTATTGTGAATGGCTATACGGGCGCCTTCCTGCGCGAAGCGGCGGATGTGTTCTTCGATCAGGCGGAGTTGCGGACAACTTCGAATGGCCTGCCGGTCGTCGTGGCGCGCCAAGGGAACAACACCTATGTGCTCGCCGGCCAGAACTGTAACTCCCGGGGCGCGCAGCCGGTCTGCCGTGCCCTGACCATGGTGTCCATTTATCGTGGCCCCTATGAGCGCAACACGCTGCTGCTTCTCAACCAGTTCGCGCAGCAATCGATTTTTGGCGCTGGCTATCTCGATAACGATTCAGACCTGATCCTCAAATATTCCTTCCGGATGAGCGGAGTGACGCTGGATTATGTGCGGGACAATTTCGTGCTCTTCCGTGACGTGATTGTTTCCTCATTCCGCGAGCGCGTCGTGCGCAGTGCGCCCCGGGCCCAGGCCTCCGGTCAGCCCATTGTCTTTGAAGGCGAGGGTGCCGAACCCAGCGGCTTGGATCCGGCCGCGGCGGCTGAGCGCCGGGAGTGGAAACGGTTCCATGCCGAAGCCGTCGCCGACCGGACCGTCGAACCGCTCGATCTTCTGGCCCTGCCCGAACTTTGAGACACCAGCGGCGCCTTTAGAATGGTGCCCTTAGAACAGGGCTCCTAAAACGGCGCCCCTAAAATGGCGCCCCGGGAACGGTGCGCCTAAAATGGCGCTATGACATCATAGATCTGCTTTAGATAGCGGTCCTGTTGCAGATCCGTGATGTGACCCTTGCCGCCATAGGAAACCCGGGCTTCGGCAATCTGCGTATGGCTGATGGTGTTGTCGTTGGAAATATCCTCCGGACGCACCACACCCATGATCTGCAGCTCCCGGACCTCGAAATTGACGCGGACCTCCTGACGGCCGAAAATCACCAGATTGCCGTTGGGCAGGCGCTGGATCACGATGGCAGCCACGGTGAGATCAACTGTTTCCTGACGATTGATGGCACCGGTCCCGGAGCTTGCCGTGGTGCTCCCGAAACTGGCCAGGGAGGCGGGATTGACCGCTTCCGGCAGGACCTGGGCCAGGCTTCCCTCTATACCGAACGCGTTGGTCAGGTTTGCATCCTCCTGGCTGGAGCGGTTGCGGGTGGTTGTGTTGGCGAGATTGGCCCGGTCCGTAATATTGATCCGGACCGTGAGCAAATCGCCCACATTGGTGGCGCGCTGATCTTGGAAAAAGGCCGTGGCCCCGGCACGCCACAGGGAATTTGGGGCATAGGTCGCCTGGTCCGGCGCGGGCATCGGCAGAGCCACGGGCTGGAAATTGGGCTGGGACACCGGATTGGCGATGGGCGACAGGGCAGGGGCCTTGCCCACAGTGCCCAGCCGGTCAAGGCTGCCGCAGGCGCCAAGAAGCAGGGCGCATGCCAAGGCCATCAGAACTTTAATCATCACTCAGACCTTTTCGTTTGAGCCCTTTCAGAGAAATTCCAATCATTGAAAGGGCTCTCAGTCTTTCATATGTCGCGTTTTCGAACCGCAAAACCGTACACAGTTTTGCTGAAAACGCTCTAACGGGGCGAGGCCAGCCGCACTTACCGGGCAGCCGTGCGGATGGCGGCAATCATGGCATCTGCCTGCCCCCGCCCTGTGACGCGCGCATCAACAATGCGCATTGAGCTGGTGTTCCGGACGGGAATGATTTCATCGAGCGTGCCGTCCTTAAGCGCGCGGCCCGTAGCAGTCAGTTCCATGCCTGGGCGGCGCACGGACAGGGTGACGAGATCACCCCGGGAGACCATGGACGGGCGCTCAAGATCTGTGGACCGCAGCACCAGTCCAGCACGCACCGTCCGGCGCAGGGCCATGCCTTCGATTTGACGCGGATCAATCACGGCGCCGCGGGACAGCCGGTCCGCTCTCGTATCCTGCCACTCCCAGTCGCCCGCCATCACGGTGCTGCCGATGGATAATGTCCGTGTCAGAACAGGTACCGGAATAAGGATATGGGCCTGGCCGGACATGACCCGAGCGTCGCTGTCGGGAGCCGTCTCCGGCACTTTGATCTGGGCGCGGAAGCGTCCCGTTTCCGGGTCCAGAGTCAGGATCTCAACGCCAATGCCTGGTGAGGTCCCTGGCAGGGTATGGAAATCCGCAAGCCGTCCATAGATGTGAATCTCCACAGGCTGACCATCAAGGGCCGGCGACAGGGCTTCGGCCACGGCGGCGCGAATACGTGCGGCGGGAATGATCTGGCTGGCACGGGTCACAACGATCCGCCGCAGACCCTGGGCGTTGGCCCAGTAGAGGCCGTGGCGCTTGGCGAGGGCGGCCACCTGCGCAGCTTCGAGGCCGAGCCGCCGGCCGGGTGCAGGCGCCATGGCCACCGTAACGGAGGCGGCGTCGCCGGCCATATCGAACAGGTCGCCGAGCGTAATGTTCTCCCCATCCACTATAATTTCGGCGCGCAAATGGACATCCCGGGAAATGGCCACCGCATGCGCGCCGGTGATGGTCAGCATGAGCATGAGCGTGACCGCGGCGAGAATGGCATTGATGCGCATGGCCAGTGTCATGGTACGGTCCTTTCCGTCAGCGCAGATTGCTTGTGGTCGACAGCATTTCATCGGATGCCGTGATGACCTTGGCGTTCATTTCATAGGCCCGCTGGGCCGTGATCAGGGATGTGATCTCCTGGACGGCATTGACGTTCGAGGTCTCCAGGAATCCTTGCATGATCGAGCCATATCCGTTTGTCCCCGGAACACCAATCGTGGCGGGGCCCGATGCCTCCGACTCCACGAGCAGATTGCCGCCAATTGCTTCGAGCCCGGCCTCGTTGAAGAAGGTGGCAAGCGAGACCTGGCCCACCTCCTGTGCATTGACCTGGCCTGGCAGCTTGGCCTGAACCGCGCCCTGGGCATTGATCGACACATCCACGGCGCCGGCCGGAATGGCAATTCCAGGCTGGACGGCATAGCCATCATTGGTCACGAGCTGGCCGTCCTGACTGATGGAAAAGGACCCCGCCCGGGTGTACGCTTCTTGCCCATCGGGCAGCAGGATCTGGAAATAGCCCTTACCCTGAATCGCAAGGTCGTAGGTGTTCTGGGTCGTGACGAGATTGCCCTGTTCGGTAATGCGATAAACACCGGCGGTACGCACTCCCACGCCAATCTGAATACCGCTTGGGCTCAGCGTGCCCTGATCCGATGTTGCTGAGCCGACCCGTTCGAGATTCTGGTAAAGCAGGTCCTGGAATTCCGCCCGCTGACGTTTGAACCCCGTTGTGTTCATGTTGGAGATGTTGTTGGAAATCACCTCCACATTGGTCTGCTGGGCCAACATGCCGGTCGCGGCGATACTCAAGGCTTTCATCACGGGCTCCTTCGGTGTTCTGGGGGCTCTGGCGGTCTGTCGTGAGGCGCTTACGCCTGGACCCGGCCCAGCCGTTCGATGGCCTTGGATGTCAACTCGTGGCTCTTTTCCCCTGACTTTGTCGCCGACTGATAGGCGCGCATGGTCTGGATCATGCGGGTCATTTCTCCGATGGCAGAGACGTTGGATTTTTCCAGCATGCCTTGCAGGATGCGGGCATCGTCAGCCGGCTTTGGCTCCTCATCGGTCTTGAAGAGGCTGCCCCCCCCTTTGGCAAGACCGCGAGGCTGGTCGAAACGAACCATCATGAGGCGGATGGGGTCTTCCTGGGCAAGCTCATCCCCGTCCTGCCGGATCAGTCCGTCCTCGGAGATGATGACGGATCCGCCATTGGGATCGAGGAAGATCTCCCGGCCCGTGTCATCAAGAACGGGATGGCCCTCATGGGTCACAAGGCGGCCCTCGGTGTCGAGGCTCAGATTGCCGTTTCGGGTGTAGCGTTCGCCGGCCGGCGTATCGACCACGAGGAAGCCGTCTCCGGAAATGGCAAGGTCGAGGGAATTGCCGGTAACGGCCATCTGGCCCTCCTGGAAGTTCCGGCTCAAGCCATAATCCATCACGAATTGGACCGTGTCCTGGGACCCCTTCACTTTGGGCAGGGCTTCGGGGTGTTCACGGAACAACACTGTCTCGGCCTTGAAGGCGGTCGTGTTCATATTGGCGAGATTGTTGGCGATGACGTCCATTGTCCGGCGCATGGCCATTTGCCGGGACAGATTGACCAGAACCACATTTTCCATCGTCTGCCCCGCGCCTTTGTCCGTGCTCCCCGTGCCGGGTGAGGCCTTCGCACAGGCTGTGCCAGGCGCGCAAGCGGGGGCAAAAGGCGGCTTTGGGCTCGCCGGCACCGGGTCACAGGCAGGTTTGTCCCGGCAAGGATTGCCGGGGCGGATGGCGCCTGCCGCGCCCTGTTCGGTCTGATCAACCGCGGTTTAACCGTGACCGCCTAGACTGCATGCCATTGGGATGGGGATGGCTGCATGGGGATGGGGTGTCATGGCGGGTGATGGGGCCGAAGCTGAAGCAGCCGATGCCGGCGGCGAAGGGGAAGGCGGCGGCAAAGCGAAGCGGATGCCGGGCAAGATCCTGGTCCTTCTGGTGGGGGGACCGGTCCTGCTTATCATCGTGCTGGTTGCCGTGTTCTTCATGTTTTCGGGCGGCGACAGCCACGAGGAAAGCGCCGAGCTGCATAGTGAGGACAGCCACGGTGATGATCACGGCGAGGATCATGGCAAGTCCGATCACGGTGATGAGCACAAGGACGACCATGATGATCATGGGGAGCATGGTGATCAGCATGCCGAGATCAAGCCTCTGAAGCCTGAGGATGCAATTTTTTTCGAGTTGCCGGACATTCTGGTCAATCTCAACACCAATGGCAGCCGGCAGACTTATTTGAAGTTGAAGGTCGCCCTTGAGCTGCACAAAGACGCTGACACGGCGACCCTCGACGGTCTTCTGCCCCGTGTGATCGACAAGTTTCAGGTCTATCTGCGGGAAATGCGGGTAGAGGATCTCAGCGGGTCGGCGGGGCTGTTTCGTCTGAAGGAAGAGCTTTTGCGCCGGGTCAATGCGGCCAGCCATCCCGTGCATGTCTACAATATCCTGTTCAAGGAAATGCTGATCCAGTAGGGGGATTTGGGTCCATGGCGGACACACCGGAAGAGGAGGTCGATCAGGACGCCATGGCGGACGAGTGGGCCGCCGCGGCGGAAGCCGACGATCCATCCGTGCCGGCCTCCGGTGATGAAGGCTCGGACGATGCCATGGCCGATGAGTGGGCCGCCATGGCAGAGGAGGGCGACGGCGCCGCCGGCACCACTTCAGAACGTGTTCTGGACCAGGATGAAATCGACAGCCTGCTCGGCTTTGACATGGGCGAAGGCGGCGGGGGCGATCGCAGCGGCATTCGCGCCATCATCAATTCGGCGCTCGTATCCTATGAACGCCTGCCCATGCTGGAGATCGTCTTTGACCGCCTGGTGCGGCTGATGACGACATCCTTGCGCAATTTCACTTCGGACAATGTGGAGGTCAGCCTCGACAACATCTCTTCGATCCGCTTTGGGGATTATCTAAATTCCATTCCCCTGCCGGCCATTCTCGCCGTGTTCCGGGCCGAGGAGCTCGACAATTATGGTCTGTTCACGGTGGAATCCAATCTGATCTACTCAATCGTGGATGTGCTGCTCGGCGGGCGACGCGGCACGGCGGCGATGCGCATTGAGGGGCGGCCTTATACCACCATCGAACGCAATCTCGTCCAGCGCATGATCGAGGTGATTCTGGCCGATCTGCAGGCCGCATTCGAACCGCTGTCCAAGGTCAGTATGGTCCTTGACCGGATGGAGACAAACCCTCGATTTGCCGTGATTGCACGACCGGCCAATGCGGTGATCCTCACCAAACTGCGCGTGGATATGGAGGATCGGGGGGGGCGGATCGAGCTGATGATCCCTTACGCCACCTTGGAGCCTATCCGAAAACTGCTTCTCCAGATGTTCATGGGGGAGAAGTTTGGCCGCGACTCGATCTGGGAAAGCCACCTTGCAAGTGAATTGTGGTCTACCAGCATCGAGATCGAGGCGGTCCTTGACCAGCTCAATATGGGCCTGCGGGACGTCATGGACTTGAAGGTGGGCCAGACCATCATGCTGAACAACTCCGTGGACGGTCCTGTCGAACTGCGCTGTGGTCCTGTCTCCCTGCTTCGGGGACAGATGGGGCGGATCGGCCAGAATGTCGCTGTCCGTGTGGAGAGCACCATTGCAAAGCGTTCCACTGGAGGGCTCCTGCTGTGACCCTGCCCATCGATCTCATCCTGGAAGCCATGCTCGCCGCTCTGCTGGTGATCACGGCCGCCTATTGCGTCATCCTGGACCGAAAGCTGCGCCAGCTCCGGTCAGGCCAGGACGGTTTGCGCGACATTATCAAGGGGCTGAACAGTGCGACGGAGAGGGCCCAGGGCGCCATCAGCCAGCTTAAGGTGGCCGGTGATGCCCATGCTCGCGATCTTAAGACCCAGATCGCCCACGCCAAGGCCCTCACGGACGAATTGGGACTGATGATCGAGAGCGGCAACAGTCTTGCGGACCGCCTGGAAGGGGGGCGTGCGGAGCACAGAAATGCGCCGCGCAGGGCAAGGGGGGCGGATACCGGCATTGACCCCCTTTGGGGCGGTGACGGGGAGCGGGCGGCCCCGCCCGGTGGGGCCGGAACTTCGCCGCAGCATGCTTTCGAGGATCGATTGCGCCGGGCCCTGCGGGACGCGCGGTGAGGATCCTTCAGGGATTGGGCCGGGCAGTGGGACTGAGGGTGAAACAACGGGTCAGGACAATACGGAATGGATGAACGACTGAAAATCCTGCCCATGGTGGCCCTGGCGGCCTTGGCCCTGTTCACGGTCAAGGTGGTCAGCTTGTGGACTGGCGTGCAGAGCGGTGTCATCGGCGTCACGACGGCCCAGGCCGGCGGGGGGGCACCGGCCAAGGAAAAAGCGTCCAAAGATGATCATGGGGCAGAGGAGGAGAAGGGCAAGCCGGAGGAGCCGAAGGTCATCGAGCACACACCCGGGCTTGGCTATGCCGATTTCAAGGAAGTGCGGGACCCGGCCTTGATCAGCGAATCCGAGGTCCGCGTGCTGGAAAGCCTGTCGGAGCGGCGCACCCAAATCGAGGCCCGGGAAAAGGATCTTGCGCTCCAGATGACGCTGCTTGCGGCCACCGAAAAGCGGGTCCAGGGACGGATCGATGAACTCAAGCAGATGGAAGCCCGCATCAAGGATCTGCTGGGACAACGGGACGAGCAGGCCGAGGCGCAGATCGCAAGTCTTGTCAAAGTCTATGAGAACATGAAAGCCAAGGATGCGGCGCGAATCTTCGAGAATCTGGAGAAGCGGATTCTCCTGTCCGTTGCCGGACGGATGCGGGAACAGAAAGTGGCGGCCATCCTGGCGCAAATGCAGCCCGAATCGGCTCAGGCTCTTACCGTCATGTTGGCCCAGCGCTTTACCGATCTCGAAACGGGCCTTGATGGATGATCGGCTCACATTTCTTGCCCGTTAATCTTTCGAAAAGAAGACCCGTGCCATGGTCAGGGAAAAGCGGACATCCCACGGTCACGGCGGCGTCTTTATTTTGCCGGACCGCTCCGGTGATCTGCCTAGGACCGGTCAGCCGGTCATGAGTCTGTTTTTGTCTTTGTACTTGGTCATGCTTGCGTTTTTCGTCGCCATGACCGCTGGCGGCACCATGGATCGGGCCCGTGGGAGCGCTGTTCTGAGGGCCGTTAGCGGTGCGTTCTCGTCTGTCATGCCCGTGGCACGGGACTGGCAGAGTGGTTTTCCGGCTGGTGACGGGGCGGTCAATCGCGCTGCCATGGTCCGGATCGAGCAGGTGCTGAGGGAAAACGGTTTTGCGGCAGACCAAGAAGACGACAAGCAGGGAGCCATAACCATGAATGCTGAGACCACGGCTCTGTTCCAGGACGAGGATATTCGCTTCAAGCCTGAACGGCGGGCCATGCTGGATCGTCTGGCCAAGGCCCTTGCCAAGGTGCCCGGCGCCCAGGTGACGTTCCTGATCGGCGATCAGGATCCGCTGGCCCGCAAAAGGGCGGTTTTTCTGGACGACCACTGGCCTTTGATCGCCCCGCGAACACCGGCCGCCATCGGAATACAGCCAGGCCAGGCCGGGTTGACGATCCGGGTACAGGTCCCGGACGCGGCCTGACGTCGGACGCCGTGGCCCGGTTCATCCCGGCCGTGAGTTGGCCGTCTTTGCCGGCGGCCAGGCAAGCCTGGCTGATCACTTTTGCCGACCTGTTGGCCCTCCTCCTCGCCCTTTTTGTTCTCCTCCAATCCTTCCGTGTGCCGTCACCATCGGGCAGCCGTCTGCTGCCGGAAGATCGGGTCGCGGGCCCCCTCGAGAGCATGGGCGAGCCCCGATTGCGCCTTCAGGCGCCCCAGCATACGGATTATTTGGGAACAATCCTGTTTACTGCTCTGCGCAACGGTGAAGCGGGGCGTCAGATTGACCTTCGGCTCACACCGGGTGCGCTGCTTATGCGGGCGCCACTCGAGGTGTGGACCGGGGGACAGTCCGGTCGGGAACCTTTGCGTGATGTAGCGGGCATCTTGCAGCGGGTCACCGAAGAGTTGACGGTTCGCGTGCATGTTCCGACGGCCTTGCGGGGGGCTGGCATGACTCGCCAGGTGCGGCTGGAGGCGCTCGACATTGGGGACCGCTTTGCCGCTCGTCTGCGTGCGGCTGGTTTCCAGGGGCGGGTGGCTGTCGTGCTCGGTCCCCCGGGCGGACAAGTGGGGTGGACACTGGATATTGTGATGGACCGTTATGGCCCCCATTGAGTGGCCCCCTGACGGGGCGCGCCAATTGGCATGCGGAAGGGTGAAGGCGGTGCTGATGGGCGCCGCGCTCATCCTGTCTGGCGTATTCAGCACGGCGGCTGCCCAGGTGCCGGCTGCCCAGGTGCAGGCTGCCCAGGTGCCGGCTTCGGGGGCGCCGGTTTCGGGGGCGACAACGGGGGCGCCAACGGGAGCAAGCGTGGCCACTGGCGTGCAGATTGGCGCCGAATGGGTCGGCCCGGTGGCCCATATCCGCTTTGACTGGCCCTTCGCTATTGGTGTCACGAGCCAAGTGCGCAGCCGCGTTCTGATCTTGCGTTTTGACCGGCCGCTCACGGGGGATATCGGTGCCATAGGACGGGTTCTGAAGGCTTATGTCGCGCTCGCCCAGGTCGATCCCGACCAGCGGACACTGCGCATCGCCCTGAGGCGGGACTTGGAGCCCAAGGTGCGCAAGGCGGGCCGGCGCGTGGTGGTGGACCTGCGGCCCCCGGGGTCGAACGCGCCCTTGCCATCGGTCAAAATTCTGGCGCCCCGGACCGATCCCGCGTCCACGCGCCTCTCCGCGCCGCCGCCTCCGGCCGAGCCACAGGCGCCTCGGCAGTTCACGGCGCGGCCACTGGCCCGGCCGAGCTCGCTCGCGCGCCCGCCGGAGCGTCCGCCGGTCACCGTATCCCTTGCCGTAACCGAGCAGCCAGGCGTGACCCGCCTGACCTTTTCCTGGCCGGAACCCACCGCTTACCGATTGTCTCGGGACGGAGACACCAGCCGTTTGACGTTCAATCGGACCGGTACGCTCGATCTGTCCCGTTTTGATGGGGGGCTGCCTCCCCGGATCAAGACTCTGGAGACGGTGGAGGGCGCGGGGCCCCTGTCCTTGCTCATCATGCCGGCGCCGGAAACCGAGCTGCGCCACTCCCGGTCGGGCAACACGGTGGTGCTGGAGGTCAAGGGCGGGCCCGATGAGACGCCTGCGAAGGAGGACCTGCCCTCGGTCATCTTGCCTGAAGAATTGCTGGCAATGGCCGAGGCGGAGGAAGCTGCCCGTGCAGCGCTGGAGGCACAGACGAAGCCCGTGCCACAAGAGGCGCCGCCACCAACGGTTCCAGCTGCGCGGCAGGTGCCTTTTTCCATCGCCGCGCGGGATGACCATGTGGTGCTGAGTTTTGCCTGGCCAGAATCCGTGGGTGCGGCTGTCTTCCGGCGGGGTGATTTCGTGTGGGTGGTGTTCGACCGTGCGGCGGATTTTGATCTGTCATCGGCGCAAGGCCGCTACCGTGAAGTCATCACCAGCCTTGAGGCCGTGCCCCATGACAAGGCCAGCCTGATCCGGATCGGCGTGCGGGGCCGCACACTCGTCTCCACCGAACGGGTTGATGGGGTCTGGGCCATTGCGCTTGGGGATTCGGTGCTGCTGCGCTCAAAGCCTTTGGCATTCAACCGGGTTCAGTTGGACACGGCGCGGGGCGAACTCGCCGTCCCCTTGCCGGGCCCTGGAACCATTGTCGCCTTTGAGGATCCGGAAGTGGGTGATCGCCTCTTTGCCGTGGCCCTTGATGCGCTGGCCCATGGCTTCGTGACCCGCCGCAGCCTCGTTGATGTTGCGGTGCTTGAAAGCGCCCATGGGGTGGCCATCGATCCTGTTGCGGATGATCTGACGCTGGAGATTCGCGACAAGGCACTGCATGTGATGCGCCCTGATGGTTTGCGCATGTCCGGGCCCGACACCCGCACGGCTGATCCCTCGAAAGAGGAGCTGGATCTGGGGCCCGGCTTTATGGATTTCACGCGCTGGGCGCGCGGGGGCGTGCCCCGTTTTTCCAATAATCTCCATGATCTGCAACGCAAGGTCGAGGGGGCCGAGACTGAGGCGGAACGCAGTCGTGGTCGCCTGGAGCTTGCCCGCTTTTACGCGGCAAACGGTTTCATGCCCGAGGCCCTCGGGCTGATGGATATGATGGCTGCGGATGATGTGGGCGTGTCGCGCGATGGCGGCTTTCGGGCCTTGCGGGGTGTGACGCGTCTGGCCATCGGCCATCCACGGGACGCACTCGAAGATCTTGACCATCACAGCCTGCGTTTTGATCCGGCTGCGGCCTTATGGCGAGCCGTGGCCCATAGTGCCCAGGAAGACTGGGCGCGGGCGCGGCGGGACTTTGCCACGGGGCAGGGGGTTCTCTCCGCGCACAGCCCGGAGCAACAGGCCCGGTTCTTGTTGGCCGAGGCCAAAGCCTCGCTTGGTGTGAACGATCTGGGCGGGGCCCTCCGGGCGATCGAACGCATCGATTGGGACGGCGCGGAGCCGGATCTGCGGGCTGAAATCGCGCTGATTGCCGGCGCGGTCCATGAGGCCATGGGCGCCCCGGACCAGGCCCGCACCTTTTATGCCGAGGCGGGGAAGGCCGGGCGGCTGCCGGCACAGGTTCAGGCGACCTTCCGGACTTTGATGCTGGAGCGGCGGCTGGATCGGGTTTCCATCCCCGATGCGATCGAGGCATTGGAGCGCCTGCGGTATCAATGGCGGGGCGATAGGCTTGAGCTTGAGGTTCTGCATCAGCTCGGCAAACTGCATGTGGAGGCTGGCGACATCCGGGAAGGACTGGTGGTCATGCGCCTTGCCGTTCAGAGCTTTCCGGGTACGGATGAAGGGCGGACCGTGGCGGACACAATGTCGGAGATTTTCACGGATCTTTATCTGGAAGGCGGCGCGGACACGATGACGCCGGTCCAGGCCCTGGCCTTGTTCTACGACTTTCCCGAACTCGTGCCCGTGGGCATGCGGGGGGACCAGATGATCCGTCGGCTGGCTGACCGTCTGGTCGCCGTCGATCTGTTGGAGCAGGCCGGCGAATTGCTGGACCATCAGGTGAAGTTCCGCTTGCGCGGCGTGGCCCGCAGCCAAGTCGCGACGCGGCTTGCCATGATCCATTTGATGGACCGTCAACCGGCCAAGGCGCTGCAGATCATCCATTCCACCCGCCAGACCCGGTTGCCCGAGCGACTGAACCGTCAGCGGCATCTGTTGGAGGCACGGGCGCTGAGCGATTTGAAGCGCCATGACCATGCCCTCGAAGTGATCGAGGGCTACAACACCGTGGAAGCCCAGGCCTTGCGCGCTGATATTCTGTGGCAAGCGGAGGATTGGCCCCGGGCGGCGGGCGTTCTGGAAACCCTCGCCACGGATCTGACCCGGGATGGGGACCTGGAGGAGGGCGACAGGCTTCAGATCATGCGGGCCGCAATCGCTTTTGCCCTGTCGGAGGATATGCCGGGGCTTGCCCGACTGCGCCAGCGTTTTACCCGGTTCATGGCCGGCACGCCGGATGAACAGGCCTTCGAAATCGTCACCCAACAGATTGAAAGTCAGGGGGTGGCCTTCCGCGAATTGGTGGGGCGGATTGCCGCCACAGATACGCTGGAGGCCTTCATGTCGACATTGGAGGAGCCTGCCGGGCCTGCGGACGGATGATGGCGACTGGAGTGCGATCCGAACCGTTTTTCAGCAGGCTGCTGGTGCACCATTTTTGACCTCGCGGCGCGCAGCGCCTCCGGCGGGGCGGGCTGACCG
>CAYUYV010000015.1:3343-51019 GCA_964449455.1 uncultured Alphaproteobacteria bacterium | reverse complement strand
CAGACGGACGTGCCGGGACTTCTCATGCGGACTTCTGATCCACGACACTAGCGCAAGCCGGATCATGGGGAGAGACACGCCACTCGTCGCGCTCCAGTTCTCTTCACTTGGCGACCCCAACCAATTACCTTCAGTAGACCAATCACCTTCAGTAGACATGTCCCTGACAGTCCGGGGACTGGCGGCTGGCGCTGCGGCAACTGCGGTTAAATTCACTCATGAAGATCGATGTGAGTGCGCCGTCGCCATTGAATGTGTCCCGCACAAGTTGCTCCCGCAGGGCGAAATGCTGGTCGGCATTATTGACACTCCACAGATAGGCAAAACGGGTGTGCCGCAGGAGATCCTCGGGCGTCGCTCCGGGCGTCAGGGTGATTTCGCGCCCGTCATGCTTCAGCAGCACCTCAAGGATCCGTGTTTTCTGATGGGCGCCCAGCTTCTTCTCCCGGCACTCATATGTGACGAGGGCGGCGATATCGAAGGTCCTGGCTTCACCCGATTGAGGGAAGGGCCGCTCGAAGTCGTAAAGACGCAGCTCCCAGCTTTCGCCGCGCAAGGTGTCGAGATCCATCTCCCGCCCGAGGGCCGCCGAAAGCTCAAAGACGCGCTCTGAATCGTCCGTGTCGCGCAGTGCAAAAGCGTCCAGAATACGCTGTTCCTTGGACAGATCAAAATCGGAGGAGCGGGTCACCCTGTTGGGCGGCGTGAACCGTCGTTTTACTGTGCCGCAGCCGGTGTTGAAGACCTTTGACGTATAGCGATCAAATGTCAGACGCGGATAGGTCTGGCTCACGTAAAGGATCTTGCCCAAGGCCTCGCGCGCTTTGAGATCCTCCGTGGTTGCGTAGGTCACCATTTCCTGACCCACATCGAAAATGACCTTTTTCAGGTTCCGGTTGCCCTCCACCGGCTGAATGACAGCAAGGGACCCGAACCCCACGGACCACCAGCCCTGGTCCAATTTTGCATCACAGCCCCGCTTGCGCCGGCAGAAGCGATCCTGGTCGCGAAACAGGATGACTTCGGCATCCGTTCCCCGGGACAGGAGCCGAGAGTCCTTGATCGCCACGCTGGAGATGATGTGGTCTTCACCATTTTTCAGCACAAAGACGGGAACCCCGTCATGGGTCGTCGCCTCGCTGTAATCGCCCATGCTCCTATAGGGGGTGACCTCATCGATATCGTAGAACAGGGTAAAAAAGGGAATATAGCTGATAATCGGAAAGCGCTTTTCTCCGTTCCAGTCCGACTTTTGCAGGTCGGGCGAAATTCCAAAGCCGCTGCTGACCGCCCAGCGGCCGCTAAACCCGTCCGAGCTTGTTTCGGCGAACGCCTTTGCACACGCAAGGATCAGGGCAAAAAACAGTGCCAGGACGACCGTTGCAACAATCCCGCGCATACTGATAATCCCTCCCAAGCTCGATCCCATTGCAGCCACGCTCACAGATTAGCGGCCGTCTCGCCCATATCCCGAAGCGCCGCCTTCATGGCACCGACACCGATTGTCCTTAAGTTTTCAAGCTTCCCGTCCATGACCCGGCGCTGGGATAAGTCCTCTATATCAAGGGCTTGCAAGTCGGCCACGAAACGGGACAAGGCCGCCCGATAGGCAGGCAGGGCGGTGTCTTCCTCCGCCGCACCCTCGCTCGGATCGCGCAAGGCTTCAATGAGCGACAGATTGAGCCTGGCCTCATCAAGGGTCGCGCTCACCGTGTCCAGCAAAGCGCTGCGCTCCTCGTCCGTCCCCACACGGGCCTTGGCCATTAGAGAAATCGTCTGTGTAATGTGTGACTTGAAAGCGCGAATATTGTCCGTACCTACATCAATTTTATAGGCATGGACGGCGCGTCGGCGCTCCATCTCGTCCTGGCGGTCATTCCAGCTTGCCTGAATGATGAGGCCCACGACCAAGGCAATCGCCCCGATCAGGATCTTGTCGATCGCTGAGCGCAACAGACCCATGAGCAAGTCACGAACTTCCGATGAAGACGTTTGCGCCACGGCGTCAGCCCCCTTCGCGGCTCGATGGCACGTGAGATGCCCATGCACCAAAAGCCATTGGATATCGCTCTTAAGTTGCCGACCTGATTTACGCAGGACATCCGCCCTCGTTCAAGCATAAGCCTGCCCTTTGACCCGATAACGCACGCCCGGTCCGGGCGGGCCCGCGAGCATGCGCCAAGGCAAAGCCGGGGCAGGCAGCCCGTCTTTCTTCAGTGGTGCATCAAATTGTCTTGAATTATCGTGCGATGGACCGTGGGGGGGGGCGGCGAACGACTTGCCTTGCCCGGCGCCGTAAAAGAAGAGGATTCTTCCGATGTTTAAAAAGCTTGCCCTCGGACTTCTGGCAATCGTCCTTCTCGTCACTGGTGGGGCCTATCTGCTGCCCCAGACCGTCCATGTGGAACGGTCCATCGTGGTTAAGGCGGCGCCCGCCGACGTTTTCGCCACGCTTAATGGTTACGAGACGTTCAACACCTGGTCGCCATGGCATGCTCGCGATCCGGAGACCGAGTATACCTATAGCGGTCCGGCCTCGGGCGTCGGTGCGCGCATGGCCTGGCAGAGCGACGCCCCGGATGTGGGCGCAGGCAGCCAGGAGATCACCGAGTCCCGCCCCAATGAGTACATCGAAACGGATCTTGATTTCGGCGGCGACGGCACCGCAACGGGCTTTTTCAAACTGGTCCCCGTTGATGGCGGCACACAGATCACCTGGGGTTTCGACACCGATCTCGGCATGAACCCGCTCGCCCGCTATTTCGGCCTGATGTTCGACACCTGGATCGGCGCGGACTATGAGGCTGGGCTTGCCAATCTCAAGACCTATGTCGAAAGCGAGGACGGCGGGCCCCAATAATCACCGTCCAAACGGATCGCGCACCAGGATCGTGTCCTCCCGCTCCGGCGATGTGGACAGGAGAGACACGGGGCATTCGATCAGCTCTTCGACGAAGCGCACATATTTGACCGCCTGGGCCGGCAGATCGGCCCAGGAGCGGGCCCCGCGCGTTGTTTCCTGCCATCCTTCCAGGGTCTGATAGACCGGTTCGACCTTGGCCTGCGCCGCTTGTCCGGACGGGAAGAAGTCGATGATCTCCCCGTCGAGGCGATACTTCGTACACACCTTGATGGTCTCAAAGCCATCAAGCACGTCAAGCTTGGTCAGGGCGATGCCGTCGATACCACCGGTGCGGATGGCCTGGCGCACCAAAACCGCATCAAACCAGCCACAGCGGCGCGAGCGTCCCGTCACGGTGCCGAACTCATGGCCCCGCTCGCCCAGCAACCGTCCGGTCTCATCGGTCAATTCGGTTGGAAAAGGCCCCTCCCCCACCCGGGTGGTGTAAGCCTTGGTGATGCCCAGGACATAATCAATGCTTCCCGGCCCCATCCCGCTGCCCGTCGCCGCCTGACCGGCCACGGTGTTTGAGGATGTGACGAAGGGATAGGTGCCGTGATCCACATCCAGCATGATCCCTTGCGCGCCCTCAAACAGGATCCGCCGCCCGACCCGGGAGGAGAGCTCCAGGCGGCGCCAGACACAATCCGTATAGGGCAGAATGCGCGGAGCGACCTCAAGCAGGGACTGGATCAACCCCTCCGCATCCACCTCATCCCGGCCCATGCCGCGGCGCAAGGCGTTGTGATAAACAAGCAGGCCTTCCACCCGCTCACGTATGGTCGCCTCATCGGCAAGATCCACGACGCGCAAGGCCCGCCGGCCCACCTTGTCCTCATAAGCCGGGCCGATTCCCCGCTGGGTCGTCCCGATACGAACTGTTGTATTGCCGGATTCGCGCAGCTGATCCATTTCCCAGTGGACGGGCAGGATCAGAACCGCATTCTCAGCAAGCACCAGATTATCCGGGCCCACCGCAACACCCATGACCTGCAGGCGCTCCACTTCCTCAGCAAAGGCCCACGGGTTGATCACAACTCCATTGCCGATAACGGAGAGCTTGCCAGAGCGCACGATCCCCGAGGGCAGAAGGTTCAGCTTGTAGGTCTGGTCACCGATGACAAGGGTGTGCCCGGCATTGTGCCCGCCCTGGAAACGGACCACCACATCAGCCCGTTCCGAGAGCCAGTCAACGATTTTGCCTTTGCCTTCATCGCCCCATTGGGCGCCCACGACGGCCACATTGGACATGGTCGATCCTTTTGTCCGGAACCCACACCGGCCCCGGCATGGCGGAGAACAAACGCGTGAGGGGCGGTCCCCACCGAACCGCCCCCTGCGAACCCGAAAGGCAATTTGATCCGACTGGGATCAAAACGTCAATGCACGTGCACTGCGTACCAGCGGCAACTTGCGAAGGCTATCCAGAACCTCCGTGCCGACGGGCTGATCCACCTCGACCAGGGCCAGCGCATCGCCTCCAGGCGCCTGGCGACCAAGATTAAAGCCACCAATATTGACGCCGGCATCACCCAACGCAACGCCCAGAGAGCCGATGAAACCGGGCTTGTCCTCATTCGTCGTGAGCAGCATGTGGCGCCCGAGGCCCGCCTCGATAGCCACGCCCTGAACCTGAATCACCCGGTGCTGACCCGTGGAGAAAATCGTTCCGGCCACACTGTTGTTGCCCGTTTCCGTTTCCACCTGAATGCGGACATAGGTCTCATAGACCCCGCGCTGCTCGCGCAGAACCTCCGACAGTTTCAGCCCCCGCTCCTTCGCGATAACCGGCGCCGAGACCATATTGATGTCGGACAGGAGCGGGCGGAGCACGCCGACAAGACCGGCGGCCGTCAGCGCCTTGACATTCATGGCCGCCACATCGCCTTCATACTCAATCTGCACACCCCGGATCGGTGACTCGCAGAGCTGACCAACAAAAAGGCCAAGCTGCTGGGTCAACGTCACAAACGGCTTCAGGATCGGCGCTTCCTCGGCCGAAATCGACGGCATATTGATCGCATTGGTCACGGCTCCGGTCAGCAGATAATCCGACATCTGCTCCGCCACCTGAAGGGCCACCTTTTCCTGAGCCTCCATGGTGGACGCGCCCAGATGTGGTGTCGCGATCAGTTTCTCGTGGCCGAACAGGGGGTGTTCTTTGGCTGGCTCTTCGGCGAAGACGTCGAGGGCCGCGCCTGCAAGATGGCCGCTGTCAAGGGCTTCCTTGAGGGCATCCTCATCGACAAGACCACCCCGCGCACAGTTTACCAGGCGGGCGCCAGGGCGCATTTTCGCAATGGCCTCGGCACTGACGATATTGCGGGTTTCATCGGTCAAAGGAACGTGAATGGTCACGATATCCGCACGCTGAAGAAGCGTATCGAGATTGACCTTTTCAACACCCATTTCCCGGGCCCGGTCCTCCGACAAGAACGGATCATAGGCGATGACCCGCATTTTGAGGCCCTGGGCGCGATTTGCGACAATGCTGCCGATATTGCCGCAGCCGAGCACGCCGAGAGTCTTGCCGGTCAGCTCAGTGCCCATGAAGCGGGACTTTTCCCATTTGCCGGCATGGGTGGATTCATTCGCCTGCGGAATCTGGCGCGCCAGGGAGAGCATCATGGCAATGGCATGTTCCGCCGTCGTGACAGAATTGCCGAAAGGTGTGTTCATGACCACGATGCCGGCAGCCGTGGCGGCGGGCAGGTCGATATTGTCAACGCCGATGCCGGCCCGGCCGATCACTTTCAGGTTCTTGGCTTCGCCGATCACGTCCGGCGTTGCCTTGGTATTGGAGCGCACCGCAAGGCCATCATACTGGCCGATGATCTGAAGCAAATCTTCCTTGGGCAGACCAGGTTTGAAGTCCACCTCAAGTCCACGGCTGCGAAAAATCTCCACGGCGGCTTCGCTGAGCTTGTCGGAAATAAGCACTTTAGGCATGGCGATAGGGTCCCTGAAGGCCGCCTTTTCAGGCGACCGCTGCATGAGAGAATTCGGATCAGAACGGATGATCAGGCGGCGGCGCGCTGTTCTTCACGCGCCGTGGCATAGGCCCAGTCGAGCCAAGGTAAAAGCGCCTCAAGATCAGACGCCTCCACCGTTGCCCCGCACCAGATGCGCAGGCCCGCCGGAGCATCGCGATAGCCTTCGATGTCGAACGCGACCTCCTCGGCCTCCAGGAGCTCGCTGAGGCGCTTCACGAGCGCCTTGCGGCCATCCGCATCAAGGTCAAGGAATACAGGATCGACAATCTTGAGACAGACAGAGGTATTGGAGCGGGTCGCCGGATCCTCCGCCAGGAAATCAATCCAATCCCGGGTCCCCACAAACTGTTCCATGACGGCGAGATTGCCATCGGCGCGCGCCCGCAATCCTGCAAGGCCGCCAACGCTCTGCGACCAGCGCAGGGCATCGAGATAATCCTCAACACACAGAAGCGAAGGCGTGTTGATGGTTTCACCCTTGAAAATACCTTCGATCAGCTTGCCGCCCTTGGTCAGACGGAAGATTTTCGGCAGCGGCCAGTCGGGCTTGTAGGTCTCCAAGCGCTCCACGGCCCGCGGTGAGAGGATCAGCACCCCGTGGGCCGCCTCTCCGCCGAGCACTTTCTGCCAGGAATAGGTGACCACATCGAGCTTTGGCCAGTCGAGATCCTGGGCGAAAGCCGCCGAGGTGGCATCGCAAATGGTCAACCCCGCCCGATCCGCCTTGATCCAGTGCGCATTCGGAACGCGCACACCGGACGTCGTGCCGTTCCAGGTGAAGACCACATCGCGATCCGTGTCGATGCCGGCAAGATCAGGGATTTGTCCGTAGTCGGCTTCAATGACGCGGCAGTCGTCAAGCTTCAGCTGTTTGACCGCATCGGTAACCCATCCAGCTCCGAATGATTCCCACGCAACCACATCAACGCCGCGTGCCCCGAGCAGGGACCACATGGCCATTTCCACAGCCCCCGTGTCCGACGCTGGCACAATGCCAATCCGGTAGTCATCGGGAACCTGGAGTATTTCGCGGGTGAGCGTGATCGCCTCGGCGAGCTTCGCCTTACCAATTTTTGAGCGGTGGGAGCGGCCGAGTGCCGCGTCGGCGAGGTCTTGAGGGGTCCAACCGGGGCGCTTGGCGCAAGGACCGGAGGAGAACTGCGCCCGCGCAGGACGCATTACCGGCTTTGCCGGGGTCGTCTGACTTTCCATAAGTCTATTCCTTCCAGAATAGCTGCACTCCGTTGGGGGAGCGTGGCCCACGGATGATATACGTGCAGTCCCCCTGCGCCGTCAAGCTGCGCCGCATCGAAACCCACCAGAAATATTTGCATCAGCGTGTGGGAGATCGCCTTAAGGAGCCGCTAACCCTGATGGGCCTGTTGGCAAAAGCGCATCAAATCGGGACCCGTTTGCGTGGCCGGGTCCATGACCTATTCTTGAGGTCTGGAACTGCATTCGAAGGCCGTCAGCGGCGTGAAGAAGCGGTGCACATTGCCTCTGCGGACCGCCATGCCGTGCGGCACCCCGATCTTTTGATCGGACTCACTCTTTTTGGCCAGACCCAGTCTTTTTGGCCAGACCCAGTCTTTTTGGTCGGACCCAGTCTTTTTGATCGGATATGCCTGATGACTGCCCCGCTTGCCTGCCAACGCCCGTTGTTCGATCTGCCGCCGGAGATCATCTATCTGAATTGTGCCTATATGTCCCCGTCCTTGCGCACAGTCACGCAAGCCGGCGAAGAGGGTGTACGGAGGAAATCCACCCCCTGGCAGATTGAGCCCCGAGATTTCTTCTCCGGCGCGGACCGGGCTCGGGACCTCTTCGCCCCGCTCATTGGCGCCAAGGCAGATGACATCGCCATCGTCCCATCCGCAAGCTACGGCATCGCGACGGCGGCGGCCAATGTTGCGATCGAGCAAGGCCAGTCCATTGTCATCGTTGAAGATCAGTTCCCATCAAATGTCTTTGCCTGGCGGCAACTGGCGCAAAACAAGGGTGCACGGATTATCACCGTGGCACGACCGGACTCCCAATGGGCCACCTGGAGCGAGGCTGTTTGGTCCGAAATCAACGAGACGACCGCTGTTGTGGCCCTGCCCCATTGCCACTGGACCGATGGGGCATTGTTTGACCTTGAAGGCATTTCGGCCCGATGCCGTGCGGTCGGAGCGGCTCTTGTGCTGGATCTGTCCCAATCCCTCGGCGCTCTGCCCATTGATGTGCGTACGGTGGGGGCGGATTTTATCGTTTCCCCCTGTTACAAATGGCTGCTCGGGCCCTACAGTCTCGGTTTTCTTTATGTGGCGCCGCGACACCAGAACGGGATTCCTTTGGAACAGACCTGGATTGGCCGTCGGAATGCGGAGGATTTTGCGCGCCTTACGGACTATGTGGAAGACTGGGACCTGGGCGCCCGCCGATTTGACATGGGTGCGCGGCCCCAGCTCCATTTAATGCCGATGGCCTGCGCGGCGCTCGAACAGATCACCGCATGGGAAATTCCGCGCATCGCCGCCACCCTCGGACAACTCACACGCCATATCGCAGACCATGCCCGCGCGCTCGGCCTCGCGACACCGCCTGAAGGCGAACGAGCCCCCCATTTCATCGGTGTGCGTTTTCCAAGCGGTATGCCCGAAGGCCTGCTTGCCGAACTGAAACAACGCAACATCTATGTCAGTGCACGGGCAGACTCGCTGCGCATCACGCCCCATCTCTATAACGATGACTATGATATCGATATGCTGTTTGACGCCCTGAAGGAGCTGATGTGAGCGCGATTTTTCAGGGCCCCTGGAGCCTGCTTGCCATCCTGGTCATACTCTACGGCTCCGCATTCATGCTGATCTCGATTGCCGTCGAGACCATCACGCCCATATCCACCGTCGCCGTCCGTATCGTGACGGCCACAGCGGTCCTGCTTGCCGCCTCCCTGGCGCTCGGACAGGCCCTGCCAAAGCTAAGACAGCTGCGGGTCTGGGCCATGCTGACCGTTCTTGGAATCACCGGCAATGTGGCGCCCTTCATCCTGATCAGTTGGGGCCAGCAAACGGTGCCCTCCAGCCTCGCCGGTATCCTGATGGCGGTTATGCCGCTGACCACCATGGGTCTTGCCGCGTTATTTGTCCCTGGAGAGATAATCACGCTCCGGCGTCTTGGCGGCTTTGTCCTGGGCTTTGCGGGGCTGGTGATCCTTTTCGCACCGGACCTGTTCGCCCAAGGCTCCGAGGGGCTTGGTAAGAGCGCGGGCATTGTGGCCCAACTGGCCATCCTGTCCGGCGCCTGTTTTTATGCCCTTAACGCGGTCTTGACCCGGCACCGCCCCCCCATAACGGCCCTCACGGCGGCAACCGCAATTCACATCGCGGCATGCCTCATTGTCGTGCCACTGGCTTTCATCCTGGAAGATCCCGGAGCGTTGCGCCCAAGCAGTGCATCCCTGGCTGCCGCCGTAACCCTTGGCATCTTTTGCAGCGCATTTGCCACCTTGGCGCTGCTGCGCCTGATCGATACCGCGGGGCCCACCTTCACCGCACAGATTAATTATCTGATCCCGCTTTGGGCGGCGGGCCTTGGCATTTTTCTCTTGGGAGAAAATCCGGGGTTAGAGGCATTGCCAGCGCTCATCTTCATCCTTGGAGGGATTGCCTTGGCCCGGAGCGGAACACCGGCCGCGCCAAGGGAAGATGCCGAATGATCACAAATGGGCAATCTGCTTCAGACCGGCATTCTCGGCACGGATGCGGATGAAGAGCACGCCGGCATGGAGAACGGACACGGCGACTGCGAGCCACGTCAGACCCAGGGCGAGCGGTACCGTGGCAATCTCAGCAACCACCAGCCAGTAATTGGGGTGCCTGATGAACTTATAGGGGCCACGCGCCACAAGGGGCTCATCAATGATAATGATCCGCGTCGTCCAGCGGGGCCCGAGACTCGCCAGGATCCAGATGCGGAAAGCCTGGAGCAGGATGTAGACACCCACCCAGAACGCCACCAGGCCCTGGTTCCAGCCGAAAATCCACATCAGGATCAACCAGGTGGCATGGAACCCCACCATCAGCGGATAATGATCCGCGCCGATCTCCCGCGCACCCCGGTCAAGCAGACGCTGGGTGTTGTGTTTAGCAATGCGCAGCTCAACGAGCCGCTGGGCCGTCACGACGGACAAAAGGACAAACCCCCATCCAGCCGGCCCCTGAAACACGCTTTCCAGCATGATGCTGCCCTCCAGAAATAATCAGATGTCGCCCCAAATGGTCAGACGTCAAATGACAGGGGGATCATGGATGCGGTGAACCCTGGACCAAGACCCGTCAGCAGCACCCGCCCCGTCGGACCGGTCTGCCGGAAGCGGTCCAACACGAACAACACGGTGGGCGCGGACATATTACCGAAATCGCGAATGACATCGCGCTCGTGATCCAGGGATCCGCTTTCAAGACCCATCGTCTCCTCAATGGATTCAAGCACCTTGATGCCGCCCGGATGGCAGACATAGCGGGTGATGTCGTCCCGGGTCAGCTCCATACGCTCCAGGCAGAAGTCCACGGCCCCAGCGAATTCGGACGTCACAAAGGGCGGAATGGAGCGATCGAAAATCACGCCAAAGCCAGTCGGGTCCACGTCCCAGCCCATGATGTTGAGACTGTCAGTCCAGATATGCTGGACACCGGCACCAAGGCGTGGCCCCCGAGCGGTGGAGCCCTCACCATTCATCGCTTGCGGATGGGATGAGCGGTTCGACAGAACAGCCGCCGCCGCTCCATCACCGAACAGCACGGTTGCGATGATGTCAGCCTTGCGAAGCTGGTCGTCCCGGAAGGCCAATGTGCAGGTTTCCACACAGACAAGGAGCACCGTGGAATCCGGCGTCGCAGCCGCCAGACGCTGGGCGATGGCAAGGCCGCTCACCCCGCCTGCACAGCCAAGCCCAAACACTGGAACCCTGAGAATATCGTGGCGAAAGCCCATGATGCCGAAGGCTCGCGCCTCCAGGGTTGGGGTGGCAATGCCCGTTGAGGACACGGTCACCACGGCGTCCACATCCGCGGCCTGAAGTCCGGCTTCCGCCAGGGCCTTGTTGGCGGACTCCACGAACAGGGCTGTTGCGCCTTCCAGATAACGGGCCGTCCGCTCGGGCCAGTCCTGGGATGACTGGAACCACTCCAGGGGGCACACGGAATACCGGGTCTTCACACCGGAGGAGGTGAAGGTGCGGGCGAGGCGCTGGAAATCCGGAAAGCGGGGGCCGAGGATCCGGCCGGCGATCACTTCGACGACGTCCTGCTCAAGCACATGGGGCGGCACGGCGGTGCCGAGACCGGTGATGCGGACATCGGCCGCGGGCTGGGCCGAAGGCATCGCCTGAGCTGCGTTGACCGCGTCGGCGGCGGTGTCGGCACGATCGGCAGTGCGCAGGGCAACCGGCGATGCAAGTGTCATGTTCTGGGCCATAAACTTCCGTTCTCTCAGTCTCACAAGGTCTTTACGAGCAGCCCGCCGCCCCTCGGCGTCGCGCAGATTCACTACAGCATAGATGAGGCGGGGCCACGCTCAGACTCCTTAAGCGGGTGAGCCTCGCCGAATTCCAGGCGCGTGGCCCGTCAGTCGAGCCACGCGGATGTTCCCCGATGGAACCGCAGGGCCAGGATGGCGGGCAGGGCCACAAGACAGGTGACCAGAGCAATACCGATCGTGGCGATTGCGAACAGGGCGAAAGTGGCGATCCCGGGGGACCAGCTCAAAAGGGCCGGCGACAGGCCCAGCATCAGGACGAAGCTGGTCAAGACCAGCACTGGCCCAACTTCCCGCATCGTCCGGGCAATACAGGCCCGCGGCGATCGCCCCGCACAGCGTTGGGCCCAAAAGCCATTCATCATGTGCACAGTGTCATCAACCGCGATGCCCAAGGCAATCGTCATGGCGAGCGCGCTTGCGATTTGCAACGGCCAATCGAGCAGGTAAAGAAGCGCACCCACCGCTAGCACAGGCAGAATATTCGGCACCAGGGTCAACAGTGCCACCTCAAACGACCGGAAGCCAAACCCGACAAGCAGCGACGTTGCCATGGCCGCAATCACGAGGGATATGCCAAGCCTGTAGAGAATCTCATCGCTGACCCGTGAGGCCAGCACCACGATGCCCGTGGCCTGGCCTGTCAGATCCGCGCCCAGCACCTCACCGGCCACGGTCTCGATTTGGGCGGCGAGGCTGTCAAGATCCGTTTCGTCCGTTTCCGAGACCCGCACCATGAGCGCCAGGGTGTTGCCGTCCTTCGACAACAACAGGCCCCGCAATCCGCTGGGCGCCTGCTCGAAAACCGCTTCCATTCGGGGCGCCGAAACAGTGCGGCCGGTATCTGTCAGCCAGGATATGATGGTCCAGGCGGAATAGACGGGCCGGCCAAGCTCGGTTTCAAGGGTTTTGTGGACGTCGCGCAGCTTCAGAAGCGGCGCCAGGTCAAATTCGTCCGGAGTGATGGGAATGGGCAGCGGCAGGTGAAGCGTGTGCGCCCCGCCCAGCTGCCCTTCCAGGCGCTCGATAAGCTTGTAAGTCTCAGATCCAGACGGAACTTCCTCAAGATAGGTATAGCTCGGAGTAACGCGGCTATAAGCGATACCGGCCCCAATCGTCGCGACCACCACAAAGACCACGATCGGCCAGCGATAGGCATAGAAAAGGCGGGTGGCATCCACAGCGGCGGCCTCAATGGCTTGGGCGACACGTCCCTTACCCTGCAATGCCGGCCGGGGCCGCCAGCCCAGATGGAGCGCGACCCACACGGTCACCGGGAAAAACACCATGGCCGAGATGAGCACACCAAACACGGACGCCGCGCCGATCAGGCCGAATTCGACAATGGCTCTGGATCCGGAAAACGCGAGGGACAAAAAGGCAACGATCGTTGTCAGGCTGGCGAGGCTGCAAGCCGGCCCGATGAACCGGATGGTCTTGGCAATAGCCTTGAAGTCGTAATCAGCGGCGAAAAGGTCCCTTCGGGCCGCATAGACAAGATGCATATTCGCCGCGAAGGCCAGGGCCAGGACCAAAAGGGGCAGGTCGTTCAGCATGACCGTCATGGGAATGCCGAGCCAGCCAAAGCCGCCATAAACCATCACGATACTGAGAATAGGCATCACCGCAACGATGACGGCATCGACAAGAATGCCCAGCAGCACCACGCCCAGGAGAAACCCTATGCCGAGGCCCGCCCCCAGAATAAACGGATGCTCTTCCACGAGGTGACGCACGATCTCGGCACGGACAATGGGCAAGCCACTCAGCATCGCCGTCATGCCGTCCGGCAGTTGAACCAGAAGCGGGCCCAGATCCGCTGCAAGGGCCTGGGCATTCTCCAGCCGGTCCCCGTCCTCCGGCAGGGCAAGGATCATGGTCGCACTTTTAAAATCCGGAGTGAGCAGCCGTCCCCCTTCGTTCAGCGGATGAACCGCAAGCGCTGCAGCCCCCAGTTCCATGGCGCCTTCGATGCCGTTCTGGCCGGCATCGGCGCCCTCTTCAAAGGCAGCCGGCTTCACAGACGCGGCTTCAAACTCGGGATCCTCGAACAGATCATCTTCAAAATTATCCGGTGCCGGATCGCCCGCGGAGGACTCCAGGCGGCGCAGCGAAAGGATCGAGACCACATCGGCAACCGATGGCAGGGATTCGACCGATTGGGCCAGGGCCTGCAGCGCCGCCCAGTGGTCCGCGCGGGTAAAATCGCCATCCACGACCAGGATGGCGGAGTCAGAGCCGTCCACGAACTGGCCCTTGAACTGGTCATAGGTTTGATAGGCCGCATCGGCGGACTGGAAGATGGTGGCCATATCGTCCGCAAAACGGGTCTTGGCAGCGCCGATCACCGCAACCGTGAGAACCACCAGGATCAGCACAAGCGTGATGCGCGGCCGCGCCACCGCGACGAGGCCGAGATATTCCAGGCCAAAACCGATTGAGCCCACGCCGTTTCTCCCCAAATACCGGTTGCGCAATCCAAACCGGCCCGACTTACGCGAGAGTGACTACAAAAGCGATTTTAAAGTGCCCCGGGCCCCGAGACGCGGCCAATCGCGGTGCGCCCCAGATCGTAGAGCGCTCCCGGTCGCAGAGCGCCCCAGATCGCCTGGGACACCGATCCGCCATGGAGTGCAAGCGCTGGGTATCGGGCACAGGCCATCGCCCCTCTTGCCTGACCATCTGCCCAATCCGTCATATCCCTTCGCCTTGCACCGCGGCAAGTCTGGCCCGCTTCTGGCTGTCAGATGATGTCGAAATGCGGCATTCGGGGGACATTGAATATCACGATCCCATCACGATGCGGTCGGAACCTTAGCCGCGCTAACCGATCACGGGCTTTGATACGGGTCAGGGCGCATTAGATCAAATCGATAAAGGTCCGCTTTTGGCGACTGAAGGCGCCATGATTGACGGCGCTATTTGGGGCAAAGCATGTCGTGCTGACTGGCAGCGGCGGTGCTGCCTATGATTTATGCGACCGGCGCAAATGGGGGGCCATAAGGCGGGCGAAAAGGCGCACCAGCCGGCGTTGGCTCTCCGGCTCAGCGCCGAACAGACCCTGGGTGCTCAGGCCACGCAGGAACACACGGGCCAGGGTCCACAGATCGGCAAAGTCAATCTCCGGCGGCGCATCCTCGGCCAAGTGATAGATCCCGGCGAAGTGATCATTCATGGCGCCGTTCCAATAGCCAAGCCTTGACCCAAGCTTGGCCCTCAAGGCCCGGTCGGTCCGGGCCGCGACCAAGATTTCCAGAAGGACGCGCCCCTCCTTCGTATTGGCCAGCCGATCCCAGAGCCAAAGAAAATCAGCCTCAAGATCACCCCCCTCATCTTCACGGGACGGATGACCCTCTCTTGCGCTGGGCAAACGGGCGCGGGCGGTGCGACCGAGCAGGCGATCGGTTGCGGCGACCATCAGGTCTTCCTTGGTCGGAAAATGATGGGTCAGGGCGCCCCGAGAAACGCCGGCCGTTTCGGTGACGCGGCTGATGGTGGTCTCCGCATAGCCATAGCGATCAAGGCAAGTGATGACGGCGTCACAGATGGTGCGCCGGGCCATCTCAGCCTTGCGCCCCCGGCGATCCTCGACCTCACTTTGTCCCGCATCATCCATCAATGACGTGCGCCCCCATGGTCGCGAACTCGCAGGCTCTTTTAGAAGCATCCCCAATTGCGACGGCCCGGTTCCAGCGCCTGTCCTTCCGGTGGTTGCCGACGCAAGGACCTTCCTTTATAAAACAGAATGCCCGTTCGGTTTCAATGGGGAGGGTCCGATGAAGAAAGTCGTTCGAATCGGCGGTGCAAGCGGCTATTGGGGCGAGTCCGCCATGGCGACGCCCCAGCTCCTGGCCAAGGGCGATCTTGACTATCTCGTCTTCGACTATCTTGCCGAAATCACCATGTCGATCATGGCCCGCGCCCGGGCGAAGGACCCCGCCCAGGGCTATGCCACGGATTTTGTCCGTGTGGTGCTCAAGGATAATCTCACTGAGATAGCGCGACAGGGCGTGCGGGTGATCTCCAATGCCGGCGGGGTCAATCCGGTCGCCTGTGGCGAGGCCGCCAGAGCCCTGGTCCATGCCGCAGGCCTCGACCTCAAGGTCGCCGTGATTACCGGGGATGACCTCCTGGGCGAGGCCCAAGGATTCGCCGAGGCCCAGATCCCTGAAATGTTCTCTGGAGAGATCTTCCCCGATGCCGGACGAGTCGCCAGCATCAATGCCTATCTGGGTGCCTTTCCCATCGCGCAAGCCCTTGAACAGGGAGCGGACATTGTCATCACAGGGCGCTGTGTTGACAGCGCCGTAACCCTCGGCGCCTGCATCCATGAATTTGGTTGGCAGGCGGATGATTGGGACCGGCTCGCCGCCGGCACCCTGGCGGGCCATCTGCTCGAATGCGGCCCCCAGGCCACGGGCGGCAATTTCACGGACTGGCAACAGGTCGCGCACACGATCCAGGACATTGGCTATCCCATTGCCGAGATTGAAGGCTCTGGGCGGTTCGCCCTGACCAAGCCGGAGGAAACCGGCGGGCTTGTCTCCGTGGGCACTGTCGGCGAACAGATGCTCTATGAAATTGGTGATCCCCAGGCCTATTTGGTCCCTGACGTGGTCTGCGATTTCTCCGCTGTCCGCCTTACCCAGGCGGCGCCCGACCGCGTCCTTGTTGAAGGCGCAAAGGGCACGCCGGCTACGGACAGTTATAAGGTTTCAGCGACCCTTGCTGACGGATTCCGCGGCGGCACCGTGTTGACCTTTTACGGTATTGACGCGGACCAAAAGGCCCGAGCCTTTGCCGATGCGGCCATCGCGCGGGCCCGAGCCACATTGCGCACCATGAATATCGGTGACTTTGAGGAGATCAGTGTCGAAGTGATCGGTGCGGAAAGTCAGTATGGCTCTGGCCGGCGCATTGACGGGGCCCGGGAAGTGGCTGTGAAGATCGCTGCCAAGCATGACGACCAAAAGGGCGTTGGCATTCTGCTGCGGGAGATCACGGGCCTCGGCCTTGCCACGCCGCCGGGCCTGTCCGGATTCCAAGGCGGCCGTCCCAGCCCCTCGCCCGTGGTCCGGCTGTTTTCCTTCCTTGTGCCGAAGGAGGCCGTTGCCATTCATCTCGATATGGACGGCGAGACCACCACGCTTCCCAAAGGCGTCGGCAAGCCGTTTGATGCTGCGGAAATCGAACGCGCCGCCCTCCCGGACCCGCCCGATTTCGCAGGCGCTCCCGCCACAGTGCCGCTCATCCGGCTTGCCTGGGCTCGCAGCGGAGACAAAGGCAATCATGCCAATGTCGGTATTATTGCACGGCATGCGGACTATATGCCCTATATCTGGGCGGCCCTGACGGAGGAAGTCGTGGCCGGCGCCTTCGCTCATTTCGAGCCAACCCGTGTTGAACGCTTCTATCTGCCCGGCCCTCCGGCCCTGAACCTCCTCATCCACAATGTGCTCGGCGGCGGCGGCATGGCCAGCCTGCGCAATGACCCGCAAGGAAAAGGCTACGCCCAGATTCTGCTCGATTATCCCATACCCGTTCCGGCACATCTTGCCGGCCAACTTTAGGGCTTCGGACCAATGGCTGAGCTTAACGCCATCCTGATCGCCAATCGCGGCGAAATCGCAGTTCGGGTCATACGGACCGTGAAGGCTCTGGGCCGACGGGCCCTTGCAGTCTATTCGCAAGCCGATGCAGATGCGCCCCATGTGGCCCTGGCCGATGACGCCGCCCTGATCGGACCAGCACCCGCTGGCGAAAGCTATCTGGACCCGGAGCGGATTATCGACGCAGCGCGCCAGCTCGGTGCGGACGCCGTTCATCCGGGCTATGGCTTTTTGTCGGAGAATGCCGGTTTCGCCAAGGCCTGTGCCGAGGCTGGGCTGACCTTTATCGGCCCCTCTCCAGAGGCCATCGCGGCCATGGGCAACAAGGCGGATGCCAAACGGCGCATGATTGGCGCGGGCGTGCCTTGTGTGCCGGGCTATGAGGGCGAGGATCAAAGCGACGCGACCCTGATTGATGCGGCCCGATCCATCGGCTTTCCCTTGATGGTCAAAGCGGCGGCCGGCGGTGGTGGGCGGGGCATGCGACTTGTCCATGGGATGGAAGGACTGTCCGATGCCCTGGCACTCGCCCGCTCCGAGGCCGAGAATGCCTTCGGCTCCGGTGAATTGATCCTGGAACGGGCCATTATCCGGCCACGCCATGTTGAGATCCAAGTCTTCGGCGATGCCCATGGCTCGGCAATCCATATGGGCGAACGGGACTGCTCCGTACAAAGACGCTATCAAAAGGTGATCGAGGAAGCACCCTGCCCCGTCCTCACCAAGGAGCTGCGCGCCCGGATGGGTGAGGCTGCCGTGACCGCTGCCCGAGCCATCGCCTATGAGGGAGCCGGTACGGTCGAATTTCTTCTCGGTCAGGATGGCGCCTTCTATTTCCTCGAAATGAATACGCGGCTTCAGGTGGAACATCCAGTCACGGAACTCGTGACTGGGCTCGACCTCGTCGCCCTTCAGATCCAGGTTGCCGAGGGCAAACCGCTGGGCCTGACCCAGGACGACATCCGCCTTGATGGCCATGCCATCGAAGCCCGCCTCTATGCAGAAGATCCGTCTCAGGATTTCCTGCCCGCTACCGGAACGATCACCCTGTGGCAAGCACCGCAGGGAGAGGGCGTGCGCATCGACACCGGAATCGTTTCCGGCCAGTCCGTGTCTCCCTTTTACGATCCCATGATTGCCAAGGTCATGGCCCATGGCCCTACGCGGGACGTGGCCCGGCGGCGCCTCGCCAGCGCCCTGAAGGATTTGGGTCTCATCGGTCTGCGGACCAATCGGGCATTTCTGGTCGATTGCCTGGAACGGGAGACCTTTGCCCAAGGCGGTGCCACAACGGCCTTCATTGCCGAAGAGTTCGGCGCACAAGACCTCGCCGGTCCGGTTCCGGACATGTCCCACGCCGCCATGGCTGGCGTCATTGACTACGCATTGCGCCGGGAAGCCGCCGCCGGCAAGAGCCTTGTCCGGTCCCCGGAACTGATGGATTGGGTGAGTGCCGGCACGCTCATCTTTCCCTATGTGGCGCAAGTGGGCGACAGCGCTGTGGACGTGACCATCACGCCCCAGGGCCAAGGCACATATCGAGTTGACGGGCACGGACAGAGTTTGGCGGTCACCCTGGAGCACCTGGAAGCGCCCTTTGCACGCCTCGTCGTCGAAGGACGGCGCCGCAATGTCGTGTTTCTGGCCGCATCACGCTCAGAGCTTCACCTCCAGGAGGGGGCCGCCAGCTTCCTGTTCCGCAACGCCAACACCAGCGGTCGGGATGCGGACGATAGCACGGGCGGTGGCCAGGTCACGGCCCCCATGCATGGCCGGATTATCGAGATCTTCGTCCGGGCCGGCCAGTCGGTGACCACGGGTGAGCGCCTTGCGATCCTCGAAGCCATGAAGATGCAGCATGAGATCCTGGCCGAAGCCGATGGCACCGTGACCCTTGTCCATGCCGAAACCGGCGCCCAGGTCGCCGCGCATGACATGCTGTTCGATATTGAGGTCGCCGCATCGTGATGCGGGTCCACCATGCTCGCGCTGCCCTTGCCAGGGCCGCAAAGCTATCTGGCGCATCAGCACACGGATCAAGCGCCCCTCGATGGCTTTACTGGACCCGCGTTTACCGGACCCAAAAGGACACCAGGATTTGCACCGACACTGACAGATAAACGATCCTACCAAACAACGGGAGAATTGCCATGCACTCACCCATCTGCGACATGTTCGGGATCGATTTTCCCCTCGTCGCCTTCAGCCATTGCCGAAATGTGGTAACGGAAGTCTCCAAGGCCGGCGGGCTCGGCGTCCTGGGCGCTGGCGGCATTTCCCCTGAAGCCCTTGATACCGAACTCAAATGGATCGATGAGAATATCGATGGCCGGCCTTACGGTGTGGACCTGCTGATCCCCAACAAATCCGCCATTTCCGGGTCTACTCCGTCGGCGGAGCAGATCATCGCCATGATCCCGGAAGAACACAAGAAATTCGCCTCCCAGATCCTGGAGAGCCATGGCATCGACTCCAGTGACCTCACTGACGATGTGCGCCAGCAATTCGGTGGGATCGGCCAAAACATCCAGGAGAGCGGGGCCAAGCGCCTGCTCGATGTGGCCTTTTCCTATCCCATCAAATTCATCGTGAATGCCCTCGGTGTGCCCCCCCAAATCATGCTGGACATGGCCCGTGAGCGGGGCGTGAAGACCGGTGCCCTGGTCGGTGCCAAGGAGCACGCCATCAAACAGGTCCAGGCCGGCGTCGATGTGCTGATTGTGTCGGGTACGGAAGGGGGCGGCCATTGCGGCAGCGTTTCGACCATGGTGCTGATCCCGGAAGTGCATATTGGCATTCAGCCCTATGGCGACACGCCCATTCTGGCCGCCGGTGGCATCGCCACGGGCCGGCAGATGGCCGCTTGCATGGCCATGGGTGCTGCCGGCGCCTGGACCGCGTCCATGTGGCTGACAACGGCCGAAGCCGAAACCCTGCCTGCGGTGAAGGACAAAATGGTCACGGCGCGTTCATCGGATACGGTGCGCTCCAAGAGCCGCACGGGCAAATTCTCCCGCCAGCTCCGCTCTCCGTGGACGGATGCTTGGGAGGCCCAGGGCAGCCCCGAGCCCCTACCCATGCCACTCCAGTCCATGATCAGTGAGCCGGCCCTCTCCAAGATCGACAAGCTCGCCGATGGCGGCCATGACGGGGCGAAGGAGCTTGCCACCTATTGGGTCGGCCAGGGCGTGGGCCTGATGAACAGCCAGCAGTCCGTCCGGACCGTGATGGTCGAGTTCATGGAGGATTTCCTGTCCGCCTATGACCGGCTCCACGGCTATCTCAAGGTGGAGGACACGCAATGATGCAGCAGGCTATCGACTTCAAAGAAGAAAGCGACGCCCTGCACGCGCTGCTTGAACCGCTTTCCGATACGGATTTTCAGCAGGCAACTCAATTCAAGGGTTGGACCATCAATGACGTGGTGGGCCACCTTCATATGTGGAACTGGGCGGCCGATACATCCCTAACGGACAGCGGTGCCTTCCAGTCCTTTTATGCCGATGTGGCAAAGGAACTGGAAGGCGGGGGCACGCTGCGCAGCTTCGAGACCGGGTGGTTGGGCGGCCTCTCGGGGCGGGCCCTGTTCGATGCCTGGGCGGATTATTATCCCACCATGGCGGCGCGCTTTGCCGAGGCGGACCCCAAGGCCCGTGTTAAATGGGCCGGACCCGATATGAGCGTGCGCTCGAGTATCACCGCCCGACTGATGGAGACCTGGGCCCATGGTCAGGAAGTCTATGACACGCTGGGCGTTGAGCGGGTCGATGCGGACCGTATCCGGAACATCGCTCATCTGGGCCTGAACACCTTTGGCTGGACCTTCATGGTCCGCGGTCTGGAGATCCCGGCAGACATCCCCTATGTGCGCCTGACCGCGCCGTCCGGAGAAATCTGGGAGTGGAACACGCCGCAGACGGACAATAAGGTCGAAGGCAGCGCCACCGAATTCTGCCAGGTGGTGACCCAGGTGCGCAACATCGCCGACACCGCGCTCACGGTGACCGGAGAAACCGCCACCCGCTGGATGGCCATGGCCCAATGCTTCGCCGGACCGCCCGAACACCCCCCGGCGCCGGGAACGCGGTTCCGCAAACCGTAGAGGAAGCAAGACGCACGGATCTTCGGTCCAGATCCGTGCCCATCTTCCGCCTTCGCAAAACGTATGGGCGCTCACGCTTCAAGCTTTGCCTCTCGGCAGGTGCGGCAACACCGCGCGCTTGAGGCAACCAATCATTATGGCCGACTCGTTATTGTTGTGGCCTTCAACGCGGATTTACACCCCGAGCTGGACCAACAACCGATGCAGCCCATCCCACAAGAGCGAGTGAAGTCACGACTCACGTGGATTAATGGTCTGTTCATTTTGTCCGGAATCGCCGCAATCTTCGGCTTCCACCAAGTCGTGAACGGCGCGAGACTTCACAAACATAATTTTTACCATGTGCAATATGCCCATGAATTGGGCACGAGAATTGAGAATCTGGAAGATGGTGCACTCATTCCGATGGGTGCATTGCGCGAAACGCTCTTGAACATCCGCGCCCAGCCCGAGGTTTGTCTCAACATCATTGGGCCGATTGAGGCCTTGGCGATGCAACTCGCCGGGACCGGTGAGGCTTTAATTCTTTGCAAAGAAGATATTACTCTTGTCGATGACACGATTGCCCTGCTGGATCAATATGAGATAGGGGCTCTCAGTGAAAATCAGCTTCGCAACGGTCTTAGAACAGCGACCGATGCCTTTTTGGAAAAATCCGTTGCCTTCGAACCTCTGGTGGACAGAAGCGTCAATCTTGTCGTGACCACGGTCATGATCCTGCTGCTGGCCAAAAGCGTTGGGATTGCCCTGATCGGGATGTTCCTGGCCAGCGGCATCGGTCGCAGCTATCGCATTCTGGAAGAAACGAAAAAAGCACTTAACCTCAGTGAAGATCGCTATGACCGCGCGGTAAATGCGTCATCGGACGGAATCTGGGACTGGGATCTGGCAACGGACCGGGTCTTTTATTCAGGACAGAATTTCGTCCTTTTGGGTGAGGATGCCAATACCAACGCGGAATTCTTGAAGTGGTGGGAAGAACGGGTCGATCCGGATGACTGTATCCGTGTCAAAGAGGCTCTTCACCGCCATTTTGACGAAAATGCGGACTATGATGAGACCTATCGTATTCGCCATTCCCACGGTCATTGGTGCTGGTGGCGCTCGCGCGGCAAAGCCGTGCGCGACGCGGCAGGCAATCCGATACGCATGGTGGGGACAAACAGCGACGTCACGGCCCTCGTGACAGCCCGATTGGCAACGGAAGCCGCTCGCAAGGCAGTTCACTACGAAGCAACACATGACGCCCTAACGGGCCTCCCAAACAGACGCTTTCTGACGACCATGCTTGAGTCCTATAGTCGTCAGCCTACCCCTTTTACCCTGGCGATTGCGCATCTTGACCTTGACCGGTTCAAGGAGATCAATGACACGCTCGGTCATGATGCGGGAGACCAGGTCCTTATGCGCTGCGCCGGCATCCTCAAAGACTTTGTTGAGGTGGAGGAATTTGCCGCACGGATCGGGGGAGACGAGTTCGTCATCGTATTCGAGAACATGCAAGACGAGACGGCACTGTGTAAACGGCTGGTTCGGCTCATCGAAGCGTTCAAAGCGCCCATGCAGTATGAGGGTAAGGAATGCCGGATCGGGGCCAGTGTCGGCCTCGCGACAACTGCGCTAGAGATCCGTCCGCCCCATGAACTTCTGCAAAGGTCTGACCTTGCACTCTACAAAGCCAAGGAATCAGGCAGCCGCTGCGTGACGTTTGACGCGACCCTCCGCGCGGAGGTGGAGGGCAAACAACAGATTGCCGGGGATCTCGCAGCTGCATTGCGCAAGGGTGAGTTTTTCACCGTCTACGAACCCCAATTCGCCGCGGGCACCCATGAACTCATCGGAATCGAGGCCCTGGCGCGATGGCGCCATCCCACCCGCGGTGTTCTCGCTCCGGCCGCGTTCCTGGATGTCGCGGATGATCTTGGGCTGACGGCTGAAATTGATGACGGCATTCTGCAACGCGCTCTTAAGGACCTGGATCACCTCGTCGATCAGGGTCTGATCATTCCGAAGGTGTCACTGAATGTGTCGGCGCGCCGCCTCAGTGACCCTGATCTGCTGTGCCGACTGCCGGCGCTGAATGCGCACGCCTATGCAATCACCTTCGAACTTCTCGAAACGGTGTTCCTGGACCGGATTGATCCGACGACGGCAGCCAATATAGATGAAATGAAGCGGCGGGGGTTTGGCATCGAGATCGATGATTTCGGGACTGGCCATGCCTCAATCACCAGTGTGATGCGTGTTCGCCCGAAACAGATCAAGATCGATCGGACTCTTGTTGCCCCAATCGTCTCCGATCCGGATCAATGCCAGATCGTGAAATCCATCATCACCATTGGCCATGCCTTGAAAATCAGTGTGCTGGCAGAAGGTGTCGAGACCATGGACCATGCCGCGATCCTGTCGGATCTTGGTTGCGATGCCTTGCAAGGCTACGCCTTTTCAAGGCCGCTCGATCCGGTTTCCCTGGCGCGGATGATCCGCACCCACAGACCGGTCAAGGTTGCCTAAGCTCGGCCGGTTCACACTTTTTTCTTCGTTTTCTTCTTGCGTGTGCCGGACCGCAGGGCGGCGTCGAGGGCCTCCATGGCCCACCCTTTGAGGGCCTGGGGATCCTCAAGCAGATCATCCGGACAGCGATAATAGGACATGGTCATGGCCTTGCCGTCCTTGGCCTCATATGTGAAGGGCTCCATGCCAGCCTCTTCAAAGGCTGGCCGGTTGCCATCATCAACCTTGAAGTAAAGCGTTTCGAACGCAATAAGCGCGAACATCACAGGGCCGTCGGCAAGATCCGCATAGACACCAGCGCCGCCGAACATGGCCCGGATGCGCACGGGCCCGAAGGGTTCGAAGATCTCCTGAACGAAGGCCTTATATTCAGGACTGACGGCCACGGGCGGATCTCCGGTCAGGATGCGAGATCAAGGCCCATTTGCCAGAAGCCGGCTTCGAGCCGGGTGGCCTGGGCAAAGGTCCGTGTAAGGGCCGGGAAACGGGCCTCGGTCAAACGTTCCGCGGCCAGCCGGTCAAGCTGGGCGCGCGCCTTGGCCGACACTTCTTCATAGGCTTGACAGGAATATTCCTCGATCCAGGGCCAATAGGGATTGCCCTCCTGCTTTGTAGACGGATCAGCGGCCAGTCTGCGGCCGATCTCCCCATATCCAACGACGCATGGGCAAAGCGCCACCACGAGATCCAAGAGGTCGCCCGCGAGGCCGCGCTCCAGAACGAAGCGGGTATAGGCCATGGTCGCGGCCGCTTCAGGGGTCGCCTCCATATCTGCGAGGCTGAGGCCCCAGCCCTCGCACAAGCGAACATGGAGGTTCATCTCCACATCTAGGATTGCCGAGAGGGAGCCCGCCGCACTGCGCATATCCTCAAGCCGGTCCGCTTTAAACACGGCAAGACCATAAGCGCGCGCGAAATGGATGAGGAACAGATAGTCCTGGGTCAGATAATGCCGGAAGGATGCTTCCGGCAGGGAGCCGTCCCCGAGGCCCGCGACAAAGTCATGATGGGTGTATGCCTGCCACTCTTCGGCGGCAGCATTCTTCAGGCGGTCGAACAAGGGCGTCATCAGGCGCCTGCAGGCTCGGACGCCGTCTCGGGAACCAGATCCGCCGGGCGCAGATTCACGCTTTCGCCGCAGCCGCACGCATCCACCTGGTTTGGATTTTCGAACACGAATTGGGCGGAGAGCTTGTCGACCCGATAATCCATAACCGTCCCAATCAAGAACAGCACGGCTTTGGAGTCGATGAAGACCGTGACGCCCTTGTCCTCCACGACCTCATCGAGGGGCGCTCGCTCGGTCACATAATCGAGGGTATAGGACATGCCCGCACAGCCGGCATTCTTGAGGCCGATCTTCAGGCCCAGAATGTCCTGGTCGGACCCGGCGATAATGTCCCTGATCCGCGCGGCAGCCGCTTCGGTGACGGTGAGGGCCTGAGGCCGGGGGCGGCGGGGTTTTTCAGCGCTCATGGGTGTCTTTCCTTCGCGGCACGGCCCGCAATGCCAAAGGGGGCTTTACGACCGATCGCAGCGTCAAAACATATTGAGGGCGAGCCGCGCCTCTTCCGACATGCGCGACGGGTCCCAGGGCGGATCGAAGGTCAGATTGATCTTCACCTTCTTCACTCCGTCGACCTGTTCGACCGCCTCCTGAACCCAGCCCGGCATCTCGCCGGCCACGGGGCAGCCCGGCGCGGTGAGGGTCATGTCGATCTCAATGTCCATATCATCGGACACATCGATTTTATAGATGAGACCCAATTCGTAAATGTCGACCGGGATTTCCGGATCGTAGACGGTCTTCAATTGATCGATGAGCTGGACGGTCAACTGGTCCAGCGTTTCCTGTGCAAGCGCCATGGCAGTCCGCTCCTCAAGCCATGCCTTTACGACAACATATCCTTCGCCTTTTCCAAAGCCTTGATAAAGGCGTCCACCTCGTCATGGGTGTTGTACAGCCCAAAGGAAGCGCGCACGGAGGCGTTCACCCCATAGCGCTCCATTAGGGGCTGACAGCAGTGGTGGCCAGCGCGCACGGCTACGCCGGACCGGTCGATAATGGTGCTGATGTCATGGGCATGGGCGCCTTCGACCACGAAGGTGCAAATCGAGCCCTTGTCGGGCTGGCGGCCCAAGAGGCGCACACCCTTCATGGCTTCAAGCTGCTCCATGGCATAGACCATCAGAGCGTGTTCATGGGCGGCAATCGCGTCCCGGCCCAGATCCGTCATATAGTCCAAGGCGGCGTGCAGCGCGGCGGCTTCGGTGATCTGGGGCGTGCCGGCCTCGAATTTGGTCGGCGGTTCGCCATAGGTCACGCCGTCAAAATGCACCTCACGGATCATCTCGCCACCGCCGCGATAGGGCCGCATGGCCGCAAGACGATCCATTTTACCATAGAGCACACCAAGGCCCGACGGTCCGTAAAGCTTGTGCCCCGTGCAGACATAGAAGTCGCAGCCCAAAGCCTGAACATCGACAGTCAGATGCACGGCGCCCTGGCTGCCATCCACAAGCACCGGAATGCCATGCTCGTGGGCCACCTTGACCACTTCGGCAATGGGAACCACCGTCCCCAAAACATTGGACATATGCGTGAGGGCGATCATCTTCGTCCGCGGAGTGATCAGCTTCACGAACTCGTCAAACTGAAAGCCGCCATCCTCATCAACCGGCGCCCATTTGATGATCGCACCGTGCCGTTCCCGGAAGAAATGCCAGGGCACAATATTGGAATGGTGCTCCATCTGGGAGAGGATGATTTCATCCCCCTCGCCGATATGGTCATGACCATAGCTTGAAGCCACCAGATTGATGGCATCGGTCGCGTTCAGAGTAAAGATGATCTCCCGATCATCAGCCGCATTGAGGAACCGGGCCACCGCACCGCGTGCCGCCTCATAGCGTTCCGTCGCCACATTGCTGAGGAAATGGAGCCCGCGATGGACGTTAGAATACTCCTCCTCCACCGACCGGCGCATGGCGTCGATCACGACCTGGGGCTTTTGGGCCGAGGCGGCATTGTCTAGATAGACAAGCGGCTTGTCGTGGACCGTGCGGCTGAGGATCGGAAACTCCGCACGCACCTTTTCCACATCATAAGGTGTGTTCATGATGGGATCCGCCTTGGCTTCAGGCTGCATTGGTTTCTCCCAGTCCGTCCTCGAACAAACCGGTGCGGGCCCCTTCGACAGCGGCTCTATTGGTCACCAGCCAGCGATCCACATGGGCGCCGAGAGCGTCCCGCACGGCCTCATCGGGGATTTCCTCCAGGACCTCGCCAACAAAGGCGCGAATGAGCAGGGCCTTGGCTTCGGCCTCCGGAATGCCCCGGGCGCGCAAATAGAAGATCGACTCCGCATCGAGCTCACCAACGGTGGCTCCATGGCTGCATTTGACGTCGTCGGCGAAAATTTCAAGCTCGGGCTTGGTGTCGGCCTCGGCACCTTCATTCAAGAGCAAGGCCTGGCTGAGCTGATAGCCATCGGTCCGCTGCGCGTCCTGGCGCACGATGATCTTGCCCTGGAACACGCCGCGGGCCCGGTCTGCGAGAACATTCTTGAAGGTCTCGTGGCTTTCGCAATCGGGCAAAGCGTGATCGATAACCGTAGTGTTGTCACAGTGCTGACGATCGACAAGCAGGGAGGCGCCGGAAGCGCGGGCAAAAGCATGGGGCCCATCGAAACGGATATGAGCTTCGTTTCGGGTCACCACGCCGCCCGTGGTCACGGCGAAGCCTTCATAACGAGCGCTGGTTTCGACGGCGACAAAGGTGCCGCCCACATGCACGCCTTCCCCCTGGTCCGCCTGCACTTTCACATGGAGAAGCTCAGCCCCTTCGCCGACGCGAATATCCGTGCCTTCCGTCGTCAGACGGGATCCAGTCTGCGCGCCCAGATGGCTTTCGAGGATCCGCGCCTTGGCACCCTTTTCAAGGACCACGAGATTGCGCAGATGGCAGGCCGTGCCGACAGCCTTATCGGAGGCGATGAAAACAAGGTGGATAGGCCGCTCAAGGACAATCCCGTCCGCGATCTGCACGGCGGCACCATCGCGCGCCAGGGCCAGATTGAGACCATGCACCGCGTGCTGGGCCGGTCCGACCACGCCGCCAAGGGGCCCCTCGAGCCAAGGCAGCGCGTCACCCATGGCCTGGGCCAAGGGGAGCACGGTCACGCCTGCCGGCAAATCGCCCAGATGGGATGCTTCGGGGTGGAACGATCCGTCCACGAAGACGAGGCGAATGGCATCGAAATCAGCAAACGGATCTTCACTCGCGCATGAGGCGCCCGTCCAATCGGAGGGCGCGGTGCCAGCCGACAGTGCGTCCGGCAGCTTGGCTTTGAGATCCGTGTATTTCCACTCCTCGACCCGCCGATGGGGCAGGCCCCGGGACTTCAGGGCGGAGATGCCCTTTTCCCGAAGCTCGACAAGCCAGGGGAGAGACGCGCCGGGAAGGCTGTGCTTGGCGGCATCATAATCCGCGATGAAACGGGTCTCGACGGGGCCGAGCGTAACGGGCAGCGACATGGCGCGCTCCTGATCCTTATAGGGACGACTGGGCTGGCGAGGGCCTTACGCCGCGCTGGCGATGAGGTTCTCGTAACCGACCGTCTCCAGTTCCTCGGCCAATTCCTTGCCGCCGGAGCGCACGATCCGGCCATTTGCCAGGACATGCACGTGATCGGGAACGATATAGGTGAGCAGCCGCTGATAATGGGTGATGATCAGCATGGAACGCGAGGGGCTGCGCAGGCTGTTCACGCCTTCGGAGACGAGCTTGAGCGCATCAATGTCGAGGCCGGAATCCGTCTCGTCCAGAATGGCGAAGGACGGCTCCAGGAGGGCCATCTGAAGAATTTCGTTGCGCTTCTTTTCGCCGCCGGAAAAGCCCACATTAAGGGGCCGCTTCAGCATCGCATCATCGATTTTCAGGCTTTTCGCCTTTTCCCGAGCGAGCTTGAGGAAATCCACGGCAGAGAGTTCGTCCTCACCCCGGGACTTGCGCTGGGCGTTGAGGGCCGTGCGCAGGAAGGTCATGGTCGCAACACCCGGAATCTCCAGCGGATATTGGAAGGCGAGAAACACGCCTGCCGCAGCCCGTTCATCCGGCTCCATCTCAAACAGGTCCTGGCCCTTATAGGTCACCGTGCCCTTCGTGATCTCATACCCGTCGCGGCCGGCAAGGACATAGGACAAGGTGCTTTTGCCCGACCCGTTGGGGCCCATGATGGCGTGGATTTCGCCGTCCCCGATCGTCAGGTTCACCCCGCGCAGAATTTCCTTGTCTTCCACGGAGGCATGAAGGTCACGAATTTCGAGCATAACCGGATCACTTTCCTTAGAACTGTCCTTGAGCGGAGCAATGGCCAGAGGCCAGCCAATGAGGCGTCAGCCCACGCTGCCTTCAAGCGAGATGCCGACGAGCTTTTGGGCCTCGACGGCGAATTCCATCGGGAGCTGCTGGAGCACTTCCCGCGCAAAACCATTGACGATGAGCGCCAGCGCCTCTTCCTCACCAATGCCCCGTTGAAGGCAATAGAAAAGCTGGTCATCGCTGATCTTCGAGGTCGTGGCCTCGTGCTCGATCTGGGCACCCGGATTGCGGCTTTCGATATAAGGCACGGTATGCGCGCCGCAGCGGTCACCGATCAGCAGCGAGTCACACTGGGTGAAGTTCCGCGCATTCGAGGCCTTGGGATGGACACTGACCAATCCGCGATAGGTGTTCTGGGCCCGGCCTGCGGAAATCCCCTTGGAGATGATCCGGGAGCGGGTGTTCCGGCCCAGATGGATCATCTTGGTGCCCGTATCCGCCTGCTGCATATTGTTGGTGATGGCGATGGAATAGAACTCGCCCACCGAATTATCGCCCTGGAGCACGCAGCTTGGATATTTCCAGGTGATCGCGGACCCCGTCTCGACCTGGGTCCAGGAGATTTTCGAGTTATGGCCGCGGCAGGCGCCCCGCTTGGTCACGAAATTATAGATGCCGCCCTTGCCGTCCTCGTCGCCCGGATACCAGTTCTGGACCGTGGAGTATTTGATTTCCGCGTCATCCAAGGTCACAAGTTCGACCACGGCTGCGTGGAGCTGGTTCTCATCGCGCATGGGCGCCGTGCACCCTTCAAGATAGCTCACATAAGAGCCCTTGTCGGCAATGATCAGGGTGCGCTCGAACTGTCCCGTTTCCGCATCATTGATCCGGAAATAGGTGGACAGTTCCATGGGACAGCGCACGCCCGGCGGAATATAGACGAAAGACCCGTCGGTGAAGACGGCACTGTTGAGGGTGGCGAAGTAATTGTCCGTGATAGGCACGACCGAGCCGAGATATTTGCGCACCAACTCCGGATGGGTCTGCACCGCCTCTGAAATGGAACAGAAGATCACGCCAGCCTCAGCGAGCTTTGCCTTGAAGGTCGTGGCCACGGACACGCTGTCGAAGACGGCATCCACAGCCACACCAGCGAGGCGCTCCTGCTCAGCCAGCGGAATACCCAGCTTCTCATAGGTGCGCAACAGTTCCGGGTCCACTTCGTCAAGGCTTTTGGGCCCGTCGGTCTTCGCCTTCGGCGCGGAATAGTAATAGGCGTCCTGATAGTCGATCGGCGGATAGCCGAGCTTGGCCCAGTTCGGTTCCGCCATAGACTGCCAGCGTTCAAACGCCTTCATGCGCCATTCAAGAAGCCATTCCGGCTCGTTCTTCTTGGCCGAGATGAAACGGATGACGTCCGCGTTCAGCCCTTTGGGCGCGCGTTCCGTATCGATCTCAGTGGTAAATCCATATTTGTAGCGCTCGCCGAGCTTTTTGACTTCATCGACCGTGTCCTGGACGGGAGCCATGGACATCCTCCTTATGTATTTGCATGAAGCGGCGCATGCGCCTCTTGATCGCGGTTCGCGGCGCCCGAGATGCGGCGGGACTGCCAGCGTCTGTAGTGATCCGTCCACGCCGCAAGACAGCGTTCCAGATCCGTCTCCCGGCTCGCCCAACCAAGGGAGAGCCGGATGGCGCTGTTTGAGATGGTGTCCGGCTGACCCATGGCGGCAAGGACGGCGCTGCGCGCCACTTTGCCACTGGAACAGGCGGCCCCGGAACTCACCTCAAAGCCGGCCAGATCGAGGGCCATGACCTGGGTCTCACCGATCAGCTCCGGCACGCCAAAGCACGTGGTATTGTCCAGGCGCGGCGCCCCGGCGCCAAAAACCACCGCATCCGGAACAGCGTCCATCAGGTGGGCCTCGAACCGATCACGCCACTCCGCAAACGGATGGTCGTCACGGTCCAGCGCCTCAATGGCAGCGGCAAGCCCGGCAATCGCTGGCACATTTTCCGTGCCAGAGCGCCGGCCGAGCTCCTGGCCACCGCCCTCGATCAAAGGGTCTAGGGCCAATCCTTCGGCCACGAACAAAACACCAATGCCCGGAGGCCCACCCAGCTTATGACCTGAAAGGCTGAGCAGATCCACCCCAAGGGCAGCAACATCAACATGAACCCGACCAATGGTCTGCACAGCATCCGTATGCACCAGACCCTTCGTCGTGTCTTTCACCATATCGACGATCTGTCGGATTGGAGACAGGACACCCGTCTCATTATTGGCGTGCATCACGGACACAAGGGGCGTCAGTCCCCGATCGATGCATGTCTTGAGCAGGTCATCGAGATGGGCCAGATCCGGAACACCATCACCCGAGACCCGGAGTTCAAACATTGGCACGCCGAGACGGCGCGCCGGAGCCCGAACGGCATCATGTTCCGTGGCCCCAATGATCAGTGCATCAGCTCGGCCGGACCGAACTGGCCCTGTCAGCGCAAGCCCATTGGCTTCCGTGCCGCCGCTCGTGAACACCAAGGCCTCGGGCACCGCGCCGAGAAAACCCGCGATGTGTGCCCTGGACCGTTCCACGAGCCCTCGGGCCCGACGCCCCGTGCTGTGCACAGAAGATGGATTGCCTCCGAGCTCCAGCGCCTCCCTCATGGCCGCAACGACCTCGGGACGGACCGGCGCCGTGGCGTTGTAATCCAGATAGATGTGCTCAGCGGCCATGCCGTCCTGACTCCACCACCCTTATTCGGCCGCGAGGCCCGTATCGCCGCTGCGCCCAAGAACCTTGCGATTAACCACATCACCCAGGGACACGGAGCTGAGGAAAATATGGATCTGGCGGGTGAGCTCCTCCCACAAATCATGGGTGAGGCAGCGCACACCGGTTCCTGTACAGCCTGTCGCCGTCGCCGGATCACATCGCGTGGCCTTAATGGGCTCATCAACGGCCAGAATGATATCCGACACCCGCGTTTCCTCTGCGCTATAGGCCAGACGGTAACCCCCACCGGGCCCGCGCACGCTCACAACCAATCCATGCCGTCGCAGCTTGGCGAAAAGCTGTTCCAGATAGGACAGGGAGATCCCCTGCCGCTCAGCGATATCCGCCAGGGCAATGGGCCGGTCGCTGCCGGTCCGTGCCAGATCTGCCATCGCCATGACGGCGTATCGACCGCGTGTGCTCAGTTTCACCGACCAAGATCCTTATCCTTAGACCCCGGCTGGAAACGGACTGGGCCGGCTGCCACCACAATCACCCTCGCGACGGCATTCAGCCCTGGCGTCCAGCTTGCCCTGCACCGTTGTGTTCGTGGTAAGACGCCATCGCGCGTACCACTGGATCCGGTGCCTCACGAAAGGAAAGCTAATTATCCGATCCAGGAGGTCAAGTTTTATCGCCTATATCAGGCTAGCGGAATGCCGACCCAGAAACACCCACATTGGAAAGTCCTATCAATCGAATAGGGCATTTTCCGCGTGGGGGTCAGCCAGCCGCGCAAAACCCACAGGATTACACGATGCCAGAACTCATGATTGCCGGCCCCAGCGGGCGGCTCGAGGCGCGTTATCAGCACTCCGAAACCCCGCAGGGCGCCATTGCGCTCATCCTGCATCCCCATCCGCTCTATGGCGGCAGCATGAACAATCGCGTGGTCTATGACCTGTTCTATGCCTTCCACCGGCGAAACTTTTCCGTGATGCGCTTCAATTTCCGGGGCGTCGGGCGCAGCCAGGGCGAATTCGACAGCGGCATCGGAGAACTGTCCGACGCGGCAGCGGCCCTCGACTGGCTTCAGACCTATAACCAGAATGCCCGCCAGTGCTGGATCGCCGGCTTTTCCTTTGGTGCGTGGATCGCGATGCAGCTGCTCATGCGCCGGCCAGAGATCACGGGTTTCATCTCCGTCGCGCCGCCGGCCAACATGTTCGATTTCAGCTTCCTTGCTCCCTGCCCCGCCTCCGGTCTCATCATCAATGGCACGGATGATCAGGTCGTCCCGCCGGCCGATGTGGAAAAGCTGGCCGAACGGCTGAAGGCGCAAAAGGGCATCACCATCGAGCACCAGACCGTTCCGGAGGCGAACCATTTCTTCGAGAAAAACCTCGAGATGCTGATCGGGAATGTCGAAAATTATGTGGATCGCCGATTGGCGGAAATGGCTGCCGCTGCGCCAGCCCCGGAATAAGCCCGCTCAACCGGGCGCCGGGCCAGCCCTTCGTCAGGGCACGAACACCTCACCGCCCGGGCACGGGGCCGGCACGCCGGTCGTCTCCGGCAGGCTCAAGGGCAAACCGCGAACGGCGCGCACGGCCAGATAGGCAAAAGCCTGGGCCTCGATATCGTCGCCGCGCCAGCCCATCGCCTCGGCCGCCACCACACGGCCGGGGAGCCGCGCCTCAAGGGCGGCCATAACGGCAGCGTTTTTCCGCCCACCACCACAAATCACCCACAGCAAAGGCACCGCAGGCAGATGATCTGCCCCCCGACGGATCGCCTCTGCCGTGAAGGCGGTCAAGGTTGCCGCCCCATCCTCCGGATTGAGATCGGCAACCGCGTCATGGGTGAAATCGAGCCGGTCGAGGGATTTGGGCGGCGGACGGTCAAACCAGGCCCGGTCCAGCATCCGCGCAAGCACCGCTTCGTTCACATGGCCGGCTCGGGCGAGCTGGCCGCCCTCGTCCATATCCGCGCCGGTCTGGAGACGCACCCAATCGTCGATGGGCGCATTCCCAGGCCCGGTGTCAAAGGCACAAATCCGGCCATCCGTGCCCACCCAGGTGATATTCGAGACGCCGCCGATATTGACGATCACCATGGGCTCCGGCAGCCCCGCTTTGACCGCAAGCGCCCTGTGGAACAATGGCGCGAAAGGGGCCCCCTGGCCGCCAGCAGCAAGATCCGCCCGCCGGAAGTCGCCGACCACCGTGCGGCCTAAGGCCTGGGACAGGGCCCGACCATCGCCAAGCTGCACCGTCCAGCCCTCCTCGGGCCTGTGAAGGACCGTCTGGCCATGGAAGCCAATGACACTCACATCATCAAGGACCGGGTGATGCTCACTGGCAAAAGCCTTGATGGCCTCCTCATGGGTCCGGGTCACAGCGGCCGCGGCGGCGTCCCAGATGGCCAGGGTGGCTTCATCGGGCCGCTTGCCTTTGGGGATGCGAGCCCCGGCCTCGACAGCATCGCGCACAAGCTGGCGTGCCCCGGCCGGGTAAGGCGCACTATCCACGGGGCCGAATTCATTAACCGTCAGGCCATCGGTCGTGATGACCGCGAGGTCGATGCCATCCATGGAGGTGCCACTCATGAGCCCCAGGGCGCGCACGGGCCCGGTGCCCCGGCCGAGATCCGCAGTTCCCGTGAGCACCTTAATCATGGCAGTCTCCTGATCCGTTGGCAGTGTCCGGAGTGAATACCGCCCGGCCCTGGTCAGCCTCAATCACAAGTGTATTTTTGCGCGTCCATGCGCTTTGATCCTGCGCGTAGCTTCGCAGTGTGCCCTAATTCCGGAGACCCGTCATGAGCGCCTCAGCCTCGGACCTGCTGCACGTCCTCAAGACCCGCGGCTTCATCCAGGACCTCACCGATGAAGAGGGTATGGCCGACGCGTTAAAGGAAGGCCCCATCTCAGGCTATATCGGCTTTGATCTGACAGGGCGCAGCCTCCATGTGGGCAGCCTTGTTCAGATCATGATCCTGCGCTGGATGCAGCGCTGTGGCCACCGCCCCATCGTCCTGATGGGGGGCGGAACGACGCGGATCGGGGATCCGTCGGGCAAGGATGAATCGCGGCCCCTGCTCGATGAGGCCTCGATTGCCGCCAATACGGCCGGCATCCGGAAGGTCTTCGACAAGTTCCTGACCTTTGGTGATGGGCCCACCGATGCGGCCATGCTGGACAATTACGACTGGCTCAAGGAACTCAATTACATCGGCTTCCTGCGCGATTACGGGCCCCATTTCACAGTCAACCGCATGCTGACCTTTGACAGCGTGAGGCTGCGTCTCGACCGGGAACAGCCCCTGACCTTCCTTGAATTCAACTATATGCTGTTCCAGGCCTATGACTTTCTGGAGCTGTTCCGCCGGGAGGCCTGTCGCATCCAATTCGGCGGCTCAGACCAATGGGGCAATATCGTTAATGGCATTGAACTGGGCCGCCGGATCGAAGGGGCCCAGCTTTTCGGTGTCACGACCCCGCTTGTGACCACGTCGGATGGTAAGAAAATGGGCAAGACCGCCGCGGGGGCCGTCTGGCTCGATGCGGACATGCTTTCGCCTTACGACTACTGGCAGTTCTGGCGCAATACGGCGGATGCGGATGTGGGCCGGTTCTTGCGTCTGTTTACGGAGATTCCGCTCTCGGATATCGCCGAGCTTGAGGCCGCGCAAGGCGCCGAAATCAACGAGGCCAAGAAAATCCTGGCGACTGCGGCCACCACCATGCTGCACGGCCAGGACGAGGCCGACAAGGCGGCACGGACCGCGGCCGAGACATTCGCGGGCAGCGGCCTTTCCGCCGACCTGCCCACCATTGAGGTTCCGACTGCAGAACTCAGTGAGGGGATCCAGGCCTATGCCCTCTTCCATCGGGCCGGCCTCAGCGGTTCAGGAAGCGAGGCCCGCCGCCTGATCAAAGGCAGCGGCGCCAAGGTCAATGACGCCGCCATCGAGGACGACACCAAATTGATCGGCCTTACCGACGTGACCGGGGATGGCGTGATCAAGCTCTCCGCCGGTAAGAAGAAACACGTCCTGATCAAACCCCTGTTGTGATCAAACCCCTGTTGTGATCACGGGCCGGTGGATGGGCCTTGCCCCTCCACCGGCATCTGAGCGCGCAACGCAGCAAGCCGCGGGCCCGCGCTCAGAACAGGTGGCTCAAGACAGCATCGTCACCACGCGCGGCACAGCGGCACAGCGGCACAGCGGCACAGTGAGGAAAATGGTCTGTGTGGACGCGCCACATCAGTGATGGTGTTCGGCTGCGTCGGCTTCCGCTTTGGTGCGGTGGACAGTGCCTTTAGGATGCTCCGCCGGCGCATAGACCGTGAAAAGCTTGAGCGGAACCGTTCCCGTATTGATGAAATTGTGCTCTGCGCCCGCAGGCACGACAAAAAGGCTGCCTTCGCTCACGGGGGCCTTCTCGCCCTCGATCACCGCTTGGCCTGTGCCTTCCACGAATACGAGGATCTGGTCGAGATCGTGGACTTCCATGCCGATGTCTTCACCGGGCTCGACGCTCATGATCACGACCTGGCTGAACCGGTTGGTCATGAGCTCCCGGCGGAAATCCGTGCCCTGCTTTGCGAGCGCGATGATGTCCTGGATGTGGTTCATGGTGAGGCTCCCTCTTGCGGCCCGCCATCCGGCGGGCGCAGAGGCATCGCCGTCAACGGGCCCGGCTGAAATCAATGCCCAGATAGTTCTGGGGTCCGGGAATGAAGATCTTCTGCCAGAAGTTCTTACGCTTGAACGGCATGCTCGCCACCGTCAGCACCGAATGTACCTTTTGATAAGGCGACATGGAGGACGCGCGAATAGCCGCAATGTAGTTTTTGACCATTTCGACCTGGGCGATGGATTTCACAGGGGACTTGCTGTCAATCCATTTATTCTTCTGCACACGGCTTTGGAAAAAGCTCATTTTCGGGTGCACGCGCTTGTTGAAGAGATCCTCCTGGATCTGCTTCCATTTGCCCACAATCGCCGATTCCGCGAGCAGAACCTTGTCCGCGCCATAATAGCTGCGCTGGAGTGCCGATTTTTCCAGGAAAGTCCGCCGGAACAGTCCGAATACCTGAAGGCACCAGCAGACATCGAGCAGCACATTCTTGAAGCGCAGGTCAGCCCGCTTCTGCTCGGCAATCCGCGCGCCATCCTCGCCCATGAAGCGGTTGCCTTCCCGGTCCTCATATTCATTCTTGGTTGCGTCATAGATGAGCGGGTTGCCTTCCATGTCGAGCATCTTCAGGCGCGTATAGGCGAGCACGACGCCCGGATCAGCGTCGAGGGCCCCAACACAGCGCTCCAGCCAGGTCGGCTCATAATAATCGTCATGGGCGTGCCAGGCGAAAAACTCGCCGGTGGATTCATGAAACGTTTTGTTGAAATTCGGCGACGCACCCAGATTTTCCGGGTTCCGGATGTAGCGGATACGGGGATCGCGAGCGGCGAATTCTTCGCAGATCTCCTGCGTGTTATCCGTAGACGCATTATCGCAGATCACGACTTCAAAATCCGTGAACGTCTGGGCAAGGATCGCCTCAAGGGCCGATCCCACATAATTCGACCCGTTGTAGACGGGCAGTCCGATTGAAACCTTTGGCATCGTGTCCCCGCTGCTCATGGGTGGAACGCAGGCGCCCCAGGCGGGGTGCCTCCTCATGCTCAAACCGTGTCTTTGCAGGAATACCGCGGCAAATCAAGCAAGGGGAGGCCCGGCTCGCCCCCCCTTTTTCAGCGCGCCCCCCTTTTCAGCGCGCCCCGGGACGGTAGCGGGCCGTATGGCCGTCCAATATGTCGGCAAGGTCGAGCTTCACGGGCCGGGTCTCCTCGGCCGCGAACAGGGGTGTCTGGTCGGCAAAATGGGGCGAGTCGGCATCCAGGGTCGCGCTACCATAAGGGTGGATGGCCGCGGCCGAAACCGCGCCATCCGCGTCCCATTCAACAAAGATGACCAGCGTATCGCCTGCCGCGATATGGAGCTCGCCTTCCTCCCGGACCCGGGCCGGATAGGCCGCCCTCAGGATGTCCGGCCCACCGGAAAGGGGCAGATCAACCGATCCGCGCACGATGCGATTGACCTCGCCCCAAGACGGATCAATCCGGCCATGGGTGTTTTTCAACAGCGCCACGGCATCCCGGAAGGCATCGCCCGGTTCTGGGGCAGGCCGCCCCGTAAGCGGTTCGGTGACCGCATAAATGGTTGAGAGCACGCCAAGGGCCGCGTGAGTGCTGTCCATGGGGGTCTGGAGATCCCAACCGGCCAGATGCTCGGCCGCTGCTGCAAGGTCTGGATCGGCCGACCAGTCCTCAGCGAGGATGGCCGCGACCGTCCGTGCCGCAGTGGAGGCTTTCGCATAGCCCTTGTCATATTTGACGGCACTCAGGGCGGCGCCGTCGAGCACCGTCTCTGCGGTGACCAGTTCCTGGATCCTCAAGCTGCGATTGGTCTGGAGCTGGCGCAGGCCCATGGTCGGTGAAAAATCCTCCGGTCTCAGATTGTCCGGGCCATCCGTCGCCGAAAACGGCGTGTTGTTGGCGTTATAGACAAAGCCGGAGACCGGATCGAAGAGCTTGGGTACCCGGTCAAAGGGCAGGTAGCCCTCCCAGATGAGTTCGGACCGGTCGCCCGGGAGGTCCTTGGTCCAGTCCCATCCCTCAAGCCGATCCGGAAACTGACCATTGTGCAAATAGCCAACTCCGCCGGTCTTGTCGGCATAGATATAATTGATGCTCGGCAGAGTCTGGCGGCCCATGGCCGCTAGCCAGTCATCCCGGCTCGTTGCCTTGTTGATGGCCATATATTGATCGAGCTGGCGCCCTTCGCCAATTCCCGCATAGCGCACGGCGAACGCACCGTTGTCGGTTTCAATGACCGGGCCGTGCCGGCTGCGCTTGACGGGGCGTTTCGTGGTGAAGGCAAAAGGCCCGAACAGGCGGATCTCGATGGCCGCATCCCTCACCTCATAGTCAAGCCAGGCTCCATCGAGCTTGTACTGATTGTCCCGCTCCGGATCGGTCACCAGGGCATAGACATCCACAAGATCAGGCCGGTTCACCGTGGCCGCCCAGCCCAGATGCCGGTTAAAGCCATGGAGGATCATGGGGGTACCCGGAAAGACCCCGCCATAAATGTCGAGCCCCTCCTCGCTGACGAGGTGGGTCTCATACCAGGCCACGGGACCTTTGAGCGGCTGGTGGGAATTCACGATGAGATGGGTCTTTGCGTCGGTGGAGCGGCTTGAAGACAGGGCAAAGGCGTTCGAGCCTTCGCCCGCCATATCCGGCGGCTGCACCGTCAGACTGGAACCGGTCTCGCCCGGGGCCAGGGCCAGCTCTCTCGGGCCTTGCCCTGTGAACAGCGAGACGAGAACCCCATCAAGGCCATAGAAAAGCGGCGTGCGCAGCACGAAGCCGGCGATCAGATCCTCATCGGTGAAGGGCAAAAGACCGCGCCAGGTCTCGTCCAGATGGTCCGCTGCATAAAGATTGAGGCCATCGGCATAGGCCTTGGCAACCGCCCTCGCCTCCGGGCTCAGGCCTTGGCGGAGACCTTTGCGTGCCGTCTGCCGGACATCGAGCAACGCCACCAGGTAATCCGTTGCGGCCGCATCGACGCCCCGATAGCGGGCCAGAGCCCCTCTGGACGCCGCCACGGACTCCTGAATGGTCTCGAAATCGTCTTCCGCATGGGCATAGGCAAGACCGAACACCGTGTCCCGATCCCGCTTGCCGAACACATGGGGAATACCCCATTCATCCCGGATGATTTCCACGTCATAGGCCTTGGCGGCCTCGCGATAGGGCGCTGGATCGGGATGGGCCGGGAGGGGCGACCACAGATAGAGCCCAGCCGCAGCCAAAAGGGCGAGCACCACGACCAACACACCCGACAAAACACGACCCATGACGATCCCTCCTGCATGACCCAAAGCTGGCTGTCCCAGTCCGCAAAGGTCATAGGGTCATTCCCCCATTTAAGCCACCAGATTGACCGGATGATATGGCCGTCCTATAGCGGCAGGATGGATCGGGCCCTGGAGCCCGGTGGCTTGAGACAGACAAGTGGCTTGAGACAGACAAGTGGCTTGAGACAGACAGGTGGCTTGAGACAGACAGAAAGGCCCGACGGACAAGAGGCATGGTCAACACACTCCTTGAGAACAATCGCCGCTGGGCAAAAGAGCGGGTGGACCAGGATCCCAACTATTTCGACCGGCTCGTTGAGGTTCAGACCCCCCGGTATCTGTGGATCGGCTGCTCGGACAGCCGGGTGCCGGCCAATGTGATCGTCGGCCTTGAGCCAGGCGCCATCTTCGTCCACCGCAATGTTGCCAATGTCGTGCATCCGACCGACCTCAATTGTTTGACGGTGCTTCAATATGCGGTGGATGTGCTGAAGGTCAGTCAGATCCTGGTCTGTGGCCATTATGGCTGTGGCGGTGTCCAGGCCGCCCTGAACGATATCCGTGATGGCATGCTGCCTTACTGGCTTCGGCCGATCCGCGACGTAATGGATCGTCATGTGGCTGATCTGCGCCGCCTGCAAGGCGAGGCCCGGCTTAATCGCCTTTGCGAACTCAATGTGGAGACCCAGGTCCGCCAGGTGGCCGAGACCCCGATCCTGCAGGATGCCTGGAACCGGGGGCAGGATGTGGAAGTTCACGGTCTCGTCTATGACCTCCATGACGGTCTGTTGCGCAAGCTGGATTGCAGTTGGACAGGCAACTCAACCGCGGCGGCAAGCTGACACCCGCCCCCCTATTTCACTGTCCGTGATTTTTGATTTTCTGCACAAGGAGCACCCCATGTCCCACCATGCCGCAGATCCCGTTAACTCTGGCGCCACCGGTGCACTGCCGAGCGTGCTCGACGCTGCCGATGCGGGCCTTGAGGCCAGCCTCGACCGTCTCTTCCAATTGATGCGTATCGAGAGTGTCTCCACGGATCCCGCCTTTGCCCCGAAAGTGCGGGAGGCGGCGGACTGGCTGGCCACAATGCTGGGCGATCTTGGTTTTTCCGCCGAGGTCCGGCCGACCCGCGGCCATCCTATGGTGCTGGCGCGCTGGACGGGCCAGGGAACGGGCACGCGGCCCCGGGTCCTGTTCTATGGCCACTATGATGTTCAGCCTGCGGATCCGATCGAGCTTTGGGAAACACCGGCCTTTGAACCGCGCCTTGCCGCGGGTCCCCATGGCCAGCAGATCGTCGGACGCGGCGCTTCGGACGATAAGGGTCAGCTCATGACCTTTATCGAGGCCTGCCGTGCCTGGATTGAAGCCACCGGCAGCCTGCCTGTCGATGTCACAATCCTGCTTGAAGGCGAGGAGGAAACAGGCAGCCCCAGCCTTGAGCCTTTTCTGGAGGAGGCCAAGGCGGATCTTGGGGCGGATGTGGCGCTTGTGTGTGACACGGCAATGTGGGACCTGGAGACCCCGGCCGTCACGACAAGGCTGCGGGGTATGGTGGTGGACGAAGTGACCGTGACCGGTCCGTCCCGGGACCTCCATTCGGGCTTGTTCGGGGGCGCGGCGCGCAATCCGATCCACGTGCTCTCGCGCATTATCGGCGATCTTCACGGGGCGGATGGACGCATCCAGATCCCGGGCTTCTATGACGGTGTGGAGGCGTTGCCGGCCGACCTGAAAGCGCAATGGGATGGTTTGGGCCGCAGTGATGCGGACATGCTGAGCGACATTGGCCTGAGCGTGTCAGCCGGCGAGACCGGCCACAGCGCCCTGGAGATGACCTGGGCCCGCCCGTCCTGTGACGTGAATGGCATTTGGGGCGGCTACACGGCCGAGGGCAGTAAGACCGTGATCCCCGCCAAGGCTTCCGCAAAAGTCTCCTTCCGGCTGGTGGACCAGCAGGATCCGCTCAAGATCCGCGAGGCGTTCCGCGCCTTCGTCCAGGACCGTCTGCCTCCGGACTGCTCGGCCGCATTCACGGCATTCGGTGCCAATCCGGCCCTCACCCTGCCCACGGACAGCGCCCCCCTGCGCCGGACCCTGAAGGCCCTTGGCGAGGAGTACAAAAAGGCGCCGGTAGCCATTGGCTGCGGCGGCTCCATTCCCATTGTCGGCTCTTTCAAACGAAAGCTTGACCTCGACAGCCTTATGGTCGGTTTCGCCCTGGAGGACGACCGCATTCACAGCCCGAACGAGAAATACGAGCTGAAGAGCTTCCACAAGGGCATCCGCTCCTGGACCCGGATTTTGCAGGCGCTGGCGGAGTAAGGTCCCGAACAGGCAAGGCATGGCCAAGCCGACATGCCTATGGCTGATGAAACCATACTCATCAGCCACGGGATGGGTCTTGGGACGTTACTCAGCCCGCAAATCGACGCGTCGTGTGGTGATGGGCGAAGGCTCGTCCTGAAGCCCATGCGACAACGGCCTTGCGCATCCCCTCAATCCGCACACGTCTCGCAGGCCAAGCATCAGGCAGTCCTTCCCGGTATGACGTCTCAGGATCTCGACATTTTCCTCACAGCCCCTCCAGGCCTTGAACCCGTATTGCGAGACGAGGCCGTTGAAGCGGGCTTCACCGATCCTCAGCCGGTCGCAGGCGGTGTGACCGTCAGAGGCGGCTGGCCGGAGGTCTGGCGGGCCAATCTGGTGTTGCGGGGGACGAGCCGCGTGCTTGTCCGCATGGGAACATTTCCGGCGTTGCATCTGGCGCAGCTTGATAAGCGGGCCCGGCGGATGGCCTGGGACGCAGTCCTCGGGCCCGATGTGCCAGTGCGGGTGGAGGCGAGCTGCAGGGGTTCAAAGATCTACCATTCGGGCGCAGCGGCCGAGCGGGTGGGAAAGGCGATCACCGCCGGCGCCGGCGCCGCCATTGACGTAAATGCACCCGTAAAACTCCTCATCCGCATTCAGAACAATCAGTGCACGATCAGCCTGGACACATCGGGCGAGCTTTTGCACAAGCGCGGCTTCAAGCAGGCCGTCGGCCCGGCGCCCTTGCGCGAGACCCTGGCGGCGCTGTTCCTGCGGGCCTGCGGCTATCGGGGCACCGAGCCTGTGATTGATCCCATGTGCGGCTCCGGCACCTTCATCCTGGAAGCCGCCGAGATCGCCCTTGGCCTTCACCCCGGCCGGGCGCGCAGCTTCGCATTCGAGCAGCTAGCCACATTCGATGCCGCCCAATGGGCCAGGATGCAGGACCTATCGCCGAAAGATCCCCCGGCCTTCCGCTTCATCGGGTCCGATCGGGACGAAGGCGCCGTCGCTATGGCGCGGGATAATGCCGCACGGGCCGGATTGGCGAGTGTGACCGCGTTCCATCAGCACACGGTGAGCGATCTACAGCGTCCTGACGGCCCGCCCGGCCTTGTCATGGTCAATCCCCCCTATGGCGCGCGCCTGGGCGATGCGAATGCCCTCAAGGCCCTTTATGCGGCTCTGGGCCGGATCCTGCGGGAGCGCTTTGTCGGCTGGCGGGTCGGCCTCGTCACCAGCGACAACGCCCTTGCCAAGGCAACCGCCCTGCCCTTCCGCGCGCCTGGCTCTCCCGTGCCCCATGGCGACCTGCGCATCCGTCTGTTCCAGACCGACGCCCTGTAAAGATCTGCAAAAGTCAAAGCGCTTCAAGTCTTTTCCCGGGAGACGGCAAAACAACGCAAAAGTAAAAAAAGGTTGAACGAAACGGCTGTTTCGTGTTCCCTGCGCGGCCTTCGCCAAATTCGGGAGAACCCCATGCTGCGCACGCTCTTCACCCCCGTCGAGCCGCCCCGCTGGCTGCGCTTTTATGAGCGCTTCATTCCGGCTGATCCGCCGCGGGAGCATGACCCCTCCACCATGTCGGAACATTTCACGGATCTTCGGCCCGCGGATGACCTGCCGGACACACCTGTGGGCTTCGCCCTGTTCATCATCCGGAGCCATTTCACGCACCGCATTGCCCTGCTTTATGCCGCGGTCATCCTGGCCATTACGGCGGAAAGCTTCACGCCCTTTGCCCTGAATGGCCTTGTGGACAGCCTTGGTGCGCTTGCCGATGGAACAGGCGGGAGCCATGACCAGACCATCCTGTTGTGGTTCCTGCTGCTGGGCGGTTTATGGTTGGCGACAGATGTTTTCTTCCGCACCTATGACTGGATGGATATTTATCTCTCCCCTCGCATGCGGGCCATGAGCCAGAAATATCTGTTCCGCTATCTGCTCGGCCATGCCCCGCGCTATTTCCAAGACAATTTCGCCGGCCGCCTGGCCCAGAAGGTCCACAGCGCGGCCCAAGCCATCAACGCCTTGACCTGGCTCATTGTCCGGGAGCTGACGCAAGTTGTTGTGCTGCTCTCGGTGAGCCTCGTGCTCCTGACTCTTGAGGCGCCGATCCTCGCTATCGTGCTGGCGGTATGGACCGTGGTCTATCTGTTTCTCGCCGCTTTTCTTGCACGCCATTGCAGCGTGCTCTCAAAGGACCTTGCCAATCGAAAATCCTCCCTGTCCGGCAAGATCGTCGATTCCATTGGCAACAACGACGTGGTGCGGGCCTTTGCGCGCTCGGCCCATGAGCGCAGCTATGTGAGCCATTACTGGATGCGGGAGATGGTGGGTTCCATGACCTTCCGCTGGTACCTGACTATCATGCGCGGCACCCAGAGCATTGCCATGTGGGTGCTGAATATCAGCCTTATCGGCCTGTCCATCGCCCAGGTCATGGCCGGCAACATGACGATCGGCGCCTTCACCATGGTCTTCGTGCTGGTCACCCTGATCAGCAGGGCACTGCGCCAGATCTCCTTCCAGATTCTCGATTTCTTCGAATATTACGGCAATCTGGCAGAATCCCTGGAGGTCATCAGCGAACCCCATGAGATTAAGGAAAAACCGGGAGCAAGACCGTTGCGTGTCACCCAGGGGGCAATCCGTTTCGAGAATGTGGCTTTTGCCCACAAGGATGGCACGCCGGTGTTCCGCAATCTGAACCTTGACATCGCGCCGGGGGAGAAGGTGGGTCTCGTGGGCCGCTCGGGTGCCGGCAAAAGCACCCTGGTCAAATTGTTGCGCCGGCAATTCGAGCCCCAGAGCGGGCGCATCTTGATCGACGGTCAGGACATTCGCGATGTCACCTGGGACTCCGTCAACGAGGCCGTAGCCGAAGTGCCCCAGGTGCCCGGCATCTTCCACCGCTCCATCCGGGACAATATTCGCTACGCCGAGCCTGCCGCGGATAGGGACACGGTCGAGCATGCCGCCCGCCTGTCCCATGCGGATGAATTCATCAGCCGGCGGCGCACCTCCTATGACACCATGGTGGGTGAGCAGGGCATCAAGCTCTCCGGCGGGGAGCGTCAGCGGGTGGCCATCGCCCGGGCCTTCATGAAGGACGCCCGCATTCTGGTGCTTGATGAGGCCACCTCAGCCCTCGACTCCGAAGCCGAGCAAATGATCCAGCAGGCCCTGTTCAACCTGATGCAGGGGCGCACGGTGATCGCGATCGCCCACCGCCTGTCCACCATCACGGGCCTCGACCGGATCATCCTGCTCGAACACGGAGAAATCATTGAGGAAGGCAACCACGAGGCCCTCGTGGCCCGCGGCGGCGCCTATGCCCATCTGTGGAGCATCCAGGCCGGCGGTTTTGTCGGGATGGAGGACGTCCATGACGGGGCGCAGCACGACACCATGGGCGGCGCGGCTTAGGCTTAGGCTCATCCTACGAGGGTGAATAATCCGCACCCGACTTAACCGGCCTGTTGCGCTCACGCCGCGTCGGCGGCTTCGTCCTCAATGGCCTCCATTTCCTCGTCCGACAGGCCGAAATGGTGCCCGATCTCGTGGATCAGCACATGGGTGACGAGACCTCCAAGGGTCTCCTCCCCTTCCGCCCACATATCAAGGATGGGGCGGCGGAACAAAACCACCATGTCCGGCGCTTCGCCACTGTCCGATACGCTTTTCTCGGAGAGATCGACGCCCTGATAGAGCCCCATGAGATCATAGGGGCTCTCCAGCTCCATCTCCTCCATGGTCTCTTCGGAGGGAAAGTCCTCGACCTGGATCACCAGATTGGTGCATTTGTCCCGGAACGCTTTCGGCAGCGTCAGGAACATTTCCTCGGCCATTTCTTCCATGTCGCTTAGATCCGGCGCCAGCCATTCGCGCCATACGCGCATACCCATGACGTACTCCTCATAACCCCTGGCCTGAAATGCCACCGGCACTTGTCACGCAATGACCCCAACCGCGGCGCCGCATAGCACCCTTGGCGCCATTCGGCAAAGGCTCTATCTCGGGCAGGGGTGAGTTAACGATGAAAAGGATCCGTCAATGGCTGCGAAACTGACCGACGCCGAGCGCGCTGACCTGCTCCCAAACCTTGATGGCTGGGCCCTGGTGGAGGGCCGCGATGCCATCAAGAAGACGTACACCTTCAAGAACTTCAACGAAGCTTTCGGCTTCATGACGCGGGTTGCGATGGTGGCCGAACAGATGGACCACCATCCCGAATGGTTTAATGTCTACAAGACCGTCGAGGTCACCCTGTCGACCCATGATGCGGGCGGCCTGAGTGAACTCGACGTCAAAATGGCCAAGGCCATGGATGCCATGGCCTAAGCGGCCCCGCCGGCCTCAGCGCGGCGCCATCCGGATGGCGCCGTCAAGGCGGATGGATTCGCCGTTCAGCATGCCGTTCTCGCAGATGTGGCGGGCGAGCTTGGCGTATTCGGTGGGCTCGCCAAGACGGGCTGGGAACGGCACCTGAGCGCCAAGGGCCTGTTTCACGTGATCAGGCGCGCCCTGAAGCAGCGGCGTGTTGAAAAGCCCCGGCAGAATGGTGTTCACGCGAACGCCCTCGCGGCTCAAATCCCGGGCGATGGGCAGGGTCATGCCCACAATGCCGCCCTTGGATGCGGAATATGCCGCCTGGCCGATCTGACCGTCCTGGGCCGCCACGGACGCGGTGTTCACCACGACACCGCGCTCCCCGTCCGCCGTCACCGGATCAAGGCTCAGCATGCCGGCGGTTGCGTGGGCAATGCAGCGGAAGGTGCCGAGCAGGTTCACTTGGATCACGAAATTGAACTGGTCGAGCGGGTGAGGCTTGATCTCGCCGGACTTTTTGTCCCGGGAAGCCGTCTTCACCGCGATGCCGATGCCGGCGCAGTTGATCAGGATCCGCTCCTGACCCAAAGCGGCGCGAGCTTTTTCGAAGCCGGCAACCACGGACTCTTCTTCGGCCACATTGACCTTGCAGAACACACCGCCCAATTCCTTGGCAACGGCCTCGCCTCTTTCTTCATTGAGGTCGAAAATGGCGACCCGCACGCCCTGTCCGGCAAGTTCGCGGGCCGTGGCCTCACCAAGGCCGGAGGCGCCGCCCGTGATGACAGCGGTGACGGTGTTATTGAGATCCATGGCGTGTCCTTTCCTCAGATATGCCGATGTTCTTGCGCCCAGCGACCCGACCAGTGTGGCGGTGTGGGCCTGAATTCAGAGATTTATCATGGGCCCATCAGAAGGAAATGGCGACGGAAATGGCGAGGGGCGCTGGTCCGAAAAACCGCGCCTGGGGGACCTGACGGACCCACGGGTGAACCTTCCCGCCACAGTAGAACGCCATGAGAAGATTGTGCGCGATGGTTTTTGGACCAAGCTGCGCCGCCTCCTGGGCCGCATTCCTTTCGCGGAGGATCTGGTGGCGGCCTATCTGTGCGCCTTCGACCCGGAAACCTCCTGGCGGGTAAAAGCGATCCTTCTCGCGGCTCTTGCTTATTTTGTCCTGCCCATCGATTTCCTGCCCGACATCATCCCGGGCCTCGGCTTTTCCGATGATGCGGCGGTTCTTGCGACAGCCCTCAAACTTGTCGCCGATGCAATCACCCCAGCCCACCGGGACCGGGCCAGGAAGATGTTGGGACAAGGACTACCTTACGACGAGACCTGAACGGCTCAAGACCGGCCATCAACGCAATTAGGATATTTTTTTGATCAGCCCCGGGATAAACTCAATGGTCTGGCC